>JAIXQM010000075.1 GCA_027485735.1 Sphingomonadales bacterium | reverse complement strand
GTGATCGCCGGTCCGCGTGAACGCGCCCGCAAGGGGTTGGCGCTCTATCGCGAGAAGCTGGCCGGCAAACGCATCTTCTTCATGCCCGACAGCCAGTTGGAGGTGCCGCTGGCGCGCTTCCTGGCCGGCGAACTCGGCATGGAACTGGTCGAAGTCGGCACGCCCTATTTGCACAAGGGCCATCTGATCGACGAGCTTGCCGCGCTGCCGCCGGGCACGATGATTTCCGAAGGCCAGGATGTCGACAAGCAGCTCGACCGCGTCCGCGCCGCCCGGCCTGATCTCACCGTTTGCGGCTTGGGCCTCGCCAATCCGCTTGAGAAGGAAGGCCTGTCGACCAAGTGGGCGATCGAGCTCGTCTTCTCGCCGATCCATGGCTACGAGCAGGCTGGTGATCTTGCTGAACTGTTTTCGCGCCCGCTCCATCGTCGTGATCTGTTGAGGGTCTGACCGATGCAGCTGACCGTCTGGACATATGAAGGCCCGCCGCATGTGGGGGCGATGCGCGTTGCGACCGGCATGCGTGATCTGCATTATGTGCTGCACGCGCCGCAGGGCGATACCTATGCCGATCTGCTTTTCACCATGATCGAGCGGCGGGATCATCGCCCGCCGGTCACCTACACCACTTTCCAGGCCCGCGATCTGGGCAAGGACACCGCTGAACTGTTCAAGACGGCGGCGCGCGACGCCTATGATCGGTTCCAGCCGCAGGCGATGATCGTCGGTTCCAGTTGCACGGCCGAACTGATCCAGGATGATCCGCACGGCCTGTCGCTGACGATGGGGCTGCCTTGCCCGGTCATCCCGCTCGAATTGCCCAGCTACAGCCGCAAGGAAAATTGGGGCGCGTCGGAAACCTTCTACCAGATCGTGCGGACGCTGGCGGACAAGGAGCGCAAGCCGCTGCCGGCGGTGGGCGAGAACGGCCCGCGCCGGCCCCGCGCCAACCTGCTGGGCCCCACCGCGCTCGGCTTCCGCCACCGCGATGATGTTGCCGAAATCACCCGCCTGCTCGGCGATCTTGGCATCGATGTGAATCTGGTGGCGCCCATGGGTTCCAGTCCGGCCGACATTGCCGGCATCGGCGAGGCGGATTTCAATATCTGCCTCTATCCCGAAATTGCGGCGCAGGCCTGTTCGTGGCTGGAGCGAACATTCCGTCAGAAGACCGTGAAAACCGTGCCGATCGGCCTGCTCGCAACCCGCGAATTCGTCAGCGAAGTGTGCGCCGTGGCGGGGCTGCCCGTGCCCACCGATCTTGATCAAGGTCGCATGGGCTGGTGGTCGCGCTCGATCGATTCGACCTATCTCACCGGCAAGCGCGTCTTCATCTTTGGCGATGGCACCCATGCCGTCGCTGCCGCACGCGTGGCCAGCGAAGAACTGGGTTTCAAGGTTGTCGGCCTCGGTTGTTACAATCGCGAATTTGCCCGTGAAGTGCGCGCTGCGGCCGAGAAATATGGCGTCGAACCGCTGATCAGCGATGACTATCTGGCGGTGGAAGAAGCCATAGAAGCGGCTGCGCCGGAACTGGTGCTCGGCACGCAAATGGAGCGTCATATCGCCAAGCGCCTGCGGCTGCCCTGTGCGGTGATTTCGGCGCCCGTCCATGTTCAGGATTTCCCTGCCCGACACAGCCCGCAGATGGGCTTTGAAGGCGCCAACGTGTTGTTCGATACCTGGGTCCACCCGCTGGTGATGGGCCTGGAGGAGCATCTGCTCACCATGTTCCGCGAGGATTTCGAATTCTCCGATGCGGCCGGGCCGAGCCACTTGGGCCATGCTTCGGCGCCCGCCGCGCCGGCTGCCGAACAGGCGGAAAGCGAAGTTGCCACCATCACCGCGCCGGCACCCGCGCCTGCCGAAGAAGGCGGCTGGACGAACGAAGCCCTTGCGGAATTGGGAAAAATCCCGTTCTTTGTGCGCGGCAAAGCTCGCCGCAACACCGAACGCTATGCTGCCGAGCATGGTGTGACCACCATCACCCGCGATACGCTGTACGAGGCAAAATCCCATTATGCGCGCTGATACCCCGCCATCGAAACAGGATCGGCCGGATCATTGCCATGTCGTGATTGTCACGCTCGATAACCATCTGTCAGGCGCGGTCGACCGGGCGCGCGTGCGTTTCCAGAAAATGGGCCTACCGGTCTCCATCGGTTTCCATGCCGCCGCCGATTGGGACAAGGACGGCAAGCTGGACGCAACGCGCGCCGACATCGCGCGCGCCGATATCGTCATCGTCACCATGCTGTTCCTTGATGAGCAGATCCGCATGATCAAGGACGCGCTCACCGCGCGCCGCGAGGAATGCGACGCGATGGTGTGCCTGATGAGCCAGTCCGACGTCGTGAAGATGACGCGGATGGGCGATTATCGCATGGATGCGCCGCCCAAGGGCCCGCTCGGCTGGCTGAAGAAGTTGCGTGGCTCTTCCAAGGAAGGCGCGCCCAACAGCGGCGCCGCCCAGTTGGCCGTTCTGCGCCGCCTGCCCAAACTGCTGAAGTTCGTGCCCGGCACCGCGCAGGACGTGCGCGCCTATTTCCTCACCCTGCAATATTGGCTGGCCGGAAGCGACGACAACGCCTTCCAGATGATCCAGGCGCTGGTCGATCGTTACGCCGATGGCCCGCGCAAGGGCCTGCGCGGCAAGGCCAAGGTGGAAGCGCCGCAGGAATATCCGGAAGTCGGCGTCTATCACCCCGATCTGCCGCAACGCATGTCGGAAAACCTGGCCGATCTGCCGTGGAAAAAGGACGCTGTGGGCACCGTCGGCGTGCTGATGCTGCGCTCCTATGTGCTGGGCAAGGACAGCAACCATTACGACGGCGTGATCCGCGCACTCGAATCGCGTGGCCTCAATGTCATCCCGGCCTTTGCCGGGGGTCTCGACCAGCGCCCGGCGATCGAAACGCTGATGATGAAGGACGGCAAGGCGACGGTTGATGCCGTCATCAACCTAACCGGCTTCTCTCTGGTCGGCGGCCCGGCGTACAGCGATGCCAAGTCGGCCGAGGAAATCCTCACCAGGCTGGACCGGCCCTATATTTCGGCGCACCCGGTGGAGTTCCAGACGCTGCAGCAATGGGGCGCAAACCGCCAGGGTCTGCTGCCGCTGGAGGCGACCATCATGATCGCCATTCCGGAACTGGATGGCGGCACCCAGCCGATGGTGTTCGGCGGCCGCAGCGATGCCGGCGGCGAAGCCTGCACCGGTTGTTCACGCGCCTGCACCTGGGCGGCGTCGGACGGCGTGCGCGCCATGCAATCCTGCCCGGAACGCGCCGAGGCGATGGCCGACAAGATGCTGAAGCTGGTGCAACTGCGCCGCGCGGTCAACAAGGACCGCAAGCTCGCCGTCGTGCTGTTCAACTTCCCACCCAACGGCGGCGCGGCTGGCACGGCGCAATTCCTTGCGGTGTTCGATTCGTTGCACCGCACGCTCGTTCGGCTGAAGGCTGAAGGCTATGACGTGGAAGTGCCGGAGAATTCGGATGAGGTGCGCCGCCGGGTGATCGAAGGCAACGCCATGCAATATGGCCAGGAAGCCAATGTGCACGCCTTCGTGCCTGCCGATCGCATTGTTGCGACCGAGCCTTATCTGGCCGAGATCGAGCAGGAATGGGGCCCGGCACCGGGCAAGTTCCAGTCTGACGGCAAGAATGTGCTGATCACCGGCGCACAGTTCGGCAACATGTTTGTCGGCATCCAGCCGGCCAACGGTTACGAAAGCGACCCGATGCGGCTGCTGTTCGATGGCCGCTTCGCACCGACCCATGCCTTCATGGCCTTCTATCGCTGGATCCGGAATGATTTCGGCGCGCACGCGGTCGTCCATTGGGGCACGCACGGCAGTCTGGAATTCATGCCCGGCAAGCAGACCGGTATGACCATGAGCTGCTGGCCGGAGCGCATCATCCAGGATCTGCCCAACATCTATCTCTATGCCGCCAACAACCCGTCCGAAGGCGTGCTGGCCAAGCGGCGTTCAGGCGCGACTTTGGTGTCATACCTCACCCCGGCGTTGACCAATTCGGGCCTTTACAAGGGGCTTTCGGATATCAAGGCGAGCGTTGACCGCTGGCGCGCGACCGAGCCGGGCAGTTCAGACTTGCCGGGGCTGGAAGAGATTATTCGCGAACAGGCCGAGGCGATGGACCTTGATGGCAGCGATGTCTCGAAGCTCGCTGCCAAGCTTTATGAGATCGAGCAGGAACTGATCCCGCAGGGCCTGCACGTGTTCGGCGACGCCGAGAGCGAAGAGGCCCGCATCGACATGCTGGCCGCCAGCGCCCAGGCGCGCGGTGAGATCATCGATCGCGACACCATCGCCAAACTGATTCACGGCCGCATCGTGCCCAACACGCCAGTGCTGCGCGAACTTGCCAATTTGAATGCCGCCCTGTCGGTCAATCACGAGATGAACGGCCTGATCCGCGCGCTCGACGGCCGTTATGTGCCGCCGGTCGCTGGTGGCGACATCTTGCGTGATCCGGAAATCCTGCCGACCGGCCGCAACATCCACGGTTTCGATCCGTTCCGTCTGCCGTCGGCTTATGCCTGCAAGGATGGCACGGCCCAGGCCCAGCGTATCCTTGATCGCGCCCTGGAAGACGCCGGCAAGCTGCCGGAAACCGTTGCCATGGTGCTGTGGGGTACTGATAACCTCAAGAGCGAAGGCGCGCAGGTCGCGCAGGCGATGGCGCTGATGGGTGCCAAGCCGCGCTTTGACAGTTACAACCGCCTTGCTGGTGCCGAACTCATTCCGCTTGAGCAACTCGGCCGTCCGCGGGTGGACGTGCTGGTGACCTTGTCGGGCGTGTTCCGCGATCTCTTGCCGCTGCAAACGAAGATGCTCGCCGAAGCCGCGCTGCTGGCATCCGAAGCCGAAGAGCCGCTGGAGCTGAACTTCATCCGCAAGCACAGCCTTTCCTATCTGGAAGAACATGGCTGCGACATGGCGACGGCGTCTTTGCGCGTCTATTCCAACGCCGAAGGCAGCTATGGCGCCAACGTCAACCTGTTGATCGACAGTGGCGGCTGGAGTGATCCCAACGAACTGGCCGACACCTACGAGAAGCAGAAGGGCTATGCCTATGGCGTCGACGGCAAGCCCAAGCGTCAGCCCGGCCTGCTCGCCAGTGCACTGAAGACGGTCGATTGCGCCTACCAGAACCTGGAATCGGTTGAGCTGGGGATCACCACGATCGACCAGTACGTCGACACGCTGGGTGGGATCAGCCGCGCCATCACCCGGGCCAAGGGCGGCGAATCGGCGCCGGTCTATATCGGTGACCAGACGCAAGGATCTGGCAAGGTGCGCTCTCTGCAGGAACAGGTTGCGCTTGAAACCCGCACCCGTACCCTCAATCCGGTGTGGATCGAGGCGCAGCTGAAGTACGGCTATGAAGGTGTGCGCCAGGTTGAAGCGGCGGTGACCACCACCACTGGTTGGTCGGCGACCACCGGTCAGGTCGACTCCTGGGTGTATCAGCGCATCAGCGAGACCTATGTGCTTGATGAAACCATGCGCCAGCGCATTGCCGAGATGAACCCGCGCGCTGCGGCCAAGATCGCCAACCGGCTGATCGAAGCGGCGGACCGCAATTTCTGGCAGCCGGATGCCGAGACAATGGCCGCCCTGCAGGCCGCCACCGACGCGATTGAAGACCAACTGGAAGGCGTAGCCCCCGCCGGTTCCCTGGCGGCGTAAGGAGAAGCGCAATGACGCTCATCATCGACAAGACCCGCAAACTGGGCCCCGGCGACGGCGAAGGCAGCGTGCAGGTCGCGCTTGATCCGAGCCAGAAGATCGAGGGTGCCAAGGTGTTCGCCGTTTATGGCAAGGGCGGCATCGGCAAATCCACCACCTCGTCCAACCTGTCGGCGGCCTTCTCGCTGCTCGGCCAGCGCGTGCTGCAGATCGGTTGCGATCCCAAGCACGACAGCACCTTCACGCTGACCAAGAAACTGATGCCGACGGTGATCGACGTGCTGGAGCAGCATGAATTTCACCACGAGGAACTGCGGCCCGAGGACTATATGTTCGAAGGCTTCAACGGCGTGATGTGTGTCGAAGCCGGCGGGCCGCCGGCCGGCACCGGCTGTGGCGGTTATGTCGTTGGCCAGACGGTGAAACTGTTGAAGCAGCACCATCTGCTCGAAGACACCGATGTGGTGATCTTCGACGTGCTGGGCGACGTGGTGTGCGGCGGCTTTGCAGCGCCCTTGCAACACGCCGAACGCGCCATTGTGGTGACCGCCAATGATTTCGACAGCATCTTCGCGATGAACCGCATCATGGCCGCCATCCAGGCCAAATCGAAGAATTATGAAGTGCGGCTGGCTGGCTGCATCGCCAATCGTTCGGCCAACACCGACGAGATCGACCGGTTCAGCGCAGCCACCGGGATTGATCGGCTGGCGCAATTCCCCGATCTGGATGCCATCCGCCGCAGCCGGCTGAAAAAATGCACCATCTTCGAAATGGACGAGTCGCCGGAAATCCTGGCCGTGCAGAATGAATACAAGCGCCTTGCTGCGCTGCTCTGGGCCGGCGTGGAGCCGTGCAAGGCCGTGCCGATGAAGGATCGCGAAATCTTTGACTTCCTGGGGTTTGAATGAACGCCCACACGCCGAAGCAGGCTGCCGGCTGGGACGCCAAGCGCGCCAGGCTGGAAACCTATTTTGACCGCACGGCGCTGGATGCCTGGGCGGCGATGACCAGCGATGCGCCGGTGTCGAAAATCCGGGCCACGGTGCGGGCCGGCCGGCAGGAAATGCGTGACACGCTGCTGAGCTGGCTGCCGCAGGACTTGAGCGGTCGCCGTATCCTTGATGCTGGCTGCGGCACCGGCATGCTGGCCATCGAGGTTGCAAGAAGGGGTGGCGACGTGGTGGGCATCGACGTTTCGCCTCAGCTGATCGAAATCGGCAAGGAGCGGCTGCCCGAAGATGTGAAGGGCAAGATTTCGCTTCACGCCGGCGACATGCTCGACCCGGCCTATGGCGATTTCGATCACATCGTCTCGATGGACGTGCTGATCCATTATGAAAGCGACCAGATCGCAGCCGCGACGGCCAAGCTGGCTGAACGCACCCGCCATTCGATGTTGTTCACCTTCGCGCCCGGCACGCCGCTGCTGCGCACGGCGCGGGCCATCGGCCAGTTCTTTCCCAAGAGCGACCGCTCGCCCAGTATCATCCCGGTGGCCCATGATCTGTTGAAGGCCCGGCTTTCGCGCAGTGTGCCGCAGGCCAAGCTGGGCCGCGATCAGCGCATCAGCCGGGGATTTTACACCAGCCACGCCCAGGAGGTGCTGCTGGGATGAGCGACCGGGGCAAGAGCAGGGCGAAACTTCCTGCCTGGACAACGGCAAATCATTTCATTGCTGTTAGCTTCTGCTCTACCCACGGCCGTGGCCGGCATGCTATGACCCTCTTTCGGGAGTCATTTTCCAACCCGCAGGCGCGGCGGGTTTCGGTTTTCTTGTTTCGCGCCAGTTCGCCGCAGATGGGGCATCTCGTGACGAACAGCATCTTTGAGGGGAGACGCCTCGCATGACGAATGTGCATCTGGTTGGTGGCCTGGATATCGCAGAGCTCACCTTTTTCGCCTTCTTCCTGTTTTTCCTTGGGCTCGTTTGGTATCTGCGCGGCGAAGACCGCCGCGAAGGCTATCCGGTCGAGGATGATCTGACCGGCGCAGCCCATGGCGGCACCGAACCGCTGTTCTTCAAGCCGCCGAAAAGCTTTACGCTGCCGCACGGCCTGGGTGTTGTGACCACGCCGACAGCCAACGATCGCGACGAACTGCCGAGCAATGTGCTGCCGCGGGTTTGGCCTGGTGAGCCGCTCGATGTAACAGGGGACAAGCTCACCTCCGGTCTTGGCCCGGCCTCGATCGCCCAGCGCGCCGATCGCCCCGATCTCGACATGCATGGCGAACCGCGCATCGTGCCGCTGCGCATGATCAAGCACCCGGTCGACGTGCACGCCAACGACGTCGATCCGCGTGGCCTGCCGGTTTATGGCCTCGATTCCGGCAAGGCCGGCACGGTCAAGGAACTGTGGATGGACCGCGCCGAATCCTGCCTGCGCTATCTGGAAGTGGATCTGGCTGGCGGCGCCGGCACTGTGCTGATGCCGATTACCATGGCTCGCGTGTCGCGCGGCGGTGTCGTGACCGATGCCATCACTGGCCAGCAGATTGCCGGCGTGCCGCGCACCAAGTCGGCCGATCAGGTCACCCTGCTCGAAGAAGAAAAGATCCAGGCCTATTATGGCGCTGGCTATCTGTGGGCGACCCCCGATCGGGCCGAACCGCTGATCTGATCCGGTTCCCGGCAGAACCAGCGGTAAGGCTGGGGGGTCTGGGCCGGCACTGGAACGGAAAGACGGAGCTTTTTTCGTGTCGATGGAATATGAGAACGAGCCAATCCCGGGTCTGCCCGGGCGGCTGCCGCCAGGGGAAACGATCCTGTGGCAGGGCACGCCTGATTGGCGCGGTGTGGCGCGTGGTGTCTTCCACACGCGCCTCGTTGCCGTCTGGTTCGTGATTGTTGCCAGCTTGGCCTTCGTGGCCGGCGGGACCGGCGTGGTAGGCGCGGCCACCACCATGGCAGTTGCCTTGCTTGGCCTGGGCGTGCTGGCGGTGCTGGCAAGGGCGCAGGCGAAATCCACCATCTACACGCTCACAAACAAGCGCGTGGTGCTCCGCTTTGGCGTGGCGCTGCCGAAATGCGTGAACGTGCCGCTGTCACTGGTGGGCAAAGCCGATGTCAAGCCGGCCGGCACCGGCATGGTGGATGTCTCGCTCACGCCCACGGTGCGGTTCCCGTTGGCCTATCTGCAGATGTGGCCGCACGTGCGGCCGTGGAAATTCGGTTCGCCGCAGCCGATGTTGCGATCCGTCCCTGAAAACTTCGTGCCGCAGCTCGCTGATGCGCTGGCCAAGGCCGATCCGGACCGCGTTGCGGCAAACACGGATGCTGCGGCGGCCCCGGCCATTGTAGGGGCGGCAGCATGAGTGGTGAATTCACCAACGAACGCTTCCCCAAATCGGCGCTATATGCCGCCGGTGCCTTGATTGCCATTTCGATCGTTACGGTGGGCAGCATCCGGCTGGGTGTGCTGCCGGCCCCAGAAACCGCGCCGCAATCGCGGGAACGGCGGCAAGTGGCGGTGCAGGTTGCCCGCGAGTTCCGTTTCGAAGACCGCGCTGATGGCGCGTTGCTGGTCACCGATGTGGCGGCCGGCAGATTGGTGTTCATCTTCCCGCCGGGCAGCAACACCGGTTTCATTCGCGGCGTCATGCGCGGCATGATGCGCGAACGCCGCCTGAAGCAGGTTGATCGCGCCGGATCGGTGACTGTGGCGCAATGGGCCGATGGCGCCCTGACGCTAACCGACACCTCCACCGGGCGCATCCTTGAACTGGGAAGTTTTGGCAGCACCAACCGCGCCGCCTTCGCGCAATTGCTTGTCCCCTATCAGCCTGGTGGCAGCGGCGTGCCGGATCAGCCGATCATTCCGAAAGCACCGGTGCAATCGTCCATGCCGTTTCTGGCGGGAGGTGCCTGATGGGCCTGTTCACCCGCGATCGTCTTGATACCCAGTGCACGATCGAGATCGAGCACACGTTCGACAACCTGCACGCGCATGTCGAACTGGATGGTGATATCGAACTGGGCCCGGGTGATCAGGTGAAGGTGCACGGTGCCGCGGTGAAGCTGCCGTTTGGTGAGCGCCTCACCCTGCGCCGCCCGGTAACGGTGTGGAAAGCCACCCCCTTTGGCCGGCTATGGACCAGGATGAAGGCCCAGTTGGAATTGACCGAACTCTACGAAATCACCTTCAGCTCGGAGAAGTCGTGATGAACGCAATCACCCCCATCAAGGCCGGCGGTGAAATCACCAAGGATGATGCGCTGGCGATTGCGCGTCAGGATGCCGTGCTGAGCCCGCGCTTCTACACCACCGATTATGACGCGATGGACAAGATCGACGTGTCGGGTGTGCGCGCCGAGTGGGACAGCCTGATCGACGAGATGAACGCCGATCCCAACAAGAAGCATTTCAAGCGCACGCCGGAATTTGATGGCGTGATCGCCGCCATGGATCCGGAACTGAAGCCGGAGTTCATTGATTTCCTGGTCTCGTCGATGACGTCGGAATTTTCCGGCTGCATCCTGTACGCCGAGATCACCAAGCGCATGAAGAACCCGGATGCCAAGGCGCTGTTCAAGCTGATGGCTCGTGACGAAAGCCGCCACGCGGGTTTCATCAACGACAGCCTGAAGGACGCCGGTATCGGTATCGATCTCGGGTTCCTGACCAAGACCAAGAAATATACCTACTTCCGGCCGAAGTTCATCTTCTACGCCACCTATCTGTCGGAAAAGATTGGCTACGCCCGCTACATCACTATCCACCGCCACTTGGAGGCCCATCCGGAAAAGCGCTTCCACCCGATCTTCAAGTGGTTCCAGGAATGGTGCAACGACGAGTATCGCCACGGCGAGGCCTTTGCGCTGCTGATGCGGTCCGATCCCAAGCTGACGTCGGGCCTCAACGTGCTGTGGATCCGCTTCTTCCTGAACGCGGTCTATGCCACCATGTATGTCCGCGATCACAAGCGACCGGCGCTGTACAACGCCTTCGGCATCAATCCGACGGACTTCGGCTTCAAGGTCTTTCGTATCACCACCGACATCACCCGCCAGGTTTTCCCGATCGGCGTGCAGAGCGATGCGCCGACCTATCGCGCGCTGCTGGAATCCATGCGCGAGACCAGCGACGCTATTGACGCCGCCGTTGCGCAGGGCGGCCTGATGGGCAGCATCAAGCGCGTCGGCCTGTCGCTGAAGGCAGCCGCCACCTTCGCCCGCCTCTATCTCCACCCGGTGGACAAGATGGCGGTCACCCCCAACGTGCGCATGGCGCCGGTCTGGTAAGCGCGGGCGGGTCGTGACCGAGTTTGCACTGCCTCTGCTGTTTGCGACCGTGCTGTGGTTTGTGG
>JAIXQM010000107.1 GCA_027485735.1 Sphingomonadales bacterium | reverse complement strand
TGGCCGGCGCGGCGCAGTTCGGCGATCACCCGCTGCGCCTTGCCCAACGCATAGGCGCCCACCGCCACGCAGCGATCCGGATTGGCGGCGAGCGCGGCCAGCAGCCTGGTCACTTCGCCGGCCGTGTCGGGATGGCGGAACACTGGCAGACCGAAGGTTGCTTCGGTGATGAAGATATCGCAGGCCAGCGGTTCGAACGCGACGCAAGTCGGATCGGCGCGGCGCTTGTAGTCGCCCGATACGATGATTCGGGTGCCGGCCTTTTCCAGCACCACCTGCGCCGAACCTAACACATGGCCGGCCGGCAGCAGCATGCAGGTCAACCCATCCCCCAGCGCCAGCCGCTCGCCATAGGCCAAAGCCTGCCCACCCGGCTGCGGGCCAAAGCGCTGGTGCATGATTGCCAGCGTTTCCGCCGTCGCCAGCACATGGCCGTGCCCGGCGCGGGCGTGGTCGGCGTGGCCGTGGGTGATGATGGCGCGGGCCTGCGGGCGTGATGGGTCCACCCAGGCATCGATGCCAGGCAGGTAGAGCCCTTCAGGCCGGGGCGTGATCCAGTCAGGTGCCATGCGGACCACGATGCCGGCTTGCGTTTGTCCTGTCACCCTTGCCATGGGTCGCAGCTGTGGAACTGCCGAACATCATCAACAGCTGGTTTGCTGCGCGCGGCTGGCAGGTGCGTGCGCATCAGCTGGCGATGCTCGATGCGGCAGCGCGCGGCCGGCATGCGTTGCTGACGGCACCGACCGGGGCGGGCAAGACATTGGCGGGGTTTCTGCCCACACTGGCTGATCTGGCCAGCAATCCCGCCGAGGGCCTGCACACGCTCTACATCTCCCCCTTGAAGGCGCTGGCGGTGGATGTGCAGCGCAACCTCATCACGCCGATTGCCGAGATGGGCCTGAATATCAGAGTGGAGACCCGCACTGGCGACACGCCGGCAGCGCGCAAGGCGCGGCAGAAGGAGGTGCCCCCGCACATCCTGCTGACGACGCCGGAAAGCCTCGCCAATCTCCTCTCCAACCCTGAAGCCGCTGCGATGATGGTCGGGGTGAAGCGCGTCATCATCGATGAAGTTCACGCCTTTGGTACCACCAAGCGCGGTGATCAATTGATGCTGGGCCTCGCCCGTCTGCAACGGCTGGCGCCAAGCCTGCAGCGCGTCGGCCTTTCGGCCACCATCGCCGATCCGGAAAGCTGGGCCGGCTGGCTGGCGCCGGATGCCGATGCGGCGCAGGTGGAGATCGTGGTGGCGCAAGGCGGTGCCGATCCCGCCATCGACATTCTCGTCATTGATGATCGAATCCCCTGGGGTGGCCACAATGGCCGCTGGGCGGCGCGCGCTGTCATGCGCCGCATCGAAAGCGCACGGCTGGCCATCGTGTTCGTCAACACCCGCGCCGTGGCCGAACTGGTGTTCCGCGATCTGTGGGCGGAAAATGACCAATCGCTGCCGATTGGCATCCACCATGGAAGCCTGGCGCCCGAAGCCCGTCGCAAGGTGGAGGCGGCGATGGCGGCCGGCAAGCTGCGCGCCATCGTGGCGACCGCCAGCCTCGATCTCGGGTTGGATTGGGGCGACGTTGATCTCGTTATCCAGATGGGGGCGCCCAAGGGCGCCTCGCGCCTGCTGCAACGCACGGGGCGCGCCAATCACCGCATGGATGAAGCCAGCCGCTGCCTGATCGTGCCGGGCAACCGCTTTGAATATCTGGAGGCGCTGGCCGCGCGCGATGCCGTTCAGGCCGGCGAGCTGGACCCGGACGGTTTTCGACCTGGCGCGCTCGATGTGCTGGCCCAGCATGTCGTCGGTTGCGCCGCTGCCGGCCCGTTCTTCCCCGATGAACTGTACGACGAAGTGAAAAGCGCTGCGCCCTATGCCGGCGTCACACGTGAAAGCTTTGATGCTGTGCTCGGCTATGCCGCGACCGGCGGTTACGCGCTGAAAGCCTACGAACGCTACCAGCGGCTGGTGACGATGCCGGACGGCCGGCTGCGGCTGCGCTCGGCGGCGCTGGCCCGGCAGTGGCGGATGAACAGCGGCACCATCGTCGAAGCCGTTGCGATGAACGTTGTCTTTGGCAGCGGCAAATCCAGCCGCCACGGCCGCAAACTGGGGCAGGTGGAGGAGTATTTCGCCGGCCAGTTGCGCGTTGGGGACAGTTTCATGTTCGCCGGGCAGACGCTGGAAGTCACCGGCTTTGAAGGCGCCGATATTCATGTGCGGATGGGGCGCGGCAGCCCGAAAGTGCCGGTCTATGCCGGCGGGCGCATGCCGATGACGACGCGGCTGGCGGCGAGGGTGCGCGGCCTGATGAACGATCGCGCGCGCTGGCTGGGGATGCCCGACGATGTGCGCGAATGGCTGGCCATCCAGGATCGCGTTTCCCGATTGCCGGGCGTGGACGACGTGCTGGTGGAAACGTTCCAGCGCGATGATCGCTGGTACATGGTCGTCTATGGCTTTGCCGGCCACCCGGCGCACCAGACGCTTGGCATGCTGGTGACGCAGCGCATGGAGCGGGCGGGGCTGAAACCGCTGGGCTTTGTCGCATCGGATTACGCCATGGCCTGCTGGAGCCTCGATCCGGTCGATGACCCGCGGCCCTTGTTCGATCCCACCGTTCTGGAGGATGAACTGGCCGAATGGCTCGCCGCCTCGCCGTTCCTGCGCCGCGCCTTTCGCGAGGTCGCCATAATCGGCGGCCTGATCGAGCGGGTGCAGCCCGGCGTGCACAAGAGCGGCAAGGCGATGAGCGTGTCGTCCGACCTGATCTATGACGTGCTGCGCCGCCACGAACCGGACCACCTGCTGCTCACCGCTGCCTGGACGGATGCGCGGGGCAAGCTGACCGATATCGCCCGGCTGGCCGCCCTGCTCGAACAGGCGCATGCGCGACTGAGCCACGTGAGGGCCGCGCATGTGACGCCGCTGGCAGTGCCGTCGCTGCTCACCATCGGGCGCGAGCGGGTGGGCGACAGTGCTGACAGCGCGCTGCTGCTGGAAGCCGAAGCGCTGATCGCCGAAGCGATGCGGGTGGATTGACCTGCAGGGCAGCGCGGCTCTAACGCAGCACCATGCCTGTTTCCTTTTCGTTCGCTGGTGAAGAGTTGCAGCCGCTGCCCTGCGGGGCCTTGTGGTGGCCGGGCGAGAGCACGCTGTTCGTTGCCGATCTACACTTCGAAAAGGCCAGCCATTTCGCCGCGAAGGGCTGGCTGCTGCCGCCGCATGCCACGGCCGATACCGTGGCCAATCTCATCGCTGCGGTTGAATCCACCGGAGCCCAGCGGTTGGTGTGCTTGGGCGATTCATTCCACGATGAAGCGGGGCCTGAACGGCTGTCAGATGAATCCCGCCGCGCGCTGATGACGATGACGCGCAGTCTCGATTGGTGGTGGATCACCGGCAATCACGATGAGGATGCCGCCGCCGTGCTGGGCGGCCGCGTCATGGTGGAAGGCCGCATCGGCCCGCTGGTGCTGCGCCACGAAGCTGATCCGGCCGATGCCACGCCCGAACTCTCCGGCCATTTTCACCCCAAGCTGGTGATCCGCCACCGCGGCCGCCACATCGCCCGGCGCTGCTTCGCTCACAGCCCCACAAAGATGATCCTGCCAGCCTATGGTGCCTTCACCGGCGGTCTGGATATTGCCGATCCCGCGCTGCAGGCGGCGCTGGCTGGGCCGGTAACGGCGCTTGTGGTCGACGGGGACCGGCTGTTGCGCTTTCCGGTAGGTTGACGTTGTCCCACCTTCGCGAGACGCTCCCCTGATGAGCAGCGATTTCGATCTCGTCATCCGGAGTGGCCACATCGTCGATGGGAGCGGCCGCCCCGGATTCGAAGGCGATGTCGCGGTCAAGGATGGCCGCATTGCCGCCGTTGGCCAGGTGAGCGGGCGTGGGGCGGAGGAAATCGACGCCAAGGGCCTGCTTGTCACCCCCGGTTTCGTCGATGTGCACACCCATTATGACGGGCAGGCGACCTGGGATCAGCGGCTGCAGCCGTCGTCGTGGCACGGCGTCACCACGGTGATTGCCGGCAATTGCGGGGTGGGCTTCGCGCCGTGTCGGGTGGAGGATCAGGATCGGCTGATCCGGCTGATGGAAGGCGTGGAGGATCTGCCCTTCCCGGTCCTCAAGGATGGCCTGCCTTGGAACTGGCAGAGCTTCCCCGAATATCTCGACAGCCTGGCTGGCCGCGCCTTTGACATGGATATCGGCCTGCAACTGCCGCACGCGGCGCTGCGCGTGTTCGTGATGGGCGAACGTGGCGCCAATCGCGAGGCCGCCAGTGCGGACGAGATCGCGCAGATGGCGGCGCTGGCCGAAACGGCGATGCATGCCGGCGCGATGGGCTTTTCCACCTCGCGTACCCTCAATCATCGCACGTCCGATGGCCAGCCGACCCCAACGCTGACGGCCGCCGAAGATGAGTTGATGGGCATCGCGCTGGCGCTGGGCCGGGCCGGCAAGGGTGTGCTGCAATTCGTGTCCGATTTCGCTGATCCGGTGGCGGAATTCGCCATCATGCGCCGGCTGTGCGAGGCCTCAGGCCGGCCGCTCAGCTTTTCGCTTGCACAATCGCCCGTCGCGCCGCTGGGCTGGCGCAAATTGCTCGACATGCTCGAACAGGCGACAGCGGCGGGCCTGCCGATGAAGGCGCAGGTGGCGGCGCGGCCGGTGGGCGTGCTGCTCGGCCTTGATCTCACGCTCAATCCGTTCAGCCTGCACCCCGATTGGCCCAAGGCTGCCAGCCTTGATGAACAGCGCCGTCTGCTTGCCGATCCGGCCTTCGTTGACCGCCTGATTACCAACCCGCCGGCCAAGGGCAATGCGCTTGGCACGGCGTTGCTGCACCGCTGGGGTGACATGTATCAGCTGGGTAACCCGCCCAATTATGAACCGCTGCCCGAAACCAGCATCGCCGCCGAAGCGATGCGGCGCGGCGTGGCCTATGAAGTGGTGGCGGCGGAATGGCTGTGTGCGGGCATGATCTATGTGCCGTTCCTCAATTTCGCCGATGGCGATCTCAATGCCGTTGGCACCATGCTTGCTCACAAGGACACCATCCCCGGCCTGTCCGATGGTGGCGCGCATGTCGGCATGATATGCGACGGAAGTTTCCCCACCACCCTGATCACCCACTGGACGCGCGATCGCAGCCATGGCCGGCTGCCGCTGGAATTCTTGATCAAGCGCCAGGCGCACGACACGGCACGGGCGCTGGGCCTGACCGATCGCGGCCTGCTGCGCCCCGGCCAGCGGGCAGATGTGAACCTCATCGATCTTGATCGGCTC
>JAIXQM010000198.1 GCA_027485735.1 Sphingomonadales bacterium | reverse complement strand
CCCACGCTGGCTCCCCGGGTAGGGATCGAACCTACGACCATTCGATTAACAGTCGAATGCTCTACCGCTGAGCTACCGAGGAACAGCGTGGGAGCGCTCCCTTAGCGAGGGGAGAAGGGATTGCCAAGGCAAAAAATCAGGACGCGAACTGTTCCAGGCTGATGCGGTCGTCCAGCGCGTATTCGGGGTCGAACAAAAGGGTCAGGCTGATGCTGCGGTCGATCGCCACCTTCACATGGGCAACGTCGCGCACTTCCATCTGATCGGCAACGGCCGACACCGGGCGCTTGGCGGCTTCGCGCACCTCGAATTCGATCACGCTGGCCGAAGGCAACAGCGCGCCGCGCCAGCGCCGGGGCCGGAACGGGGAGATCGGGGTGAGGGCGAGCAGATCGGCTTCCAATGGCAGGATCGGGCCATTTGCAGACAGATTGTAGGCGGTGGAGCCGGCCGGCGTCGCCACCAGCACGCCATCACAGATCAATTCTTCCATCCGCGTCTTGCCGTCGATGATGATGCCGATCTTGGCGGTCTGGCGGGTTTCGCGCAGCAGCGACACCTCGTTGATGGCCGGGTGGGTGACGGTTTCGCCCGACGTCGTCGTAGCGGTCATCTGCAACGGGTGGAGAACGAACGGCTTGGCGGCGGCCACCCGGTCTTCCAGTTTCGTCGCCTTGAAATCGTTCATCAGGAAACCGACCGTGCCGCGGTTCATGCCGAACATCGGCTTGGGCGCCTTCAGCGTCATGGCTTCGTGCAGGCAGTGCAGCAGATGGCCGTCGCCGCCCAGCGCCACCACCACATCGGCCTCGCGCACTGGGACGAAGTCGTACTTTGCCCGCAGCGCGTCGCCGGCCGCGCGAGCGACATGACTGTCGGAAACGATAAGCGCGAGCTTCATTGTCTGGTCGTCCTCAGCCGCCGGTCAGGCTCATGTGGCGGGCCACGGCAGGCCGCGCGCCGCGCCGGTCGATCACAAAATCATGGCCCTTGGGTTTGCGGCTGATGGCTTCATCCAGCGCGGCGTCGATGGCGGCGTCGTCCGTTCCAGTCCGGCGGATCACGGTTTTCAGATCGGCCTGGTCTTCCTGGCCCAGGCACATGAACAGCTGCCCGGTCGCCGTCAGCCGCACGCGGTTGCAGCTTTCGCAGAAGTTGTGCGTGAGCGGCGTGATGAAGCCCAGTTGCAAGCCAAGCTCCTCAACATGGACATAGCGCGCCGGGCCACCGGTGCGGTGCGGCAGATCGGTGAGCGTGTAGCGCTGCGCCAGATCGTGGCGCACGCGCGACAGCGGCAGATACTGGTCCACCCGGTCCTCGCCGATCTCGCCCAGCGGCATGGTTTCGATCAGCGTCAAATCATGGCCACCGGCAGCGGCGAACTGCATCAGCGCTTCGATTTCGTCGGCATTTTCATGGGCCAGTGCCACGGTGTTGAGTTTCACCTTCAGCCCGGCGGCCGTGGCAGCCGCGATGCCATCAAGCACCTGGGGCAGGCGGCCCCAGCGGGTGATGCGGGCGAATTTTTCAGCGTCCAGCGTGTCGATGCTGATGTTGACGCGGCGCACCCCAGCGGCAAACAGCGCCTCGGCATGGCGCGCCATCTGGCTGCCATTGCTGGTGAGCGTGAGTTCTTCGAGTGCGCCCGTCTTCAGGTGTCGGCCAAGGTTGTTCACCAGATCGATGATGCCACGCCGCACCAATGGCTCGCCGCCGGTCAGCCGCAGCTTCCGGGTGCCGCGCCGGACGAAGGCGCTGGCGATGCGGTCGATCTCTTCCAGGCTCAACACTTCGTTCTTGGGCAGGAAGGTCATGTCTTCGGCCATGCAATAGACACAACGGAAATCGCAGCGATCGGTGACCGAGACACGCAGATAAGTAATGGCGCGGCCGAACGGATCGACCAGCGGCCGTTCCGGCGCGCGCACCGGGCTGTTGCCTTCGCCAAACATGAGCCGAGCCTGTGGCACGGCTGCATCGGTTGGCAAGCGCTTTTCGCATTAACGCTTCGGCCGCTTGATTGTCGGGCTGGACAGGCACAGAGTAGATCGTCATCAAAGCATGCAGTGTAGAGCGTACAGCAGGGGCAGGTTCTGGACGTCATGGGCGCAATGAACGCCGAGCCGGTTTTAATCGTATCACCCCGCTACGCGGATGACGTGGCGGCACTTGTTGCGTCTGCTGGTCAGGCCCCGCGGGTGGAACGCCGCCCCGAACTGGCCGCCGGCCGCTTTGCCGCCGAACCGGTGCGGGTGGTGGTGGTGGATGCACGCGGCGCATTAGCGGCAGGTCTGGCCGTGGCGCAGGCGCTGGGCCCGGCGGTGGAAGGCCGGCGCGGTGCCATGCTGGTGCTGCTCTCCCGCAATGATGCCGATGCCGCTGGCGCCGCCCGCGATGCCGGCGCGACATCGGTGATGGTCTCCCCCTTCGGGTCCGACAGTTTTTCAACGGCGCTGCACCTGGCCGGTCGCCATGCCGATCGCCTGGCCGCCGCCGCCGCTGCGCCCTTGCCGCCGGATTCCGGCGAGGTAGACCGGTTGACGGGCCTGGCCAGCGCCGAACGCCTGCAAAACTGGCTGGCCGAACAGCGGGCCGCGGAAATCCCATGCGGGGTGATTGTCATCGGGGTCGGCCGCTTCGCCCAGATCAACACCATCTATGGCCGCGATGTCGCCGATCGTCTGCTCGCGGTAATCGCGCGACGACTGGGGCCGATTGCCGATTCCCGGACGCCCAGCGGTGAATTGCGCCTGCTGTCACGCCTGACCGCGGCGGAATACGCAATCGGCATCTCGGGTGCCGGTGCTGCCGACAAATTGGAGCGACTGGCCCGCCAGATGCTGCGCGGCTTTGAACGGCCTTTTGCCATCGATGATCGCCTGATCCATGTTTCGGGTCGCGCCGGCATCGCCTGGGATGATGGCAGCATGGATGGCGATCCAGCCAGCGTGGCCACCGCCTTGCTGCGCGAAGCCTCCATCGCCCTTTCAGATGCCCGCGGGCGTGAACCCGGCGCCGTCGCCCGCTTCCACCAGGAAAGCGACCGCGAGGCGCTGGCCCGGCGCGCCGATCTGGAATCCGATCTGTTCGGCGCGCTGAAGGATGGCGGCATCACCATATTGTTCCAGCCGCAAGCCAGCCTGTCTGATGGCGTGGTGGGCGGGGTGGAGGCGCTGTCGCGCTGGGATCACCCGTTGCATGGCCGGCTTTCGGCCGTGACCCTGCTGGAAACAGCGGCATCGGCCGAACTGGCGCTGGCCGTTGGTCGACACATTCGTTCGCGTGCCATTGCCACCGCCGCAGCCTGGACCGGGGCGCTGGCCAATCTGAAGATTTCGCTGAACGTGACGGCCGCCGATCTGGCCGATCCGGAATTCATCGATTCGCTGGCGAAGGATCTTGCCTCTTCGGGGCTATCGCCGCGCCGGCTGGTGATCGAGGTCACCGAAGAAGCCATCATCAACGATCTCGACGCCGCCGCCGCCACCCTCTCCCTCCTGCGCCGCGACGGGGTGGGCATCGCGCTGGATGATTTCGGCGCCGGTTATTCCAGCCTCGCCCGCCTTGCCCGCCTGCCGGTGGACACGATCAAGCTTGATCGTAGTTTTGCGCACGGCCTGACGGGGAACGAACGCGAACGCATCGTGGTGGAAGGCATGATCGCCACCGCCCGTCGCCTCGGCCTCACCGTGGTGGCCGAAGGCATCGAGGACGACGTGCAACTCGCCGCCGCCCGCGCCGCCGGCTGCCAATGGGTGCAAGGCTATTGCGTCGCCCCGCCGCTTGACCAGACAGCGCTCACGGCCTTCTGCATCCGCCGCAAATCCAAGAGCAGCGTGGCTTAGGTTCAGGAAGGAAGGGCCTCCGGCGGGCAGGGTCGAGGACCCTGCACCCGTTCGATTGGGGCAGCGCACTATTCTATCGGTTGGGCGCGCTGCCGCAGGCAACAATCGCAAATCGCCCATCACTGTTGGGCCTTACCGGCTTGGCAAATGCACAATTGCCTGCGGCGCCAGATCGGTCCGTGGCCTTCGGGCGCGCCCGAAAACAAACGGGTGCAGGGACTGCGTCCCTGCCCGCCGGAGGCCCTCTATCTTTTGCCGAACTTCGATTTGAACACCGCCGGCCGCATCGGTGCCTTGGGCGGCGGCAATGGCTTGGCCGTCGGTTTCGCCACGGGCTTCAGCTTCGCGCCGGCCGCGAGCTTGCTCAGGGCCGATGCGATGGCCAGTGCGCCCTTCAGCCGTGTGCGGTCATCGCCCCACTCGGCGGCGATGAAGAGTTTCTGATCCGGCCGCACTTTTGCCCGTTCGCCAAGGCGAGCGATGTAATCCATCAGCGCATCGGGGTTGGCAAAGCGGTCGTCGCGGAAGGTGACGAGGCCGCCCTTGCGGCCGGCTTCCAGCTTGGCGATGCCGGCGGTGATGCAGGCCTGCTTGATTTCGATGACGGAGAGCAGGTTTTCCACTTCCGATGGCAATTTGCCGAAACGGTCGATGATTTCGGCGGCGAGGCTGTCGATGCCGGCGCGGCTGTCGATCTCGTTGAGGCGGCGGTAGAGCGCCATGCGCACGTTCAAATCCGGCACATAATGATCAGGGATCAGGATCGGCACTTCGGCGGTGATCTGGGGGCTGAAGGCTTCGGCGGGCGGCTTCATGCCGGCGGCTTCGGCGCGGGCTTCCAGAATCGCTTCTTCCAGCATCGACTGGTAAAGTTCGAAGCCGATCTCCTTGATATGGCCCGATTGTTCGTCGCCCAACAGGTTGCCGGCGCCGCGCTGATCGAGATCGTGGCTGGCCAGTTGGAAGCCGGCGCCCAGCGTATCGAGCTGTGAGAGCACCTGCAGCCGCTTTTCGGCGCCTTCGGTGATGGTTTGGCCGGCGGCGGTGGTAAGATAGGCGTAAGCGCGGGTCTTGCCGCGGCCGACGCGTCCACGGATCTGGTAAAGCTGGGCAAGGCCGAAGCGGTCGGCCCGGTGCACGATCAGCGTGTTGGCGGACGGGATGTCGAGGCCGCTTTCGATGATGGTGGTGGAGAGCAGCACGTCATAGCGCTTGTCGTAGAAGGCGCTCATCCGCTCTTCCACTTCCGATGGCGCCATCTGGCCGTGGGCGGTGATAGGCTTCACTTCCGGCACCTGTTCGCGCAGGAATTGTTCGATATCAGCCAGATCGGCGATGCGCGGCACCACAAAGAAGCTCTGCCCGCCACGATAATGCTCGCGTAGCAGCGCCTCGCGGATCACCACTTCGTCGAACGGGCTCACATAGGTTCGCACCGCGAGGCGATCGACCGGCGGGGTGGCGATGATCGACATTTCGCGCAGGCCGGTCAGCGCCATCTGCAGCGTGCGCGGGATCGGCGTGGCGGTGAGCGTGAGCATGTGCACATCGGCCTTGAGCGCCTTCAGCCGTTCCTTGTGAACGACGCCGAAGCGCTGTTCCTCATCCACGACGACCAGTCCCAGCCGTTTGAATTCGATTGATTTGGCCAGCACGGCGTGGGTGCCGATGACGATATCCACTGTTCCGTCGGCCAGGCCTTCGCGACAGGATTTGGCGTCGGCGGCAGTCACCAGCCGCGACAGGTGCCGCACTTCCAGCGGAAGGCCGGTGAAGCGTTCGCGGAAGCTCTGATTATGTTGCCGCGCCAGCAGGGTGGTGGGGCACACCACCGCCACCTGCATCCCGGACATGGCGGCAGCATAGGCCGCACGCAGGGCGACTTCGGTCTTGCCGAAGCCGACATCGCCGCACACCAGCCGGTCCATCGGGCGGCCGGAGGTGAGATCCTCGACCACGTCGGCAATGGCTTTGAGCTGATCATCGGTTTCGGCATAGGGGAAACGGTCCACAAACGCCGCCATGCCGTGGCTGTCGATCTGCACCGGTTCGCCTTCGCGCAGCGCGCGCGCCGCCGCAGTCGCCAGCAATTCGCCGGCAATCTCGCGGATGCGGTTCTTCATCCGCGCCTTGCGCGTGCTCCAGGCGACGCCGCCCAATTTGTCGAGGCCAACGCCCTCGGAATCGCT
Source organism: Sphingomonadales bacterium (assembly GCA_027485735.1). Lineage (GTDB taxonomy): Bacteria > Pseudomonadota > Alphaproteobacteria > Sphingomonadales > Sphingomonadaceae > Sandarakinorhabdus. The sequence continues at coordinate 741 of JAIXQM010000198.1, read as the reverse complement.
GCCGTAACGGGTGAGAACGTCGATATTCTCGACCGGGACGTACAGCTTGTCGCCGCCGTCGTAGCTGAGCGCCACGCAGTCATGCGGCTTGCCGCCGATGGGGATGGCCAGCAGGCCGTCATACCGCCCGATGCCGTGATCGCGGTGGACGATCAGATCGCCCGGCGTCAGCATCGCCAGTTCAGCGAGGAAGGCATCGGCCTTGCGCGCCGAACGCGCCTTGCGGACGAGGCGATCGCCCAACATGTCCTGTTCCGTAAGCAGGCACAGTGGCCCGCGCGGATCGATCTTGGTGAAGCCGTGATCCAAGGGCAGCACGGTGAGCACGATCTGGCCGGCGGCGGCGAGGCCTTGGGCTTCCTGCCAGTGATCGGCGGTGACGAGGCGTTCGACGCCTTCATCGACAAGCAGGCCGCGCAGCCGTTCGCGCGCGCCGTTGGAGTAGCTGGCGAGGATGACACGGTCGCCTTCGCGGCGGCGGGTTTCGATGTGCGCCTTGATGGCGGTGTAGACCGGCGGGCCGCCATTGGCCTGGCCAACGCGTTCCGGGGCAAAATCGCGGGCCGGCACGGCGTCGCAATCGATAGCGAACAAGGTGCCGGGCGCAACGCTGTGCGAGCTGGTGCCGTGGACGGCGTGGGCGATGAGCCGCTCGGCCCACTCCTCGCGCGACAGGTAGAGCGCGGCGGGCGCCAGCGGGCGGTAGCTGCCCTTTTTCTGGCTCAACGCGGCAACGCGGTT
>JAIXQM010000215.1 GCA_027485735.1 Sphingomonadales bacterium | reverse complement strand
GCAGATACGCCGGTTTTCGATGGCGTCATGCAAGCCAAGGTGGGCCCGGTGCGTGCACGCTTCGCCGGCACTGTGCGGCTGGAAGATATCGTTGCGCCCGAGCGCTATCGCCTGGTGGGTGAAGGCAAGGGCGGAGTCGCCGGCTTTGCCAAGGGCAGCGCCGATGTCGTGCTCACCGAATTGAGCCCGGCCAAGACGCAACTCGATTATGTGGTGAAGGCCCAAGTGGGCGGCAAGCTGGCCCAGCTCGGCGCCCGGCTGGTGGAAGGTGCGGCAAAGCAATATGCCGAAGGCTTCTTCGCCAAGCTGAAGGCCGAAGTGGAAGCACCGCCTGTCGACATCGTGGCACTGGCGGCCGCGTCCGATCAGGCGTCAGCCGCAGAAGCGGAACCTGCCGCCGGTGGTCTGTCGCCCTTGGCCTGGGCCACCGGTCTCATCCTCGTCACGCTGCTCTTCCTGCTCTGGCAATGGTCCGGCGTGGGATCCGGAATGACGATGTGACGGGTGTTGGCCGCGACGAGGATCTGACCACCCTGGCTACTGCGCTGGGGTGGATTCAGGCTGGCCATGGCGTGGCGATTGCCACCGTCATCACCACCTGGGGATCAGCCCCGCGCCGCGAAGGCAGCCATCTTGCCATCCGCGCCGATGGCCTGTTCGAAGGCAGCGTTTCCGGCGGCTGCGTCGAAGCCGATGTGATCCTGGCCGCGCAGGACATGATAGCGGCGCAGACCGGCCATGCCGTGCTGGATTATGGTGTGGCCGACACGGTGGCGTGGACGGCGGGGCTGGCATGCGGTGGGCGCATATCGATCCTGGTGCAACGACTCGCCGATGATGCACTGCCGCCGACGCTCGTTGCCAATGTGCTGGCAGCCACATCTGCCGGACGCATGGCGGCGATCAGCAGCGATCCTGCCACCGGGCGCGCCGTTGCCGGAGAAGTCGGCCCGTTCGTGCGCCGCTATCCGCCGCCGCGCCGGCTGTTCATCATCGGCGCCGTGCACATCGCGCAGGCGCTGGTGCCGTTGGCTGACGGGCTGGGCGTGGTGCCAACGGTGATCGATCCACGCGGGTTATTTGCCGCCGATGCGCGCTTTGCCGGGCTGGAACTTGATCGCCGCTGGCCCGACGAGGCGCTCGATGGACTGCTCAACCCGGCGTCTGCCGTGGTCGCGCTTACCCATGATCCCAAGATCGATGATGTGGCGCTGGCCGCAGCGTTGCGATCACCGGCCTATTATATCGCGGCGCTGGGCAGCCGAAAAAATCACGCCGGACGGCTGGAACGGCTGGCGGCGCAAGGCTTTGGCCCGGATGATCTGGCTCGTATCCATGGCCCGGCTGGCCTTGCCATCGGTGCCACCGGCCCCGCCGAAATTGCGCTCTCCATCGCCGCGCAGATGACTGCGGCATGGAGAAACGCGCTCACGTCATGAAGTTCGGGCCGGTTCTGCTGGCACAGGCCGAAGGGGCCTTGCTGGCGCACGGGCAGCAGATCGGCCAGCGCCGCCTGCCCAAGGGCCATGTTCTGGACGCTGCCGATCTTGCCGATGCCGCTGCGGCAGGCGTTATCGAATTGGTCGTTGCCCGGCTGGAGCCGAGCGACGTGGCCGAGGATGACGCCGCCGCTGCGCTGGCCGCAGCACTGGCCGGGCCGGGGTTGGCGGCGTTGGTGCCGGTGCACGGCCGCGTCAATCTTGCCGCCACCGCCGCTGGCCTGTTCACTGCCCCGCCCGGCATGGTGGCTGCGGTCAATGCTGTCGATGAAGCCCTCACCCTCGCCACGCTGCCCACCGGCACGCGGGTGGCGGCAGGTACCATCGTCGCCACCATCAAGACGATCAATTACGCTGTCACCGGCGACGCGCTGGGCGCCGCCATCGCCGCCGCGCGTCCGCTGATGGTGGCGGCCTTCCGGCCCCTGTCCGTCGCGCTGATTGCCACCACCCTGCCCGGCACCAGCGCCAAGGCCCTCGCCAAGCTGGAGCGGGTGACGGCCGCGCGGATCACGGCGCTGGGCAGCCGGATGGAAATGCTGCCGCCCTGCCCGCACGATGTGGCCGCGCTGGCCTCTCAGCTGACCCGATGCAGTGCCGATCTTCTTTTGGTCGCCGGCGCATCGGCCACGGTCGATCGCGGTGACGTGATCCCACAGGCCATTATTGCGGCAGGCGGCACGGTAGAACGGCTGGGCATGCCGGTCGATCCCGGCAATCTGCTGGTGCTGGGCACGCTGGCTGGCCGCCCGGTGATCGGCCTGCCCGGTTGCGCCAAGAGCCCCAAGCGCAACGGCCTCGATCTGGTGCTGGAACGCCTCGCCGCTGACTTGGCCGTAAACGCAGAGACGATCGCCGCCATGGGTGACGGCGGCCTTTTGCCCGAAGCCGAACGGCCGGAACCGCGGGCGGTCGCCAGCGCGCCGGGCCGGGTTGGCGCAATACTGCTCGCCGCCGGCCGCTCCAGCCGCTTTGGTGCCGGCCACAAATTGCTGGCGCCATGGCGCGGCAAGCCCTTGGTGGCACACGCTGTGGATGCGATCGCCGCCGCCGGGCTACCACCGCCGATCGTGGTGCTGGGCCATGATGAAGCAGCGGTGCGCACTGCGCTGGCCGGGCATGATGTGCAGTTCGTTACGGCGCCCGACTGGGCCGAGGGTATGGGTCGCAGCCTGGCGGCCGGCATCGCAGCCGTGCCTGCCGATTGGGATGCAGCACTGATTTGCCTGGGCGACATGCCTGCCGTGGAACCCGCGCTGATTGCCGCGCTGGCGGCCACGCCGGGAGAGCTGGTGGTGCCGCTGTGGGACGGCCGTCGCGGCCACCCGGTGCGCTGGCCACGCGCAGCTTTTACCCGGCTGATGGCCCTGACCGGCGACAACGGCGGCAAGGCGGCCATGGCCGATTACACCGTCACCGAAGTCGCGGCACCATCGCCCGCGTGCCTTGTCGATATCGACACCCCCTCCGCACTGGCGAAACTGGCCGCAGGAGAAGCAGGATGACCGCGACGCAACCGACCCAGGCGATGATCGCGCTTTATGATCGCTTCACCCATGTTGGCGACCTCAGCCGGCGGGATATGGTCGCACAAATGGCGCGGCTGGCCGGTGGCACAGCGGCGGCCAACGCCCTGCTCGGCCTGATTGCGGCGCGCGCCGATGCGGCGCCCCTGGTGGCGGCTGGTGATGCGCGCATCAAGGTGGGCGATGTGCGCTTTTCCGTTGGGGCCGGCCGGGAAATGGCAGGGTATCTCGCGCAGCCGACCAAGGGCGTCGCCACGGCCCCGCGCGTGCTGGTCATCCACGAAAACCGCGGGCTCAACGATCATATCCGCGATATTGCCCGCCGCCTTGCCGCCGAAGGCCTGGTAGCGCTGGCTGCCGATTTCCTGGCGCCAAACGGCGGCACGCCAACGCTGGGTGACGGCACAATCAGCGCCGAGGACAAGGCGCGCACCATGATCGGTGCGCTCGATCGCCAGCAAACGGTGGCCGATGGCGTCGCCACGCTGAAATGGCTGGCTGCAAGTGCCCCAGGCAAGGGTGCGCCGGGCGCGGTCGGCTTCTGCTGGGGCGGCGGCATGGTCAACGCGCTGGCGGTGGCCGCCGGCCCGGCCTTGCGTGCCGGCGCGCCTTATTATGGCGCGGCGCCGCAGGACGTGTCCGGCGCAACGCGGGTGAAGGCGCGGTTGATGCTGCATTATGCCGGCCTGGATGAGCGGATCAACGCCATGGGCCCGGCCTGGCAGGCCGCACTCACCGCGGCCGGGGTCCGGTTCGAGGCGCACACCTATCCGGGCGTCAATCATGCCTTCAACAACGACACCTCGCCCGCCCGCTATGACAAGGCGGCTGCCGATCTGGCCTGGCAGCGCACGGTGGCGTTGCTGAAATCAGGCGGTTGATTATCTGTAATTGCATCTTATTCTGCGGGCATGAGCATAAGCCCGCCCGAGTCGCCTGGTTCAACGTTGCCGTCTGGACCGGCAGCACTGTGCACAGCGGCCAAGGTGCGGCGGCTGTCGCGGCAGGTCAGTCAGATTTATGACGACGCGCTCAACCTTCACGGACTGACCATCGGCCAGTTCGGCCTGCTCGCTTGCCTGTCGCGCCGGCGCGGACTGGCAATTGGCGCGCTTGCAGAGCGACTGGCGGCTGATGCGTCGACCGTTTCGCGCCTGGTCAAACCCCTGGCCAGTGATGGCCTGCTGCGCATCGAGATCGACCCGGAGGACCGGCGCGGACGCCTTGTGTGGCTCACCGATACCGGCCATCAGCGCCGCGCCGCTGCGCAAGCCGGCTGGCAGGCCGCGCAGGATGTGATGGAGCAGCGCCTGGGCGGCGGCCGGCTGGCGGCTTTGCGCTTCCTGCTCGATGAAAGCTACCAACGTCTGGAGATCGCAGAATGACTGCAATTGCATCCAATGGCGCCGCAGTGGTGATTGGTGCCGGCGATGCCACCGGCGGCGCGGTGGCGGCGGCCTTTGCCCGCGATGGTCTGGTGGCGGTGCCGGTGCGGCGCACGGGCGATGGCCTCGCTCCGTTGGCGGCGCGCATTGCCGATGAAGGCGGGCGCTGCCTGCCAATCGGCGCTGATGCCCGCGATGAAGACGCGATGATCGGCCTGTTCGACCGGGTCGAACGCGAGATTGGCCCGGTGGAGGTGCTGGTGTTCAACAT
>JAIXQM010000162.1 GCA_027485735.1 Sphingomonadales bacterium | reverse complement strand
TGCATTGCGGCGACACCGGCTTGAAGTTCGGCCACTTCAATCCTATCATCAGCAGCCCTGATCGGCGGCAGAATATCCGCCCGCTGCCCCTGGCGACGCCGAAATGCGCCGGCAGGGGCAAATCTTTGGAACGACTTGCAGGATAGTTGAACGACCATGGCGACGATGGAAAAGGTGCCGATGCTGCCGTCAGGACATGCTGTCCTGATCAGCCAGTTGCGGCAACTGAAAGAGGTTGAGCGGCCGGCGGTGGTGGAAGCCATCGAGGAAGCGCGCGCCCACGGTGATCTGTCGGAAAACGCCGAATATCACGCAGCCAAGGAACGCCAGGGCCAGATCGAGGCCCAGGTCATCGAAATGGAAGACATGCTGGCCCGCGCCATCGTGATCGATCCCAAGACGCTTTCGGGCGACAAGGCGGTGTTTGGTGCCACTGTCCACCTGCTTGATGAGGACGACAAGCCGGTCACCTATCAGATCGTCGGCCAGCACGAAGCCGATGTGAAGGCCAGCCGCATCAGCTTCTCCTCGCCGCTGGGCAAGGCGCTGATCGGCCGCCGCGTGGGCGACGAAGTGGAAGTTCACACGCCGTCGGGCGACAAATATTACGCCATTGAACGCGTTGAATTCATCTGACTTCCCGCCGCCCGGCGGTCCCTTGGCAGCGGCGGAGCCACCGCCGGCCAATGTGACGCGCCTGCTGGTGCTGGCCAATGCCATCGTGGCGATCTTGATGGGCTTTGCCGGCAGCAACGCGCGCGATGCGCTGTTGTTCTGGGCGGGGCTGGTGCCGGCGCGGCTCACGCTGGCGCTGGATGGTCAGTTGCCGGCGCTGGGCGCGACGTCCACCCTGTTTGGCCACATGTTTCTGCACGGCGGTGCCGCGCACCTGTTGATGAACATGGTGATGCTGCTGGCCATTGGCCGCATCCTGGAACCGGAACTGGGCGGCCGCCGCTTTCTTGCGCTCTATCTTCTCTCTGGCCTTGCCGGTGGTTTAGCCGAATGGGCCTGGTCACCGCTGAGCACAGTCCCCGCAGTCGGTGCATCCGGTGCGATCTCCGGCCTGGTGGCTGCCCAGGCCATGTTGTTCGGCCGCAGCAAGCGCAGTCCACTGGTGCAGGCGCTGGGGTTGGGCACGGCGTGGGTGGTGTTGCAGGTGTTGGCCGGCGCCGCACTGGCCGGGCCTGACATGCGGATCGCGATTGCCGCGCATATCGGCGGGTTCATCGCCGGACTGGCGCTGGCGCGACCGCTGGCGCGGCCTTAATCGACCGGCACACCCGGCCGCGAGAGGGCGGTGCGGATGACGAAGCTGGTCTTCACGCTTTCCACGTTCGGCGCCGGGGTGAGTTCGCTGGTCAGGAATTTCTGGAATTCCTGCAGATCGTGGGCGACGACCTTCAGGATGAAATCGATCTCGCCGTTGAGCATGTGGCATTCGCGGATCTGGGGCAGGGCGGCGACATGGTCTTCAAAGGCGCGCAGATCGGCTTCGGCCTGGCTCTTCAGGCTGACCATGGCAAACACGGTGATGCCATAACCCAAAGCCACCGAATCCAGATCGGCGTGATAGCCCTTGATGACGCCATTTTCCTCCAGCGCGCGCACGCGGCGCAGGCAAGGCGGGGCGGTGAGGCCAGCCCGAGTAGCAAGATCGACGTTGGTGATGCGGCCTTCGGCTTGCAGATGGCGCAAGATCACGCGATCGATATCGTCGATCGGCAGCCGCGAACGATGCACCACTGAGTAACTCCCCATCCCAAAATCCCCCTTCTTGATAACATTGTTTCAAGGTCGCGCAAGATGCAGATTGGCGCAGGGCCAGTTCCGGCAAGCCTTGCCGCATCTCCGCCTGCGGGCTGGAAATGATGACAAATTCGCTTAAGTCAGGCCGCACACGTCATCGCGCGGCTGCGCGTTCAGGAGATTCGCTTTCATGTCCCGTCATGCCAAGGTTCTGATTATCGGTTCTGGTCCGGCCGGCTATACCGCTGCCGTCTATGCCGCGCGCGCCTTGCTGGACCCGGTGCTGATCCAGGGCCTGCAACCCGGCGGCCAGCTGACCATCACCACCGAAGTGGAGAATTGGCCGGGCGAAACCATGGTGATGGGCCCTGATCTGATGGTGAAGATGGAAGCCCAGGCCCGCCATGTCGGCACCGAGATCATCACTGATATCGTGACCAAGGTTGATCTGTCGCAGCGCCCGTTCGTGCTGGAAACGGACAGCGGCCAGGGTTGGACCGCCGATACAATCGTGATTGCCACCGGCGCCCAGGCGCGCTGGTTGGGCCTGCCCAATGAGACGAAGTTCCGCGGTTTCGGCGTTTCGGCCTGTGCCACCTGCGATGGCTTCTTTTTCCGCGGCAAGGAAGTGGCCGTGGTTGGCGGCGGCAACACCGCTGTGGAGGAGGCGATGTTCCTCACCAAATTTGCCAGCAAGGTGCACCTGATCCACCGCCGCGGCGAACTGCGGGCGGACAAGACCAACCAGGCCCGGCTGCTGGAAAACCCGAAGGTGCAGATGCACTGGCACGCCGAAGTGACCGACGTGCAGGGCCAAGACGCGCCGTTGAAGGTGCAAGGCATCACGCTGGCCGACACGCGCGATGGCAGCACCCGCCAACTGCCGGTGGATGGCCTGTTCATCGCCATCGGCCACGTGCCCGCTACTAGCCTGTTCGCTGGTCAGCTGAACATGGACGAGGAGGGCTATATCCTCACCGTGCCTGACAGCACGGCAACCAGCGTGGCCGGCGTGTTCGCCGCTGGTGACGTGAAGGACAAGCTCTATCGCCAGGCTGTGACGGCGGCCGGCATGGGCTGCATGGCGGCGCTGGAAGCGGAGCGTTTTTTGGCGCACGGATAAGGGGAGGAGGGGCGCATGCAGCCTGGCATCAATCTTGATTGGGAAAAGCTGCGCCTGTTCGACACCGTGGCCGAAGCCGGCAGCTTCACCGAGGCCGCGCGCCGCCTGCACATGAGCCAGCCGGCATTGTCGCGCCAGATCGCGGCGCTGGAAGACAGTTTGGGCGCCAAACTGTTCCACCGCCACGCGCGTGGCCTCGCCATGACTCACGAAGGCGAGCAGTTGCGCGCCGCCACCGCCGACATGCACGAGCGGATTGACAAGGCGGCGCAGGCCATTGATGTCAGCCGTGACCGGCCGACGGGTGCCATCAGGCTGACCACCACGGTCTCCTTCGGCTCCACGTGGCTGGCGCGGCAGTTGGGCGATTTCCTTGATCTCTATCCCGATATCAGTGTCCACTTGATGCTGACCGATGCCGATCTCGATCTGGCCAAGCGTGAGGCAGATGTCGCGATCCGGTTTCACCGCCCGTTCCAGAACGAGCTGATGCAGCGCCCGCTGGCCGGTATCCGCCATCACCTGGTGGCCAGCCCGGATTATCTGGCCCGTCACGGCGAGCCCAAGACCATTGCCGATCTCGACCACCACCGGTTGATATCCTATGGCGATGCCGCGCCGGAATTTCTGAAGGGTATCAACTGGATCCTGGAACTGGGCCACGAAGGCAGCCCGCGGGCGGCAGCGCTGACCATCAACAACAGCCACGGTGTGTTGCAGGCGGTGGAAGCCGGCGCTGGCATCGCGGCGCTGCCATCCTATCTGATCCGCTTTTCCGGCAAGGTGCAGGTGGTGCTGCCGCAGGTGGAAGGCCCGGTGTTCCGCACTTTCTTCACCTACCCGTCCGAGCTCAGGCGTTCCCTGCGCATTGCCGTGCTGCGCGAATTTCTGGTGGAACGCATGACCAACGCCGCTTTGGACATGTGAGGCAGGCTGTCGCAGGCATGGGTGTGCACCTCATATCATACTGCAATAACAATAAGTTGCTATATTCCGGCGTCCATAGTTATGCATCCAGTGCATGGCTGTAACGCGATATTGTGCACTGCAATAAGGGTCGGCGAATCCGTAGATAGATCGTGTCGCCGCGATAGCGGTAACGCCGGGCGCGCTGCTCTCCCCCCTGCAGCCAGCCCGGCCTGATCGGTCAGCCCCTCCTCCCCCCTGAGGCGACCGATCAGCCCGGCCGCGCCACTCCTCCCCTCCCGGCGCGAGGTTCCGGGCATGATAGAAGGGCCGGATGCTGCAAAAGCATCCGGCCCTTTTTCTTTCTCTGCGCGCTCCGGTTTTCACCGATGCCGCCTTGCGCGTGCGGCCCGGCCTTCCCAAGTGCATCTGCATCGGCTAACCGCTGTTGGCCCGGTTCGGGCCTGTAGCTCAATGGTTAGAGCAGGCCGCTCATAACGGCTTGGTTGGGGGTTCGAGTCCCTCCGGGCCTACCAGCGGTTTGAAGGAAGCGGCGTCTGGACGTGTCGGTACAGCAAGTGGAAACAGGCCCGGCAACGGCAGAGGATCAGCGTCCCCGCGCCAACTGGAAAAGCTGGGCTGGTGCCGCGCTGGGGCTGCTCGTGCTGGCGTTGGCCGCCTGGGGCCTGAAGAAGATTTCCGGCCAGGTCACGCTGGCTGACGTTATGGCGGAAATTGAAGCCACGCCAACGCATCTGATCGCCTTTGCCGCGGTTTCCACCTTCCTCTCCTATGTCGTGCTGGTCGGCTATGATTGGTTCGCCACCCGCCACCTCGGCTATACCAAGATTGGTTGGCCCACCTTGGCTGCCGCCAGCTTCACCAGCTTCACCATGAGCCACACGCTGGGGGTCACCATCCTCACCGGCGGTACCGTACGCTATCGCATCTACACCCGCGCCGGCGTGAAACCTGCCGATATCGCCATGATCATTCTGCTGTGTGGCTGGACCTTCTGGCTGGGCATCATCTTTGTCGCCGGCATCGGGCTGATCGTCTCGCCGGGTCTGGCCGAACCCATCCGCGAATGGGTGCCACAAGGCCTGGAAGAATGGACTGGCGCGCTGCTGCTGGGCGGTGTGCTGGGCTACACGCTGCTGGCCACCGTGTGGCGACGCAGTTTCAAGCTGTTGCGCTATCGCTTCACCATCCCAGACGGCAAGCAGACCTTGCAGCAGATCGCCATCGGCACGCTCGATCTGGCGCTGGCGGGCGGCGCGCTCTACATCCTGCTGCTGCCGGTGGCGGGTGTGCCCGATCTGCTCACCTTCCTGGTCATCTACGCTGTCGCCATGGTCACCGGCGCGCTGGCCCATGCGCCGGGCGGTCTGGGCGTGTTCGAACTGGTGATCGTTGGCCTGATGCCGGATGCAGACAAGGCCGGGGTGCTGGCGGCCGTCGCGCTGTTCCGCATCCTCTATACGTTCGTGCCGTTCCTGCTGGGCGCAGGGCTGCTCGCGGTTATGGAAGCCCGGGCCTTCCGCGCCGCCCGCGCTATTGCTGCTGATCCAACAGCCGGCGCGCCAGCTTTGACCGCCAATAAGCACTGAGACCGGGCAGGGCGGCAAGTTCTGCCATCTCCTCGTGACGTCCGGCCTTGCCGGCTGCAATTGGTGTGAAGCGGCTGATCGGCCAGTCAGGATTGGGCCGTTCAATCACGTCATGCCCGTCACCCGGCGCGATGGCGCCGCATTCGAGCACGCGCAAATACCAGCCGCAGCGACCCGACCGCACCATCGCCTTGACCACGCGCGTGGTGCCCATCGCTGCGGCAAAGGTCGAGCAGGGCTCACGGATCTGGGCGATCTGCAGGGTGGCCGTGCCGCAGCGGATCACATCGCCCAGGCACAGGCTGGCTTCATCGAGGCCATCGACCACCAGATTCTCGCCCATGGCGCCCGGCACGAATCGGTCAGCCAGATCGGGGAACGCGGCGCGCCAGCCGTCATAGCCGCTGAGCGGATAGGCATAGATCGCCTTTTCCGGTCCGCCGTGAACGCGCGTGTTGCCCACCTGATCGCCGTCCAGCCCCAATTCGTGCACAGTGACCGGGCCAGCGACGGGCTGACGGCGATAGGCGGAAAGCATGCGGTGGCCCGGCAGCGGCTGCGGCCGGCCGATGCGCAGCTGCGTGATTATGCCCCTTGCGATCATCAGCATTTCCTCTGACACTGCAGTTCTTGTTCAACAAGCGAAAGGAGGTGATCCAGTGTCTCATTGCTTCATTCACGGCGCGAAGGCGCTGGTGGCCCCGGTCACGGTCGGGGTTCGCTAACACCAGACACCGCCCTTCGTGGACGGATGACAATGTTTTGGGGTCGTCGGGCAACCGGCGGCCCCTTTTCATTGCGCCAGCAGCACCAGCGCCTTCTGCACGGTGAACCAGCCGCTCCAGGTCAGCGGGATGAGCACGGCGCTCCATGCGGCGAGGCGCAGGCCCCAAGCGGCGGCCGGCGACGCAGCTGTGGCAGCGGGCAGGGCGGCGGGCGTGTCGTCATCATCAATCCACAGATCACTCGCCACTGGCTTCACCAGCAGCGCCGCGATCAGCCCCAGCGCCAGCAGGCCAGCGAGCGCCAGGAAGATCGGGCCATACACTGCTTCACGCGCCACGCCGTCGGCCAGGCGCGCATCGCGCACATAGGCGACCAATAGCGGTCCCAGCACGCCGGCGGTGGACCAAGCGGTGAGCAGGCGGCCGTGGATGGCGCCCACCTGCTTGGTGCCGAACAAATCGGCCAGCCACGCCGGCACTGCCGCGAAACCGCCACCATACATCGAAGCGATCAGGGCAAAGGCCGTCACGAAGAGGGGCAAGGCCGCTGCGGCCGGGCCGGGAAGGGCGAGGCCATAGCAGGCCGCGCCCAACGCCAGAATGGCGGCATACATGGCCTTTCGCCCAATCCGATCTGACAGACTGGCCCAAAAAAAGCGGCCGGCGATGTTGAACAGGCTGATCAGGCCAACTAAGCCGGCGCCGGCCGCGGCCGCGGCGGCTTTCTGATCCTCGTTGAAATCGGCAAAGCGCACGGGCTGGCCAAACAGGCCGCCGCCAAAAATTTCCTGCACCATTGGCGAAGCGAGGCCGATAATGCCGATGCTGGCCGAGACGTTGAGCAGCAGCACGCACCACACCAGCCAGAATTGCGGGGTGCGACTGGCAATGCCGAGCGGCACGAAGCGGCCGCCGGCGACCACTTCGGCCTTGCCGGGCGGGGCCCAGCCGGGGGCGGGGAGGCGAAAGCCCAATGCACCTGCCGTCATGAACAGCGCATAGATGCCGGCCAGCACCAGCATTGCCTGCCACACGCCGGCTTCACCAGGGCTGGCGAAGACAGCCATCAACCGGTCTGCCGCCGGGCTGCCGACCATGGCGCCGCCGCCAAAGCCCATGATCGCCATGCCGGTGGCCAGGCCGCGCCGATCGGGGAACCATTTGATCAGGGTGGAAACCGGCGTGATGTAACCGATGCCAAGACCGATGCCGCCCAGCACGCCCGCACCCAGCCAGAACAGCCACAACTGGTGCAGGAACACGCCCAGTGCGCCAAGCGCAATGCCACCGCACCAGCAGGCTGCCGACACCAGCCCGGCCCGGCGCGGTCTAACCCGTTCCACCCAACTGCCGAACAGCGCCGCCGACAGGCCGAGCACGACGAAGAACAACGTGTAGACCCACACAAGATCGCTCACCCGCCAGTCGCAGTTGGCAGAGGTGAGCGCAGCAGGGAGGTTGGTGCAGGCCGGCGCGCCAAGCGCATGGCTGAGCGGCAGCCAGAACACCGAAAACCCATAGGCCATGCCGATGCACAGGTGGATGGCCAGCGCGCAGGGCGGCACCAGCCAGCGGTCAAAAGCTGGCGATGCGATGATGCGGTCGCGTGAAAGATAGTCCCCCATTGCCGCCCCGCTGCCCTGCAGTGATTGCGCGGTCAACGGGTGGGTTGACGCAGGGAGATCAGCGGCCCTTCCACTCTGGCTTGCGCTTCTGGGCAAAGGCCAGCGGGCCTTCGCGCAGATCCTCGCTGCGGAACAGGGCGCCGACTGCGGGATATTTGCCTTGGCCTTCGTAAGCGGCGCGCAGGGAGGGTTCTTCCAGCCCCTTCAGCACCGCCTGCTTCGACGCGCGCAGCGAGAGCGGCGACAGTTCGCACATGGCCGCCGCCAGCGCCTTGGCACGCGTGAGCAGATCGGCGGCGGGCACGACTTCGGTGACGAAGCCCAACTCTTTGCCTTCGGCCGCCGAGACGGTGCGGGCCGTGAGGATCATCGCTATCGCGCGCGACACGCCGATGGCGCGGGGCAGGCGGTGCAGGCCGCCGGCCAGTGCGGCGAGGCCAACTTTGGGCTCGGGCAGGGCAAAGGTCGCATTGTCAGACGCCAGGATGATGTCAGCGGCCAGCGCCACCTCGAAACCACCGCCCATGGCGACACCGTTCACGGCGGCGATCACCGGTTTGTCGAGATCCCAGCGGCTGGTCAGCCCGCCAAAGCCCGAGGGCGGCACGGTGATGGCATTGCCTTCGGCCTGCCAACGCAGATCGTTGCCGGCGGAAAAGGCGCGTTCACCGGCGCCGGTGATAATGGCCACCCAAAGATCGGGATCGGCGGCGAAATCGTTGAACGCCGCATCCAGTTCGGCATTGGCGGGCGGGTGCAGCGCGTTCATCCGCTCCGGCCGGTTGATCGTCACCACCAGGATGCGGCCGTCGCGTTCGACGCTGATATGTTCGTAAGCCATGATGTGTCCTCCTTGGCCATGGTTGTGACACGGCGGCCGGAGGGCGGCGGCCTGATGAAAGGGTGGGGGCGTTACCAGCCCAGTTGCTTGCGGGCCTGTGCGGCATCCCGGGGTGGGCTGAGGTCGATCATCAGCCGGGTGATGTGATGGCCGTGGGCAATGTCGTTTCGGAAGAAGCACCAATCAACGATGGTTGCCGGATTGATCACGACCGACTGTCCGGCACTGAAATCGCGATTGATCGGCGGGTTGGCGAGGTGGCCATGGATGGTGCCATCGGCGCCCCGGGTGACCCCTGTCGCCCAGATCAGTTCACGATCGGGCAGGCCGCGGCCGTGGTTGAGATCGAACTTCAGGCCGAAATCGCTGTCGCCCGCCGCCTCTGCTGCCAAGGCGGCCCAGAATTCCGGCAGCGTGTCGCGGGCCGTTTGCTTGGCGATCTCCATGCGTGGATCGTCGAGATCGAACACCATACCGGCCGGTGGCGACAGGCGCCGCCACAGCAACCACAAGGCGGCAAGCACTGCGACCCCGATGATCAGCATCTTCATGATGACAGAATGGCCGAAGTCAGCACAAACGAAAAGGGCCCGGCCGTTTGCCTGGCCGGGCCCTTCGTGACGAGACTGATATATTTTCACCACTCGGCGCCGGCCGGGGCCAATGCCCCCATCTGCCCCAGCCGGCGCGCGCAGCCTAAGCCCACTCCGGTTGACCCGATCCGGACCGGCGCGCAGCGGTGAATGACGACTGGACCCTCTCCGTGCGAGATGGGCCCTGCCGCCTATCCGTCTTTGCGGGCCCCTCGCGGTGCCCACTCGTTGGCATGTGATATGCCGATTCTTTGTCGCTGTCAGGGCGCAGAATGCGTGGCCTGGCAACGATTTCGCCAAGTGTGACTTCGTTGCAACAGCAGGTTAATATTAAGCAAATCATGCCCGGCTTGCCCTCACGGTCAGCCATGCTAAGGCCCAATCCACATCATCCATCCGACGCCCTATTGCAAAGAGACAAATCCGTGCGCCTGTCCCGCTATTTCATGCCCGTTCTCAAGGAAACGCCCGGCGAGGCTCAGGTGATTTCCCATCAGCTGATGTTGCGCGCTGCGATGGTGCGGCAGACATCGTCGGGTATCTATGCCTGGCTGCCGTTGGGCAAGCGCGTGCTGGCCAATATCGAACGCATCGTGCGGGAAGAGCAAGACCGTGCCGGCGCCATCGAAGTGCTGATGCCCACCATCCAGTCCGCCGATCTGTGGAAGCAATCGGGGCGCTATGATGCCTATGGCCCGGAAATGCTGCGCATCACCGATCGCCATGATCGTGAAATGCTGTTCAGCCCCACGGCCGAAGAGCTGTTCACTGCCATCTTCCAGAACGGCGCCAAGAGCTATCGCGACCTGCCGCGCAACATCTACCAGATCCAGTGGAAGTTCCGCGATGAAGTGCGCCCGCGCTTCGGTGTGTTGCGTGGCCGGGAATTCCTGATGAAGGATGCCTACAGCTTCGATCTGGATTTCGATGCGGCCCGGCACAGCTATAACCGCATGTTCATTGCCTATATGCGCACCTTTGCGCGCATGGGGCTGAACGCCATTCCGATGCAGGCCGATACCGGGCCGATTGGCGGCGACCTGTCCCACGAATTCATCGTGCTGGCGCCAACCGGTGAAAGCGAGGTGTTCTATCATGAAAACTGGCTGAAGGCGCGTGACACCAGCGCCATCAATGCCGATGACCGCGGCGCGCTGTCGTCCTTCATCGACGGCCTGAATGCCGATTATGCCGCCACCGATGAAAAGCGGGATCTGGCTGCCGAAGCCGCCTGCGGCACTGCCTTGCAGCAGTCAAAGGGCATCGAAGTGGGACAGGTGTTCTACTTTGGCGACAAATACACCGCCCCGATGGGCGTTTCGGTGCAGGGCCCGGATGGCGCACCGGTCACGCCGCTGATGGGCAGCTACGGCATTGGCGTGTCCCGCCTGGTTGGTGCGATCATTGAGGCCTGCCATGATGATGCCGGCATCGTGTGGCCCGACGCCGTTGCGCCGTTCAAGGTGGCGCTGATCAACCTGCGGGTTGATGATGCCGCCTGCCAGTCGGCCTGTGACAAGCTCTATGCCGACTTCACTGCCGCCGGTGTCGACGTACTCTATGACGACCGCGACGAGCGCGGCGGCGCCAAATTTGCCACGGCCGATCTGATCGGCTTGCCGTGGCAGGTTATTGTCGGGCCGAAGGGGCTCAGCGCGGGCATCGTCGAACTCAAGCGCCGCGCCACCGGCGAACGCGTCGAAGTGCCGATCGACGCCGTGGTGAGCCGCATTTGATCACCTCCTACGAACGCATGGTCGCCCGGCGCTATTTGATGCCGGGGCAGGGGGAAGGGTTCATTTTCCTCGTCGCCGGCATCAGCCTGGTGGCCGTGGCGTTGGGCGTCGCCGCGCTGATCGCGGTGATGAGCGTGATGAACGGCTTTCGCGCCGAACTGTTCGATCGCATCCTGGGCCTGAATGGCCATGCCGTCGTGCAGGGCTATGGCGGCCGGCTGGAGAACTGGCCGCAGGTGATGGCCGATACCAAGGCGCTGCCCGGGGTTACCCAGGCGCTGCCGCTGATCGAACAGCCGTTGATGGGCAGCGTTGGCGGCCGTGTTGAAGGCGTGATCGTGCGCGGCATGCGATTGGGGGACATCCGCGCCAACCCCGAAATCGCCGGCAATATCCGCGGCGGCACGCTCGACGCGCTGGCGCCGGGCGCCAACACGGTGGCTATCGGTGCCCGCCTGGCTGAACAGTTGGGCGTACGGGTGGGCGAACAGATATCGCTGATCAATCCCGCCGGCCAGTCCACCCCGTTCGGAACGGTGCCGCGCATCGTCGCCTATACGGTGGTCGCGGTGTTCGAAGTCGGGGTCTATGATTACGACAAGGCGTTCGTGGTGATGCCGCTGGAGGACGCACAGACGCTGCTTCGGCTCGACGAGGCGGTGGGGATGATCGAGGTCGTCACCGACAATCCCGACCGCGCCAAGGCCATCCTTGAACCGCTGCGCCAGAAACTGGCCGGCATTGCCGTGGTGAACGACTGGCAGGCCAGCAATTCGGCCCTGTTTTCGGCGCTGGTCGTGGAACAGACGGTGATGTTCTGGGTGCTGTCGATCATCATCATCGTGGCGGTGTTCAACATCCTCTCCTCGCTGATCATGCTGGTGCGGGCGAAGACACGGGATATCGCCATCCTGCGCACGATGGGTGCCAGCCGGGCGGCGATGATGCGCATCTTCATGACCGTGGGCACGCTGATCGGTGCGGCCGGTGTGGCGGTGGGACTGGTGCTCGGCTTCACTCTGCTCACCTTCCGCCAGTCTATTGTCGATGGCGTCTCGCGGCTCACGGGAACCGACATCTGGGACCCGTCGGTGCGCTATCTCACCTTGCTGCCGGCCAAGACCGATCCGATGGAGGTGCTCGGCATCGTCATTCTCGCCGTGCTTCTGAGCTTCCTCGCCACGCTCTATCCGGCGTGGAAGGCGGCTTCCACCGATCCGGTAACGGTGCTGCGCTATGAGTGAGCCGGTGCTGCAGGTGACGGGTCTGGCCCGCAGTTTCGAACAGGGCGGCGCCCGTATCGATGTGCTGGCCGGCGTTGATTTGACCGTTGCTCCCGGCGAAATCGTCGCCCTGCTGGGGCCGTCTGGTTCCGGCAAATCAACGCTGCTGCAAGCCGTTGGCCTGCTGGAAGGCGGGTTCACCGGTGATATCCGGATTTGCGGCGAACCCGTTGGTACCCTTGATGATCTTGGTCGCACCCGCGTCCGCCGGCAGCGGATGGGCTTCGTTTACCAGTTCCACCACCTGTTGCCCGATTTCACCGCGCGCGAGAATGTGATGCTGGCCCAGATGGTGGCTGGCGTGCCCGAAGCCGGCGCCGCCACGCGCGCTGATGAATTGCTCACATCACTTGGCCTCGGCGCGCGGCTCACCCACAAGCCGGCGCAATTGTCGGGCGGGGAGCAGCAGCGGGTGGCGGTGGCGCGCGCGCTGGCCAACCGCCCGGCGCTGGTGCTGGCCGATGAACCGACCGGCAATCTGGATGAAGCCACGGCGCAATTGGTGCTGGCGGCCTTTCTCGATCTGGTCCGCTCGTCGGGCGCGGCGGCGCTGGTGGCCACGCACAATATCGCGCTGGCGCAGAAGATGGATCGGGTGGTGAGCCTTTCGGGCGGGCGCCTGGTGGCTGATCAGGGCGCGATCACCAACTGAGCAGGCGACAAACAAAAACCGGCGCGGCAACCAATGGCTGCCGCGCCGGCTTGTTGTCCTTCAGACCTGTTACTGAGCGGTCCAGCCGCCATCGACGGGGATAGCGATCCCGGTCATCTGGGCAGCAGCTTCGCTGGACAGGAAAGCGGCGAGTTCGCCCATCTGTTCCGGCGTCGCAAACTGCTTGGACGGCTGCTTGGCGATCAGCAGGTCCTCGGTGGCCTTTTCAATGCTGATGCCCTGTTCAGCCGCCTTGGCTTCGATCTGCTTCTGCACCAGCGGGGTGTGGACCCAGCCCGGGCAGATGGTGTTGCAGGTGATGCCGCTGCCGGCGGTTTCCAGCGCAACCACCTTGCTCATGCCGACAACGCCATGCTTGGCGGCGACATAAGCGACCTTGTGGGTGCTGCCGATCAGGCCATGCACCGAGGCGATGTTGATGATGCGGCCAAAACCCTTGGCCTTCATGTGCGGCAGCGCCGCCTGGATGGCATGGAAAATGCCCGACAGGTTGATGGCGATGATGGCATCCCAGCGCTCGGCCGGGAAATTCTCGACGCTTTCGGTGTACTGGATGCCGGCGTTGTTGACGAGGATGTCAACCGAACCAAAGCTGCTGACGCACAGTTCAACCATCGCCTTCACATCGGACGGCTTCGAGATGTCGGCACCGCTGTAGACGACCTTGACGCCATATTTGGCTTCCAGGTTGGCGCGTTCTGCTTCGATGGCGGCGGCGTCGCCGAAACCGTTGATCACGAGATTGGCACCCTTCGATGCCAGCACGTTAGCGATACCTAGCCCAATCCCGCTGGTTGAGCCGGTGACGATCGCATTAAGTCCCTTAAGCATGGTAAACCCCCGTTTTTTCACTTGTCTAGGTTGGGATGGCGGCAGCACACGGCATGGCCGAAAACATGCTGGATGTGCGCCACCCAAGGCGTGCCTGCCAGCCCAAATGTCTCCACCACCATGGCGAATCATCATTGCTGCCTTTGACCGCGTGGGTTATGGCCACGGCACGGTGCAAAATCAACGCCGTGCTGGGGGATAGGACTTTATGGTTTCCGGTAACGGGCGCGCTGCGCCCGCCTATGTCGTGGGCGCAAACAGCAAGAAAGTGAATCTGGCTCTGCAGGGTGGCGGTGCGCACGGGGCTTTTGCCTGGGGTGTGCTTGATCGCCTGCTCGAAGATGGCCGTGTCGCCTTCGATGCCGTCAGCGCCACCAGCGCCGGGGCAATGAATGCCACCGTGCTGGGCTATGGCCTGACCATTGGCGGCGCCGATGGTGCCCGCGAGGAGCTGGAGAAGTTCTGGAAGAAGATCAGTGATGAAGGCGCCAAGGGGCCACTGCAGCCGTCGTGGATCGACAAGGCGCTGAACAATCACAATCTGGATAACAGTCCGGTGTTCATGATGATGGACATCATGTCCCGCATCATGTCGCCCTATGAACTCAACCCGATGAACATCAATCCGCTCCGCAAGGTGCTGGAAAGCTCGATTGATTTCAACGTGCTGCGCGAAGGCTGCCCGGTCAAACTGTTCCTGTCGGCCACCAATGTGCGCACCGGCAAGGTGCGCATGTTCGAGAATCACGAAATCGGCCCTGATCAGGTGCTGGCTTCGGGCTGTCTGCCGTTCATGTTCCACACTGTCGAGATCGAAGGCGAGGCCTATTGGGACGGCGGCTACATGGGCAACCCGGCCATCTTCCCGCTGATCTATGGCAGCGAGACCAACGATGTGGTGATCGTTCACATCAACCCGCTCAATCGCAACGAGATTCCCAAGTCCGCCAAGGACATCATGAACCGCATCAACGAAATCAGCTTCAACTCGAGCCTGATGCGTGAAATGCGGGCGATCGCCTTCGTCAGCCACCTGATCGACGATGGCCAGCTGAACGATGAAAAGCATCGCCGCATGCTGATCCATTCGATCATGAACGAAGAGTACATGACCAGCCTGGGCGTCACCAGCAAGCTGAACCCGGATTGGGGTTTCATGAAGACGCTGCGCGACGTGGGCCGCGCCAGCGCCAGCAAGTGGTTGGACGAACATTTCGATGATGTCGGCGTGCGCTCGTCCACCGACGTCAAATCCGCCTTTCTCTGATTTAAAGTGACAACGGGGGAACCATGACACCTGAAGAAATCTTGAAGCTGCCGTCGATGCCGGCAGTTGCGCCCAGCTATCCGCTGGGGCCCTATCGCTTCATCAACCGCGAATTCATGATCATCACCTACGAAACCGACCCGGTGCTGCTGCGCGCCGCGGTACCGGAACCGTTGGTGCCGAATGCGGAAAACCATGTGTTGTACGAATGGATCCGCATGCCCGACAGCTCGGGTTTTGGCGATTACACCGAAAGCGGTATCGTGATCCCGTGCACCTTCAATGGTGAACCGATCAACTACACCGCCCAGATGTATCTGGACGATCAGCCGCCTATCGACGGTGGCCGCGAAATCTGGGGCTTCCCCAAGAAGTATGCGCTGCCCAAGCTGGAGGTCGCCTCCGACACGCTGACTGGCACTCTGTCGTACGCCGGTCAGTCGGTGGCGATGGGCACCATGGCCTACAAGTGGCAGGAAGCGCCCGGCGGCTGCGAGGCCCAGGCCAAGGGCATGACCAAGACGTCGTGCAACCTCAAGATCATCCCCGATGTCGATGGCAGCCCGAAGATCTGCCAGCTCGTCGCGTATAATCTTGAGAATATCACGGTGAAGGGTGTCTGGGTCAGCCCGGCCCGGCTGCAGCTGATCCCGCATGTGAATGCGCCGGTGGCCGATCTGCCGATCCTGCGCATCGTTGGCGGCAAGCATTTCGTTTCCGATCTGACGCTGCCGCACGGCCGCGTGCTGTTCGATTACATCAAAGACGCTGCGGGCTGAGGGGGTACAGGACATGAACAAGCAGGATGTGCTTAAACTCAGCTCGATGCCGCTGCAGAGCCCGACCTATCCGACGGGCCCGTATAAATTCTTCAACCGCCAGTACATGATCATCCAGTATCGCTCTGATCCGGCGATGATCCGCAAGCTGCTGCCTGAACCGCTGCAGCCCGATGGCGACATCGTGTCGGTGCAGTGGCTCGATCTGCCCGACGGCGAAGGCTTTGGCGCCTATTCGGCGGCCGTGCAGACCATTCCCTGCACGCTGAATGGCGAGAAGTGCAACTTCCTCGTCCAGATGTATGTCGACAACTGCCCGCCATTGGCTGGTGGTCGCGAGATCTGGGGTTATCCGATGAAGTTCGGCCAGCCCAAGCTGGTCACGGAGAGCGACACGCTCACCGGCGAACTGGTCTATGCCGGCCAGAAAGTGGCCAGTGGCACCATGGTCTACAAGCACAGCAGCCCGAACGACCTCAGCGAGATCGAGGCGATGCTCAAGCGCACCCAGGTGACGCTGAAGCTGATCCCCGACATCGACGGCACGCCGGCGATTGCCCAGCTGGTTGGCATCAACTTTGACAAGATTGTCGTCAAGGGTGCCTGGACCGGGCGGGCCCGGCTGGAAATGGTGCCGGCCGTCAATTGCCCGATGGCCGATCTGCCGGTGCACGAGCAGCTGGGCGGGCTGCACATCGTCACCGACATGACGCTGCCTTATGGCAAGGTGCTGCACGATTATCTGGCCTGACGCCGGACGGCGTGAAAGGTTGATGGGGCGGGCGAGGGCAACCTCGCCCGCCCTTCGCTTTTAGTTGGGGACAAAATCGCCGTATCGGCTGGCAGCCACGGCGCAGCGCGCGCATAGTCAGGCCGTGTCTCACGCCGGATTCGTCCCTCTTCGCTGCCACAGCGCCTATTCGATGCTGGAAGGCGCCATTCAGCCTGAGCAGCTGGCCAAGGTGGCGCGCCAGATGCGCTTTCCAGCGATTGGCCTAGCCGACCGCGCCAACATGTTTGCCGCGATGGATTTCGCCGCCGCCGCCAAGGACAATGGCATCCAGCCGGTGACCGGCGCGCTGTTGCCGGTGGAGCGCCCGAATTCTGCCACGCTGCAGGGCAGGGCGCTGATCGATTGGCTGGTGCTCTATGCCAAGGATGACGTGGGCTACACCAACCTGATCGGGCTGGCGTCTGACGCGCACCTGGCGTCCGAGGTGGCCGGCGATCCGGTGCTGCGGCTGGAGCAGCTGGATGGCCGCACCGATGGCCTGATCTGCCTTACTGGCGGCGCTGATGGGGCGCTGGCGCGGTTGCTGGCCGAGGGCCAGAGCATCGATGCGATGGCCGACCGGCTGGAAGGCTTGTTCCCCGGCCGGCTTTACATCGAGGTTTCACGCAGCGGTGAGCTCATCGAACAGAAGAGCGAGGCCGGCCTGCTGCGCCTCGCCGAAGCGCGCGGCCTGCCGATCGTGGGCACGGCGCCGGTGAAATATCTCACGCCCGGCATGCACGAAGCCCACGACGTGCTGCTGTGCATTGCCGATTCAAGCTATGTGGAGGCCGAGGATCGCCGTCGTTCCAACCCGCAGCACTGGCTGAAATCGGCGGAGGACTGGCACCAGCTGTTTGCCGATCTGCCCGAAGCCATCGCCAACACCATGGTGGTTGCCCAGCGCTGCGCCATGATGGCGCCCAGCCGCAAGCCGATCCTGCCGCGGCTGTCGGCCGGCGGCGAGGATGAGGCGCTGCAGGCACAGGCTGCGGCGGGACTGGAAAAGCGGCTGGATGTGCTGGGCATGGATGACGCGGCGCGCCAGCCGTATCGCGAGCGGCTGGCATTCGAAATCAATGTCATCAACGGCATGGGTTTTGCCGGCTATTTCCTGATCGTGGCCGATTTTATCGTGTGGGCCAAATTGCAGGGGATTCCGGTCGGTCCGGGGCGTGGTTCGGGTGCCGGCTCGGTGGTGGCCTGGTCGCTGACCATCACCGATCTTGATCCGTTGGAACACGGCCTGCTGTTCGAACGCTTCCTCAACCCTGACCGCGTGTCGATGCCCGACTTCGATATCGATTTCTGCGAAACCCGGCGCGGCGAGGTGATCGATTATGTGCAGGCCCGCTATGGCCGTGAACAGGTCGCGCAGATCATCACCTTCGGCAAGATGAAAGCCCGCGCCGTGCTGAAGGATGTCGGCCGCGTGCTGCAGATGCCCTATGGCCAGATCGACCGGCTGGCCAAGCTGGTGCCCAGCCATCCCACCGATCCGTGGACGCTGGCGCGCACCCTGGGGCGGGGCAAGGACAAGGACGGCAAAGCCTATCTGGGCGAAATGCCGTTCATGGTGGAGGTCGAACGCGATCCAAAAGTGAAGCGGCTTGTGGATATCGCCCTGCAACTGGAAGGCCTGCCGCGCCACAGCTCCACACACGCCGCCGGTGTGGTGATCGGGGATCGGCCGTTGGCGCAATTGGTGCCGCTCTATCGCGATCCGCGGTCAGACATGCCGGTGACACAGTTCGAGATGAAGGCCGCTGAAAAGGCCGGTCTGGTGAAGTTCGACTTCCTCGGCCTGAAAACACTCTCTGTGCTCGACCGCGCTGCCACCATGCTGCGCGCCCGTGGCGTTGAGGTGGAATGGGCCACGCTGCCCATGGACGATCCGGCCGTGTATAAGCTCATCGCCGAAGGCGACACAGTGGGCGTGTTCCAGTTTGAATCGGAAGGCATGCGCCGCGCGCTCTCGCAGGTGCGCCCCGATTGCTTCGCTGATATCGTCGCGCTGGGCGCACTCTACCGCCCTGGCCCGATGGACAACATCCCCAGCTTTGCCCTGCGCAAGGCCGGCCGCGAGAAGGTGGAATTGCTGCACCCGGCGATGGAGCCGATCCTGCGCGAAACCTATGGCATCATCGTCTATCAGGAACAGGTGATGAGCCTGGCGCGGGAACTGGCCGGCTATAGTCTGGGCCAGGCCGATTTGCTGCGCCGCGCCATGGGCAAGAAGATCCACGCCGAAATGGTGGCGCAGAAGGCCGATTTCTGCGCCGGCGCCGCCGCCAACGGCATCGAGGAAGCCACCGCCGACGCCATCTTCGAATTGATCCTGAAATTCGCCAATTATGGCTTCAACAAGAGCCACGCCGCCGCCTATGCGGTGGTAAGTTACCAGACGGCATGGCTGAAGACGCACCACCGCGCCGAATTCTACGCCGCGTCCATGGCCTATGATATCGACAACACCGATCGGCTGGCGGTGTTCGTGGATGATGCGCGCCGCGCCAGCATCACCATTCTGCCGCCGTGCATCAACCGGTCCGCCGCCGATTTCACCGTTGTGGATGGGCCGGAAAACACGCTGGACGTGCGCTATGCCCTGGCCGGGCTGAAGGGCGTTGGCCTGAAGGCGATGGAGGCGTTGGCGGCCGAACGGGACGGGAAGGGCCCGTTCAAGGATCTTGCCGACTTCGCCCGCCGCGTCGATCCGCGGGGCCTCAACAAGCGCCAGCTGGAAAGCCTGATTGCGTCGGGCGGCTTTGATGCGCTCCACCCCAACCGCGCCGGCGTGCACGCGCTGGCCGAAGCCATCATGGCCAGCGCCCAGGCTGCCACCGGGGAGCGCGAGTCCGCCCAGGTGGCGCTGTTCGGCGATGCGACCGGCGTTGCCGATCATGCCAGCCTGGCGCTGATGGTGCCCAATATCGAATGGACGCTGGCGCAGCGCATGGCGCATGAGCAGGAGGCGTTCGGCTTCTTCTTCAGCGGCCACCCCGTTGACGCATATGCCAATGTGCTCACCGCCAATGCTGTCATCAGCTATGCCGTTGTGCAGGGCATGGCGCCGCCGCTGGGTGGCGGCAAGAAGATCGTGATGATGGCCGGGCGGCTGGAAGAGCGGCGCTGGCGCACAACCCAGACCGGCCGGCGCTATCAGTTTCTCAGCTTTTCCGATCGGTCGGGTCAGTTTGTCACCAGCTGTTTCGATGAGGAACTGCAGGAAAAGCTCGAGGCGATGGTGAGCGATGCCCCGGCACTGCTGATCGGCATGGAACTGCAGTGGAAGGAGGGCGAAGATGTCCCGCGTTTGACCTTGCGCTCCGCCCAGCCGCTCGCGGATCTGGCCCGGCGCACGCGGGGCCGGCTGGTGGTGCAGATTGCCCACCCGGCCGAAGTGGATGTGCTGTTGGCGGCGCTTGGGCCCGCGCCGGCCAAGGGCCGCGGCGAACTGGTGGCCGAAGTCGCCACCGAAGCCGGCCCGGCCCGGTTGGTACTGGGCCGCAATTATCTGATCGACGCCGATCTGGAAGCCGCCGTGGCGCGCGCACTGGGTCTGGAACGGGTGGTGCAGGAAGTGCTCGACCCACCACAATTGGCCCTGGTGGGCTGAACCAACAGCGTCGCAACAGGGAGACTGCTGCAGGCTGCGGGTGTTGTCTGACCCGCAGCAGGCAAACTTGTGCGCAGCGCGCCGTCATCAAGCTCATGATCCGGCTATCCGTGCAAATGCGGAGATCAAATCCGCATTTTTGGCTGGAAACCCGGCTTTGCGTAGTGTATCTCCGTAAATGAGAGCGGTAAATTCCCATGGGGAGGACCATATGGCGACGCAACTGAAAGACACACGGATCACCCAAACGCTGCCGCAGGGCAGCGTGAGCTGGCCGCTGCCGCCGCGTGTGCGGCCGGAATTTGCCAACCACGACAAGGCGACGCTGGAATCCTATCTGGCGTCGGCGCCGCTTGACGAGG
Organism: Sphingomonadales bacterium; assembly: GCA_027485735.1. Classification (GTDB taxonomy): domain Bacteria; phylum Pseudomonadota; class Alphaproteobacteria; order Sphingomonadales; family Sphingomonadaceae; genus Sandarakinorhabdus. Next base: position 7,452 of record JAIXQM010000162.1, on the reverse strand, counting down.
TGGATATTGCCGATCCGCTGTGGTGGGAATCGGACACCAACCATGTCTATTTCCGTCGCCTGCGCGAGGAAGCCCCGATTTTCTTCACGCATGTCAACAGCAACCGTCACCGCGGTTTCTGGAACGTGACGCGCTGGAACGATGTGATGGCCGTGGACACCAACCATCAGGTGTTCAGTTCCGAAGCCATGCTGGGCGGGATCACCCTGTTCGACATGGATCCGGATTTCATCATGCCGATGTTCATCGCCATGGATCAGCCCAAGCATGATGTGCAGCGCAAGGCGGTGAACCCGATCGTTTCGGGCCAGAATCTTGCCGGTTATGAAGAACTGATCCGCAGCCGTACCTGCGAAGTCCTCGATAGCCTGCCGCGCGGCGAGGCGTTTGACTGGGTGGACAAGGTTTCCATCGAACTGACCAGCCGCATGCTGGCCACCCTGTTCGGTTGGCCGCAGGAACGCCGCCGCATGCTGACCTACTGGTCGGATGTTTCGACCTCCGATCCGGAACTGCCGGGCAGCCCGGGCAAGGAAGAGCGTCAGGGCATTCTGCTTGGTATGCTGCAGGAATTCACCATGCTCTGGAACGAGCGGGTGAATGCCGAACCGACCGGTGATCTGGTGTCGATGCTGGCGCACAACCCCGCCACCCGGAACATGCCGCCGATGGAATTCATGGGCAATCTGGTGCTGCTGATCGTGGGCGGCAACGATACAACCCGCAATTCGATCACCGGCGGCCTGTATTTCCTGAACAAGAATCCGGGCGAATACGCCAAGCTCAAGGCCAACCACGGCCTGGTGGAGAACATGGTTTCGGAAATCATCCGTTACCAGACGCCGCTGGCCCACATGCGCCGCACCGCCCTGCAGGATACGGTGCTGGGCGGCCAGCTGATCCACAAGGGTGACAAGGTGGTAATGTGGTATTCGTCGGCCAATCGTGATGACACGGTTCTCGACCGGCCGGACGAGTTTATCATCGATCGCGCCCGCGCCCGTCAGCACATGAGCTTTGGTTTCGGCATCCACCGCTGTGTGGGCAACCGCCTGGCCGAACTGCAGCTGAAGATCCTGTGGGAAGAGATCCTGAAGCGCTTTGATCATATCGAAGTGCTGGACGAGCCGGAGCGGGTGCCAAGCGCCTTCGTGCGCGGTTACAAATCGATGATGGTCCGCATTCCGGCCTGAGCAGAGGATAACATGGTCAAGATCATTTACGTCGAGCACACTGGTGCTCGTCACGAAGTCAATGTGCCGGACGGTGAAAACCTGATGGAAGGCGCCGTGCAGAACAATGTGCCGGGCATCGATGGCGATTGCGGCGGCAACGCGGCCTGCGCCACTTGCCATTGCTATATTCCATCGGAATGGCAGGCGCTTACGGGTGAGCGCAGCGAACTGGAAGATTCGATGATCGAGCTGGCAGATACCGCCCAGCCGAACAGCCGGCTGGCGTGCCAGATCAAGGCTTCGGCGGCGCTGGACGGGCTTGAGGTTCACATGCCCGCCACGCAGCACTGATCGCGCAAATATATTGAACGGGAAGGGCGGCTCATCGGGCCGCCCTTCTTTTTGGTAGCCGGGCCGGCGCCTTGCCCCCGCCGGCAAACCGCCCCACAGTCACCCTGCATCATCAGGGGGACTCACACATGCCGCTTTCACTCCACGCCGCTTTCGTGCCGTCGTGCCGCCAGATCATTGGCGGCTGTCTGAACGTTCTGGCCAAGGCCGAAGCCGCCGGCATTGGCGATCTGGCCACAGCCACGCTGGCACCCGACATGTTCCCGCTGGCGTTCCAGGTGCAGAGCGTCGCCGGGCACAGTGCCGGGGCGATTGCGGCGGTGCGCACCGGCCAGTTCAGCCCCGGCGGCGGCTTTGCCATGCCTGACGCGGATTATGCCAGCTTCACCGCCATGCTGAAGGATGCCGATGCCGCACTGGCAGCGGTGACCGAGGCCGAGATGGAGGGCTTCATCGGTGGCGACACCGCCTTCGTGTTCGGCGAACGCCGGATGCCGTTCAAGAGCGAGGATTTCCTGCTCAGCTTCAGCCAGCCCAATTTCTACTTCCATGCCTCGATGCTGTACGGGATTTTCCGCAACAAGGGGCTGCCGCTTGGCAAGAAGGACTTCCTCGGGCGGCCCAGAATGGCCGTGTGAGACACGGCTCGCGCCGTTCGTGCCGCATTGCTTGCCTTGCTGCGTGGCTGCATAAGCCGCCGCGAAGGAGATTTTTCATGTTCCGTCCGCTGATCCTTGCCGCCCTCATGGCTGCGCCTGCCATGGCCGCGCCTGTTACGCAGGCGCCGCCCAACGTGCCGGAAAAGCGCCAGGCCTTTGCCGGCCAGACCCGCGCCGAGGCCGTGACCGCGAAAACGACGCTGGCCGTGACCGAAATTGCGACGGGCCTCAACAAGCCGTGGGGCGTGGCGCTGCTGGACAAGAGTCGGTTCCTGGTCAGCGAGAAGGCCGCGAGCCGGCTGACCATCGTGGCCGCCAACGGCACCAAGACTCCCGTTTCCGGCACGCCTGCCACCGATACACGCAACCAGGGCGGCATGCTGGGTGTCGCCAATCCGGGCGATGGCTGGATCTACTGGAGCTATGCCGAACCGCGCGAAGGCGGCAACGGCACGGCGGTCGCCCGCGGGCACCTGGTGGGCAGCGAAATGCGCGATGTGCAGGTGATCTTCCGCCAGATGCCCACCCTGGACTCCGCCCAGCATTATGGCGGCCGCCTGGTGTTTCCCAAGGATGGCACGCTGATCATCACACTCGGCGATCGTTCCATCCTGCCCGGCCGCGTGCAGGCGCAGAACCTGGACAGTCTGATTGGCAAGATCGTGCGGGTGAACCGCGATGGTTCGATCCCGAAGAACAACCCGTTCGTGAATGCGCCCGGCGCGCGGCCGGAAATCTGGAGCTATGGCAATCGCAATGTGCAGGGCGCCGCGCTGGATGCCAAGGGTCGGCTGTGGGAAGTGGAGCACGGCCCGCAGGGTGGGGACGAGCTGAACCAGATCCAGATGGGCCGCGATTATGGCTGGCCGACCATCAGCTATGGCGAGGAATATTCGGGCAAGCCGATCAACGACAACGCCAGCCAGGCCCCCGAAATGGAGCAGCCGCAATATTACTGGGACCCGGTGATTGGCCCGTCGGGCATGATCTTCCATTCGGGCAAGGGTGCGCCGGAGTTCAAGGGCAATATCTTCGTGGGCGGCCTGCGCGTGCAATCGCTGGTGCGGCTGGTGATGGATGGTGACAAGGTGGTGGGCGAACAGCGCCTGCTGACCGACCGCAAGGAGCGCATCCGCGACGTGATCGAAGGGCCTGCCGGCGAGATGTATCTGCTCACCGACGCGGTGGACGGCAAGTTGCTGAAGGTCACGCCCCAGAAGTGAGTTTTGGGCAAATGAGCCTTGATGCTTGACCGGAGTGGCGGGCTTCGCTAAGCGCGCCACTTCCAAACCCCATGCAGGGAACATATCCGGTGCGCGGCTCCCGCCACGCCCCCCCTGCAGCGGACCAACCGGAGGATGAATATTATGGCGGCTCCCGTCGTTTCCATGGCGAATCTGCTCGAAGCAGGCGCCCATTTCGGCCACCAGACGCATCGCTGGAACCCGAAGATGAAGCCCTACATCTTTGGTGAGCGCAACGGCGTCCACATCATCGATCTGTCGCAGACCGTTCCGCTGTTCGCGCGCGCGCTCGATTTCACCCGCGCCACCGTGCAGCACGGCGGCAAGGTGCTGTTCGTTGGCACCAAGCGCCAGGCGCAGGACCCGATCGCCGATGCCGCGCGTCGCTGCGGCCAGCATTATGTCAACCACCGCTGGCTGGGCGGCATGCTCACCAACTGGAAGACCATCTCGGGCTCGATCCGCAAGTTCAAGCAGCTGGAAGAAACCCTGTCGGGCGACACCACCGGCCTGACCAAGAAGGAAGTGCTCAAGCTCACCCGTGAGCGTGACAAGTTCCAGGCCTCGCTGGGCGGCATCCGCGACATGGGCGGTCTGCCGGAAGTGATCTTCATCATCGACGTCAACAAGGAAGAGCTGGCCGTCAAGGAAGCCAATGTGCTGGGTATCCCGGTCGTGGCCATCCTCGATTCCAACACCGATCCGAGCGGCATCGCCTTCCCGGTTCCGGGCAATGATGACGCCAGCCGCGCCATCCAGCTGTATGTGAATGCCATTGCCGACGCCGTGATCGACGCCAAGCAGGGCCGCGCTGCCGATATGGGCGTGGATCTGGGCGCGATGGTCGAAGCTCCGGTCGAATATATCGCCCCGGAAGCTGAGGTGGTTGCCGACATCGCTCCGGAAGCGGTGATGGACGCCCCGGTCGAGGCCGCTGTCGAAGCCGAAGCCGAAGCACAGCCGGAAGCCTGAGGCTTCCCGTTTTCGAACCAACGGGAGGCTGGGCGCGAACCGCGTCCGGCCTCTTGTCACACATATTTCATGTTGGCCGGGCATGGCCCTGCCAACACCAAAAAGAGGAGCCTCGACATGGCTGATATCACCGCCGCGATGGTGAAGGACCTGCGCGAAAAGACCGGCGCAGGCATGATGGATTGCAAGAAGGCGCTTGGTGAGACCGCTGGCGACATGGAAGCCGCCGTCGATTGGCTGCGTGCCAAGGGCCTGGCTGCTGCCGCCAAGAAGGCTGGTCGCACCGCCGCTGAAGGCCTGGTGGGCGTTGCCGTTTCGGGCACCAAGGGCGCCGCTGTCGAAGTGAACAGCGAAACCGACTTCGTTGCCAAGAACGAGATCTTCCAGGCGTTCGTGACCACCGTGACCGGTCTGGCGCTTACCAGCGGTGCCGATGCCGACGCGCTGGGCGCGATGCCGTTCCCGGGCGGCGATGGCAGCGTGACTGACAAGCTGACCGCCAACATCGCCACCATTGGCGAAAATCAGTCGCTTCGCCGCACGGCTATGCTGGAAGTGAGCCAGGGTGTCGTTGCGGCCTATGTGCACAACGCGATTGCGCCGGGCATCGGCCGTATCGGCGTGCTGGTTGGCCTGGAATCGGCCGCTGCTGCCGACGTGTTGGAGCCGCTGGCCAAGCAGATCGCCATGCACGTGGCTGCCGCCAGCCCGCTGGCGCTGGACGAAGCTGGCCTTGATCCGGCTCTGATCGAGCGCGAGCGCGCCATCGCCCGCGAAAAGGCTGCCACTTCAGGCAAGCCGGCCGAAATCATCGAAAAGATGATTGAAGGCGGCGTGCGCAAGTTTGCGCAGGAAGCCACGCTGGTGAACCAGATCTTCGTGATCGACGGCAAGTCGAAGGTGGCCGACGTTGTCGCCGCTGCTGCCAAGGCCGCCGGCACCCCGATCGCGCTGAAGGGCTTTGTCCGCATGCAGCTGGGCGAAGGCATCGAGAAGCAGCAGAGCGATTTCGCCGCTGAAGTCGCTGCTGCCGCCGGCCGTTAAGCAAGGTTGAAAACAGGAAGGGCAGGCCGATCATTGTCGGTCTGCCCTTTTTGTTGCCCGTTTCGGCAGCGCCCATCTTGGCTTGTCCACGCTTTTTCCGTGCGCGCCGCTTGGCAGCGCGATCAAGCACCGCTAGTGACCTATCATCCTGACACAGAGTGATCGCCGCCCCATGCCCGCCTTCAAGCGCATTCTCCTGAAACTGTCCGGCGAAGTGCTGATGGGGCAGGGCGCCTATGGCATCGATCCCGATCAGGCCGCCCGCATCGCCGGCGAAGTGAAAACGGTGCATGATACCGGCATTGAAACATGCCTGGTGGTGGGCGGCGGCAATATCTTCCGAGGGCTGGCCGCAGCCGCCAAGGGATTTGATCGCGGCAGCGCCGATTACATGGGCATGCTGGCGACCGTGATGAACGCGCTGGCCATGCAGAATGCGCTGGAAAATATCGGCGTCGTCACCCGCGTGCAGTCGGCCATCCCGATGCCGAGCGTGTGCGAGCCCTACATCCGCCGCCGCGCTGAGCGCCATCTGGAAAAGGGCCGCGTGGTGATCTTCGCCGCCGGCACCGGCAACCCGTTCTTCACCACCGACACGGGCGCGGCCTTGCGTGCCGCTGAAATGAACTGCGATGCGCTGTTCAAGGGCACCAGCGTTGATGGCGTTTATGATGCCGATCCCAAGCAGGTGCCGGGCGCCCGCCGATATGACACGGTCAGCTATTCCAAGGTATTGGCCGACAATCTGAAGGTGATGGATGCCAGCGCGGTTTCCATGTGCCGCGATAATGATATTCCCATCATCGTGTTCAACATCCGCGAACCCGGCGCCTTGCTTGCCGTGGTGAACGGTGAGGGCATTTCGACAACCGTGACAGGAGACGCCCATGGCTGAATTCGAACCCGGCCCGTTCAAGGCCGATCTGGAACGCCGCACCGCCGGCGCCGTGGATGCGCTGAAGCATGATCTGGGTAGCTTGCGCACCGGCCGGGCCAACACCAGCCTGCTCGATACCGTGCATGTGGAAGTCTATGGCTCCGCGATGCCGCTGAGCCAGGTCGCCACCGTGACGGTGCCGGAACCACGCATGTTGAGCGTGCAGGTATGGGACAAATCCAACGTGACCCCGGTGGAAAAGGCCATCCGCTCCGCCGGCCTGGGCCTCAATCCCATCACAGATGGCCAGACCCTGCGCCTGCCGATCCCGGACATGACCGAGGAGCGCCGCAAGGAAATGGTCAAGCTGGCCGGCACCTATGCCGAAAAGGCCAAGATTGCCGCCCGCAACGTGCGCCGGGACGGCATGGAAGCGCTGAAGACCGCCGAAAAGAAGGGCAAGATCAGCCAGGACGAGCAGAAGCGCCTTGAGGCCGATGTGCAGAAGATCACCGACAAGGCGATGACCGACATCGATACGACCGTGGCCGCCAAGGAAAAGGAAATCCTCGGCAAGTGACCGCAGTTGCCGCCTCGGTGGGGGATGGCGGGGCCGGCGGCTGCCGGCATCTTGCCATCATCATGGATGGCAATGGCCGTTGGGCAAAGGCCAAGCGGCTGCCGCGCATTGCCGGTCACCGGGAAGGGGTGGAAGCGGTGCGCCGTGTGGTCGAAGCCGCACCCGGCCTTGGGCTGGAAATGCTGACTCTTTACGCCTTCTCCAGCGAGAACTGGAAGCGCCCGGCTGATGAGGTGAGCGACCTGATGGGTCTGCTGCACCATTATGTGAAGAACGAAATCGACACGCTTCACAAGAACGGTGTCCGCCTCGATTTCATCGGGGACTGGCAGGCGTTGAAGCCCGATCTGGTGCGCCTGCTCGCCGCCGCACGCGACAGGACCAGCGCCAACACCGGGCTGCGGCTGATCATGGCGCTGAATTACGGTGGGCAGGGGGAGATCGTGCGGGCGGCCCGCGCGCTGGCTACCGATGCAGCAGCCGGCCTGATTGCGCCGGACGACATCACCGCCGAGATGCTGGAAGCCCGGCTCGACACGGCTGGCTTGCC
>JAIXQM010000012.1 GCA_027485735.1 Sphingomonadales bacterium | reverse complement strand
TTCGAACGCACGCTGATCATCGCCGACAAGGGCAGCTACGTCTCCTATCTGGAAGGCTGCACCGCCCCGATGCGCGATGAAAACCAGCTGCACGCCGCCGTGGTGGAACTGGTCGCGCTGGACGATGCCGAGATCAAATATTCGACCGTGCAGAACTGGTATCCGGGCGATGCGGAAGGCAAGGGCGGCATCTATAATTTCGTGACCAAGCGCGCCAACTGCCTGGGGAAGAACAGCAAAGTGAGCTGGACGCAGGTCGAAACCGGCAGCGCCATCACCTGGAAATATCCCAGCTGCGTGCTGTCGGGCGATGGCTCGATCGGTGAATTCTATTCGGTGGCCGTCACCAACAATCGCCAGCAGGCCGATACCGGCACCAAGATGATCCATCTCGGCAAGAACACCACGTCCACCATCGTGTCGAAGGGCATCAGCGCCGGGCGCTCAAGTGGCACTTACCGGGGCCTGGTGCGCGTGGCTGCGACGGCGGAAGGCGCGCGCAACCATACCCAGTGCGACAGCCTGCTGCTCGGCAGCCAGTGCGGCGCCCATACCGTGCCCTATATCGAGGTGCGCAATCCCAGCGCCACCATCGAGCATGAAGCCACCACCTCGAAAATCAGCGATGATCAGCTTTTCTATGCCCAATCGCGCGGGCTGGACGCGGAAGCCGCCGTCAGCCTGATCGTCAACGGCTTCTGCCGCGAGGTGTTGCAGCAGCTGCCGATGGAATTCGCGGTGGAAGCGCAGAAACTGCTCGGCATCAGCCTGGAAGGCAGCGTGGGATGAGGCTGGCGATCGCCTTGTCTCTGCTACTGTCGCTTGCCGCCTGCGACGCGGCACCGCCACGCGTCGATCCCAAGGGCCAGCAGCTGCGCGCAGAATTGGACACGTTAACGGCTGACTATGGCAAGTGCGTCGATGAGAAGGTCGCCGCTGCCGACGTGTCGAACGATCCCGCCGGCAGCATCGCCATCGAGGCGGTGAAGGCCTGCCGCCCAATCCGCAACGCCCTGCGCCTGAAGGTCGCCTCCTTCGATCGCTTCGGCCACCCCAATCGCACGCCCAACCAGGCCGAGGCCGTTGCTGAAGCCAGCGTTGGCGTCATCGAAAAAGAACTGCGCGAGAACGCGGTGGTCACCATCGTCAAGCGCCAGAACGAAACCCGCTAGGAATCCCATGCTCGTTATCGACAATCTCACCGCCGAAATTGATGGCAAGACCATCCTGAAGGGCCTGACGCTGACCGTGAATGCGGGCGAGGTCCACGCCATCATGGGGCCGAACGGTGCCGGCAAATCCACCCTGTCCTATGTTCTGGCCGGCCGCGCTGGCTATGAAGTGACCGGCGGTTCGGTGACCTTCCGCGGTGAGGATCTGCTGGCCAAGGCCCCGCACGAACGCGCCGCTGCTGGCTTGTTCCTGGGCCTGCAGTATCCCGTGGAAATCCCCGGCGTGTCGAACCTGTTGTTCCTGCGCACCGCGCTCAACGCCCAGCGCACCCTGCGCGGTGAAGCCGAAGCATCCGGCGCTGAATTCATGAAGCTGGCCAAGGCCGCCGCCGAGAAGCTCGGCCTGCCGTTCGACATGATGAAGCGCGCCGTGAACCAGGGTTTTTCAGGCGGCGAGAAGAAGCGAAACGAGATGGTGCAGATGCACATCCTGCAACCGTTCATGGCGGTTCTGGATGAAACGGATTCCGGGCTCGACATCGATGCGCTGCGCGTGGTGTCTGACGGCATCAATGGCATGCGCGGGCCAGATCGTGCCACGCTGCTGATCACCCATTATCAGCGCCTGCTCGATTATGTCGTGCCCGATCATATCCACGTGCTGATGGATGGCCGCATCGTCCATTCGGGCGGCGCCGAACTGGCCCACAAGCTGGAGGCGGAAGGCTATTCCGCCATCGCGGCATGAGCGCGCTCCCCACCCGCAAGGACGAGGCCTGGCGCTACAGCGACCTCGCCGCCGTCGCCCGCCACTGGCCGGTCGCGGTCGAACCCGTCGTGGTGCCGGCCGGCGAGACGCATGCCGACATCGTCCGGGCCACCGACGAAGGCATCCGCCACCTCGCCATCAGCATCGGCGCGGGCGGGGCCTATCGGATGACAATCCTCGATTCCGGCCGCGCCTATGGCCGCATCGCGCTGGACGTGACGCTGCACGACGGCGCTGATTTCCAGTTGGGCGCGATCCTGATCGGCCACGGCGCTCAGACCATCGAACTGGTCACCACCGTCCGCCATGTCGGCCCCAATTCCTCCAGCCGCCAGATCGTGCGCGCCGTCGCCGGCGGCACGGCGACCACCTCCTATCTCGGCCAGGTCGCCGTGGCGCGCGAAGGCCAGAAGACCGACGCCAGCCAGTCGTTCAAGGCGATCCTGCTCAACCGCGGTGCAACAGCCAATGCCAAGCCGGAGCTGGAAATCTTTGCCGACGATGTGAAATGCGCCCACGGCGCTGCCATCGGCGAGATCGACAACAACGCGCTGTTCTACATGACCAGCCGCGGCGTGCCCCCCGCCCAGGCCCGCGCCCTGCTCACCCGCGCCTTCCTGTCGGACGCGCTGGAAGGCCTGGACGAGGCGACCACCGAAACGCTCGACGCCGAGATCACGGCACTGCTGGAGACGGCGGCGTGACCGTGGCCACCGCACCTGCCTTGCTCGATCTGAAGGGCGATTTCCCCGGTTTGGCCGGCGATTGGGCCTATCTCGACACGGCGGCGACCTCGCAGAAGCCGCAAGCGGTGATCGACGCCATCGCCCGCGTCTATGGCCCGGATTATGC
>JAIXQM010000155.1 GCA_027485735.1 Sphingomonadales bacterium | reverse complement strand
TCAGCCTGTCCACCATGAGAGCGAATATCCTGTTCATAATGCCGAGATTGCTGCGCGAAGTTTAAGCAGCCATGAATATGGGGAGCGATTTGGCTTTGCGAAGGGGCACATCATGAAACTCTGGCACTGCCACGATGCGCGCAGCTTCCGGCCGCTGTGGGCGCTGGAAGAACTGGGCCTGCCTTATGAACTGGTGCTGCTGCCCTTCCCGCCGCGCTGGCTGGAGCCGAGCTTCCTTGAACTCAACCCGCTCGGCACCATTCCCTTCTTCACGGATGGTGACGTGAAGATGACCGAAAGCGCCGCCATCTGCCAGTATCTGGCCGACAAGGTGGGCGCGCTGCGGGTGCTGCCCGGCGATCCGCGCTACGGCGATTATCTGAATTTCCTGCACCAGTCCGACGCGACGCTGACCTTCCCGCAGACGCTGGTGCTGCGCTACACGCTGCTGGAGAAGCCGGAGAACCGCAATCCCAAGGTGGCGAGCGACTATCGCCGCTGGTTCATCGCCCGCACCATCTGGGCCGAACGCGCGCTGTCTGATGGCCGCCCGTGGCTGTGCGGGGATGAATTTACCGTGGCGGATATCGCGGTCGCCTATGCGCTGCTGCTGGCGGGCAATCTTGGCCACCTCGGCGAGGTGGGGCCGCATCTGCTTGGTTACTGGGAACGCTGTCAGGCGCGGGATGGCTTCCAGCGCGCCAAGGCGGCGCAGAAAGCCTAGGCCGGGCGCACCTCGATCACCTCGTCCAGCCTGAGCGGGCGATAGAGGTGCGGGAAGAGTTGCCCGCCGCGGCTTTCTTCCCACTTCAGGTCTGCGCCCAACGCATCCGCATCCAGCGTCAGCGCCACCACGCCCGTATCGCCGGCGAACCATTTGGCCAGCGTGCCGGGCGCCTGTTCGGGCGTGGAGATGTGAATATAGCCATCACGCAGATCATCCGCCGATCCGGCAAACACGCGCGTTTCCTGAAACTGCGCCCATTCATCGGCGCGCAACAGCTTGATGATCGGTGTCATTTCACCTCACGCACAGGTACCTTCAGCGTGCACAGATCAGCCGCGCCCGCCTGCCGGACGAAAAAGCCCGTGCGGTTGGCGCGGGCCTGCACCACCTGCGCAAAGCTGGGGCTGGCCGTGTCCATCATCTGCCAGCGCGGGAAGCCGGGGATCTGGCTGGCCAGCCGCACGCGGGTGATCTTGGTGCGCTGCGCTTCGTCCTTGTAGAAACCCAGCGCCTCGGTGCCGCGCGGCAGGGCGGCGTGCGGTTCGATGCCGGCCAACACACGGCCAACATTGGCGATGTTGCGATCCAGATGCCGCGGGCCATGGCCGATCACGGCATAAAGCTCGGCGCCGTCGCCGGTATCCGGCGGCATGTCGCGGCCCACGCCCACCGTGCCATAGCAATGCGCCAGCCACACCGTGCCGGTGCTCTGGTCGCGCGCTGCCTGCCAGCCCGACACAAAGCCGGCCTCGGCATAGCTGTCCTTGAACGGCGATGGCGTGAAGGCGACATCGGCCAGCGGGCGCTCATACTCCGCCGGCAGCCGTTCCGGCCGCACGCGCTGTTCGCGCACATCGGGCGGCTGGCTCACCGGTTCCTTGCCGCTCTCCGGCTTGGCGGCCCATTGCACGACATAATTGTCCTGCACCCGCACGATACGGCCATCATCAAAGCGGCCGGCACGCACCAGTTTCTGGATGGCCGCCACGTGCTGCGGCGCGAATTGCGGCGCCAGCTGGATCACCATGCGGCCGGCGGCGCTGTCCATCACCATGATATGATCAGGGTTGATGTCGAGCCAATGCGCGCCCGGTGCGTTGGCGGCAATGTCATCAGCGGACGTGTTGACCAAGGACGGCGGCGGCGCTTGCGCCAGCAGCAGTGGCGCCGCGAGGAGGAGCAGCCGGCGCATCAGGCTTCATCCGCCTGGAAATCAAGCGCCAGGCCGTTGATGCAGTGACGCAGGCCTGTCGGCGGCGGCCCATCGGGGAACACATGGCCCAAATGCCCGCCGCAGCCGGCGCAATGCACTTCGGTGCGCACCATGCCGTGACTCACATCGGTCTTGGTGCCCACCGCGCCTTCCACGGCGTCGTAAAAGCTCGGCCAGCCGGAACCGGAGTTGAACTTGGTGCCGGACCGGTAGAGCAGCGCACCACAGCCGGCGCAGTGATAGTCGCCAGTGCGCTTTTCATCGTTGAGCGGCGAAGTGAATGGCCGTTCGGTGGCATGTTCGAACAGCACGGCGCGGGCTTCGGGGCTAAGGCAGCTCATCACACTCTCCAACGGGCAAGGGCATCGATTGCACCTTGCAGGATATAGCTCGCCGCCAGCCTGTCCACCCGCTCCGAACGCCGGGCGCGCGACAAATCCTCGGCGATCATGGCGCGCTCTACCGCAGCGGTGGACCAGCGTTCATCCCACAGCAGCAACGGCAGGCCCAACACGGCCACATTGCGCGCAAACGCCCGCACCGATTGGGTGCGCGATGAATCACTGCCGTCCATGTTCAACGGCAAGCCGATCACCAAGCCAACCAATCGCTCCTTGGCCACCCAGGCCTTCAGTTCGGCCAGATCGGCGCTGAACTTCGTCCGCGCGATGGTGTGGGCCGGGCTGGCGAAACTCCAGCTGGAGTCGCAGGTGGCAAGGCCAATGGTCTTGGTGCCCACGTCCAGTCCGCCCAGCCGGCCAGCATCGGGCAGCACGGCCGCATAATCCGGCGCGCTGGCCGTGATCAGCGTTCCGCTTTCCACGCCGCCACCCGCGCCGCCGCATCCAGGCGCACGGCCTGCCAGAACAGCGGATAATCGAACACGTGGAAATTATTGCCCGGCAGCACGAACGCCGGATAGCCGCTCGGTGCTTCACCGATCAGCAACAACCCGCGGGGATCACAACGCGCCGGCACGCCGGGCGTCACCAGCTTGCCGGCGGTAAGTGTCGCCGAAGGCACCAGGCTGCCGGGGTTGGCGCTGGCGGGGGCAGCGTCGCCGATGCTGCCCGTCAACGGATTGCTGCACAGCATCGCCGTGCCGGTGCGGGAGGTGCCCGCCAGGCCCGTGCCAGCGTAATAAACATCAAGGATCGCCGACGCGTCGGCCGGCTCGGCAAAGCTCTGCCAGCTCAGCAGGCAGCGCGCCTGATCACGCCGTTCGCAGGCCCGCAGGCCCAGCGCCGGCAGATCGGCGCTCACCGACACCGGCCAGCCCACCGCATAGGCCGCCACAACGCGGGCGGCGAGCGGCGTGCCCGCCACTTCTTCCTTCAGAAGACGCAACAGGTGCAGCGCACCCTGGCTGTGACCGGCAAGGATGATCGGCCCACCTGGCGGCTGCGCTTCCAGGAAGCGCGCGAAAGCCGCCTTCACATCAGCATAGGCCAGCCGCTGGGCGGCCTGGGCAAAGCGCCGCGTTTCGGGCGTGTTGGCAAGGAAGCTGCCCAGCACCGCCTGGCGGTAATGCGGCGCCCACAGCGGGCCGGCCGCCGCCAGCGCGCTGGCTTCGGTGCGCAGGAAGCCAGCCAGCCGCAGCGCCGTTGCCGCATCGCTGGAACGGCCGTTCCACTGCGAATTGCCAAAGGCGGCGGTGGGCGGAATGAAAAACACCGGCACATCGCCCCTGGCCATGGCAGGCGCGCCTTCCGGCAGGAACGCCGTGGGATCATCGGCCCCATCCTTCAGGCCGCCCGGCCGCGCCGCCCAACTGGCAGGATCACCATAATCATAGGGCGTGCCGGCTGCGGCGGCTTCAAACGCGCCGCCCGGCACCAACGCCGCGCTGAGCAGGCGGTTGCCGGCCAGCCGCCAGGCAAAGGCGGCCACAATGACAAGGATAATGGCAATCGCCACCAGCCACAGGAACAGCCGCGGCAGCCGCGCCGGTCGCTCCACGCGCGCCGGCTTGGCCGTTGGCGCGGCGATATTGGCCTGTTCGTTTTCTTCCGTCATTCGTTCAGACAAGTCGCCAGCCTCGTGGTGATGATCGGCTGGTGCCTAGCAGCGGTCGTCATGCACTGCGAAGAAAATCATGTCGCTGCCCGTCGAACCGCTTGAGTTTTTTGTAATGAGCGGCATAAAGTCACAGCCATGAGCAATATCCTTTGCGTTGAAGACGATGCCACCATGGCCGATCATATCGCGCAGGGTCTGCGCGAGGCTGGCTATCATGTTGATATTGCCGGCACTGGAACGTTGGGCCTCGAACTGGCGATGGCCGGGCACTATGCCGCCATCGTGCTGGATCGCATGCTGCCCGAACTCGATGGTCTCACTGTGCTGTCCCGCCTGCGCGAAGCCGGCAACCGCACGCCGGTGGTGGTGCTTTCCGCGTTGGCCAGCCTGGATGAACGGGTAAAGGGCCTGCGCGCCGGTTCCGACGATTATCTCACCAAGCCGTTTGAATTGCCGGAATTGCTTGCCCGTCTTGAAGCTGTGCAGCGCCGCGCCCTGCCATCGGGCGAAATCACCCGGCTGGTGGAAGGCGAATTGGAGCTTGATCTGCTCGCCCGCCGTGTCACCTGGACGGGCAAGCGCATCGATCTGCAACCGCGCGAATTCCGCCTGCTGGAATATCTGGTCCGCCACCGTGGCCAGGTCGTCACCCGTTCCATGCTGCTGGAAGGCGTGTGGGATTATCATTTCGATCCCGGCACCAACGTGATCGACGTGCATGTCAGCCGCCTGCGCAAGAAGCTGGATGAAGGCGGCGCCGGCAATATCGTGCAGACCGTGCGCGGCACCGGCTACCGGGTCGGCGGCGAAACGGTCACGGCCTGACGGAGCGGTTGCCGACCAGCTTGGGTTATCGGCACGGAGACGAATTTGATGCACGGCAAGAAGCGAGGCGGGCGCGATGTCTCTGGCATCGCAACCAACGAGCGACGCAGCCGTGCGCCAAATTCGCCTCGCCCCGAAGGGGTCGCCCCACTTGGGGCGATGACGATGGCGCAAGCAGGTCGGGAACCGCTCTAATGCCCCGGGCGAGGCTGTCTTCGTGGAAACCATCAGGCTTCCGCCTGTTGCTGAGCGGGCTGGCGCCGCGCACCACCACGGCGCGGATCAGCCTGATGCTGTTCCTGGTCATCCTGACCGGATCCGGCCTGCTGCTGATCCTGCTGGAACGCGCCACCCAGAACCAGCTCGATCGCGAAGCCCAGACCCGAATTGACGCCATTGCCGATGCCACCGTGCTGGCGTGGCGCCGCAATGGCATCGAAGCCGCCGTGACCATCCTTGATGGCGAATTGCAGGTGCCGGGGCCGCTCGTCATCCACCTCGCCGCGGCGGATGGCAGCCTGGTACTCGGCAATCTGGCCCGCTGGCCCGCCGCTGTGCCCGCCGATGCCCGTTATTACCGGATGATGGCGATGCAGGCCGAACAGGGCGATTCTGCGCCCTACATGGTCACCGGGCGGGCCATGCCGGAAGGCTATCGCCTGCTGGTGGGGCGCAGTCTCGCGGCCGAAGCCCAGTTGCAGGCGACCCTAACCACCCTGCTGGCGGTGGCGCTGCCCCTGGCGGCGCTGCTCGCTTGGCTTACCAGCCGGCTGATCGCCTCCATCATCACCGATCGGGCGCGCGGCATCGCCGATGTGGTGGGCGAGGTCACCGCCGGCAAACTGCACGCCCGGGTCGATCTGCCGCCCGGCCCGCCAGCCGATGCCTTTGATTCCATGGGCCAGGCGTTCAACGTGATGCTGGCGCGTGTGGAATCGGTGCTGGATGAACTGCGCGCCGTCACCGATGGGCTGGCGCATGATCTGCGTTCCCCGCTCACCCGGCTGAAGGCCCGCATCGACAAGCTGCAACAGGGCAGCGTGATTGATGCCGCCGATCTGGAAGCTGTGTCGGCCGAAGCGGAATCGCTGCTCGGCATGCTCGATACCAGCCTGGAAATCACCCGCGCCGAAGCCGGCATCGGCCGCGACCGCTTTGAAGTGGTGGACCTGTCCCAGATGGTGGCCGATCTGGCCGATATGTATGGGCCGCTGGCCGAAGATGCCGGCGTGGAACTGGCCGTGCAACCCGGCCTGACCCGGGTGACGGCGCTGGCCCATCGCCAGTTGCTGGGCCGGGCGCTGGCCAATCTGATCGACAATGCCCTGCGCTATGGCGCCACCGGCAAGCGCATCGAACTGGCCGCGCAGCGCCATGATGGCGGCGCCCGGCTGGTGGTGGGCGATCACGGCCCCGGCATCCCCACCGCCCAACGGCGCGAAGCGCTGCGGCGCTTTGGCCGGCTTGATGCGGCGCGCGGCCGGCAGGGTCAGCGGCTGCAGGGCGCCGGGCTTGGCCTGTCGCTGGCTGCCGCCGTCGCCCGCCTGCACGGCGGCACGCTCACATTGGCCGATAACAAACCCGGCCTGCAGGTCGCAATCGATCTGCCGGCCGTTCCGGCAGCGGAATAGCGCCTCAGCCCGCGACCACCAGCCCGTGCCGCTTCTTGCCGGCGCTCACCTTCTGCCCCGGCGCCACCAGCGCGGCATCGCTGCCCACCGCTTCGCCATCGATGCGAGCGCCACCCTGGGCCACCAGCTTGCGCGCTTCGTTCTTCGATGCCGCAAAGCCCAGCCCGATCAGCGCATCGACGATGCTCACCGGGCCACTCACCGCGAACTGCGGCAGATCCTCACCCGCGCCGCCTTCGGCAAAGGTGGCGCGCGCCGTCTCAGCAGCGGCTTCCGCCGCATCCCGGCCCCGGCACAGCGCGGTGGCTTCGGTGGCCAGCATTTCCTTGGCGGTGTTGATCTCCGCGCCTTCCAACGCCTCCAGCCGGGCGATTTCGTCCAGCGGCAGATCGGTGAACAGCCGCAGGAACTTGCCCACATCGGCGTCATGCGTGTTGCGCCAGAACTGCCAGTAATCGAAATGCGGCAGTTGATCCTCGTGCAGCCACACCGCGCCCTTGGCCGTCTTGCCCATCTTGGCGCCATCGGCCCGCGTGATCAGCGGCGTCGTCAGGCCAAAAGCGTCCTTGGCGTCCACCCGGCGGATCAGATCGGTGCCGTTGACGATATTGCCCCATTGGTCACTGCCGCCCATCTGCAGCGTGCAGCCAAAACGGCGGTTCAGTTCCAGATAATCATAGGCCTGGAAAATCATGTAGTTGAACTCGATGAAGCTCAGCGGCTGCTCCCGCTCCAGCCGCAACCGCACGCTGTCAAACGTCAGCATCCGGTTGATCGAGAAATGCCGGCCGTAATCGCGCAGGAACGGCACCAGCTGCAGCCGCGACAGCCAATCATCATTGTTGACCATCACCGCATCGGTCGGCCCATCGCCAAAGGTGAGAAACCGCTCGAAAATCCGCTTGATGCTGGCCAAATTGGCATTGATCTGCTCATCCCCCAGCAACTGCCGCGCCTCATCCTTGCCCGACGGATCACCAATCTTGGTCGTCCCGCCACCCATCAACACGATCGGCCGATGCCCCGATTGCTGCAAATGCCGCAGCATCATGATCGAAACCAGATTGCCGATATGCAAACTGGGCGCCGTGCAATCAAAGCCGACATAAGCCGTGATCGCGCCCTTCCCCGCCGCGCCATCCAGCGCCGCCGCATCGGTGATCTGATGAATATAGCCGCGCGTTTCGAGACGGCGGAGAAAGTCGCTGCTGTAGGTCATGGTGGGGACGGCTTTACGGTGTGCGGCGGCGCTTGTCATGCCCCCACAATCGCGGCCAGTTTTGACAGTTTTTCCGCATCTCGCCTGTTTTCACCGGCCCTTGTGTGCGGCCGAGGCCAAGGCCGATGGGTGCTGCGCCGGTCCAACCCATAGGCCGGGCTGTGGGACAGAACAGAGGCAGAAGAGGAGAGCCTCCAGCGGCCCCTTCTCCTTTCCAGCGCCAGCCGGACAACGCAGGGGTTTGACGCCGAGAACCGCCCTCCCCTTGCATCCCGCCGCCTTATCCCCCATCGGGCCCGGGGATGACATTTATCTATCTGTTTCTGGCGCTGGGCCTGGCGGTGGGCTTGAACCATCCGGCGTGGGCGTGGCGGGTACTGGCGCAGGTGGGTGCGGCGGCAGCGTTGGGCATGATGGCCTGGTCGATCTGGCTGGCCAATGGCGATGGCACGTTTGCGGCGCGTGCGGCCGATGATGTGCGGCCGTTGCTGCTCAATATCATGGCGGTGATTGCGGTGCTGGCGGTCCTGCTGCTGCTGGCGCTGCTGCCGGCGCAGTGGCGGCGGTACGCGGAGCCGGTGCCGGACTGGAACCAGCGGCAGAAGTGGGGGCAGATCGCCCGCATCCTGCACTGGACGAGCGCCGTGCTGATGCTGGCCGCGCTGCCGATGGGGCTGTTCGTGGCGGTGCTTCGCCCTTCGCCGGAGCGCACGGATTTTCTGGCTGCGCATATCGGCATTGGCGTTGCGGTGTTCTTCCTGCTGCTGTTGCGCTGGGCGGCCCAGCGCGCTTCGCCGGGCCCGGCCAGCCCCAATGGCGCGGCAAAGCTGAACAAACTGGCGCTGTATCTCTCGCTGGCCACGCTGCCGGTTTCCGGGTTATTGCTGGCGGGGGCCACTGGCTGGTCAGTCCTGGGGTTGCACCTGCCCGAAGCCCTGCCGATGCCGCCGGCCCGCGCGTTGCACATCTGGCTTTCGGTGCTGTTCGCAGTCGCCTTTGCGGCCCATGCCGGTGCGGTGCTGTGGCATCATTTCGCGCTGCGTGATCGCCAGCTCATTCGCCGCATGCTGCGCTAGAACAAACGGCGCACATGGTGCAAGGATGGCGCCATGGCCATCCAGATTCGCACCAGCCTTGCCGAAACGGAGTTGACCGAGTTCACGCCGCACCGTCCCGCGCGCCCGGAGAAATCCGAAGGCGGCCGGCCGTTCGTGCTGAACACCGAATATACGCCGGCCGGTGATCAGCCCGCCGCCATCGCCGAACTGGTGGGCCAGGCCAATGAGGGCGAGCGCGATCAGGTGCTGCTGGGCGTGACGGGTTCGGGCAAGACCTTCACCATGGCCAAGGTGATCGAGGCGGTGCAGCGCCCGGCGCTGATCCTGGCGCCCAACAAGATTTTGGCCGCGCAATTATACGGCGAATTCAAGAGCTTCTTCCCCGAAAATGCGGTGGAGTATTTCGTTTCCTATTACGATTATTACCAGCCCGAAGCCTATGTGGCGCGCACCGATACCTATATCGAAAAGGAATCGAGCGTGAACGAGGCCATCGACCGGATGCGCCATTCCGCCACCCGTTCCCTGCTGGAGCGCGATGACGTGATCATCATCGCGTCGGTTTCCTGCATTTATGGCATCGGCTCGGTCGAGACCTATTCGGCGATGACCTTCTCCTTGAAGAAGGGCGGCTCGGCGGACCTCAAGGAGGTGGTGAGGAAGCTCGTCGCCATGCAATACAAGCGCGGCGACCTCAGTTTCGCGCGCGGCAATTTCCGGGTGCGCGGCGACTCCCTGGAAATCTACCCCTCCCACTATGAAGACAGCGCCTGGCGCATCAGCTTCTTCGGCGACGAGATCGAGCAGATCAGCGAGTTCGATCCGCTCACCGGCGAGACGGTGGCCAAGCTCGACCAGATCAAGATCTACGCCAACAGCCACTATGTGACGCCCGGCCCGACCATGAAGCAGGCCGCGGACGCCATCCGCCACGAACTGACCGAGCGGCTGAAGGAGCTGAACGCCGAAGGCAAGTTGCTGGAAGCCCAGCGGCTGGAGCAGCGCACGAACTTCGATCTGGAAATGATCGCCGCCACCGGGGCGTGTGCGGGCATCGAGAATTACAGCCGCTTCCTCACCGGCCGCCTGCCCGGCGAACCACCGCCCACGCTGTTTGAATATCTGCCGGAAAACGCCCTGCTGTTCATCGATGAAAGCCATGTGACGGTGCCGCAGATCGGCGCCATGGCCAAGGGCGATCACCGCCGCAAGGTGACGCTGGCCGAATATGGTTTCCGCCTGCCCAGCTGCATCGACAACCGCCCGCTGCGCTTTGCCGAGTGGGAGGCGATGCGGCCGCAGAC
>JAIXQM010000040.1 GCA_027485735.1 Sphingomonadales bacterium | reverse complement strand
TCGAAACTGCGCACCCGGATCACCCGCACATCGTCGCGGGAGGTGGCAAAGGTCAGCTTGCGGCTGTTTTCGTCGGTGAAATCCGCTTCCGGCACGATGCCGATGCGCGCCAACAGCGGCAGCGCCTCCTTCAGGATGCGGCCCTTGGGGAGCGCGATGATCAGCGGCGTGGTCATGATGCGGCGCGGCATAGCGCGGATGGCAGCGAAATGCCAACGCGGCAGATCAGCCGCGCAGCAACCGAATAATGCCGGAAAAATCGGTGGCGGCACCGCCGTTGTTGACGAACAGCTGGTATAGCGCTTCCGCTTCCGCCCCCATCGGCACGCTGGCACCGGCACCCTGCGCGGCCTGGCACGCCAGTTTCAGATCCTTCAGCATCAACGCTGCTGCAAACCCGCCGGCATAATCGCGGTTGGACGGCGCGGTGGGCACCGGGCCGGGGACGGGGCAATAGCTGGTCATGGACCAGCTTTGCCCGCTGGCTTTGCTGCTGATGTCGAAGAAGGTCTGCGCCTCCAGCCCCAGCTTTTCGGCCAGCACGAAAGCTTCGGCGGTGGCGACCATGGTGGCCCCGAGGATCATGTTGTTGCAGATCTTGGCGGCCTGGCCCATGCCGGCCCCGCCGGCGTGGATCACGGCCTTGCCCATCTTTTCCAGGATCGGCTGCGCCGTGGCAAAGGCCGCATCGGGCCCGCCGACCATGAAGGTGAGGGTGCCGCCGTCCGCCGCCGCCGTGCCGCCCGAAACCGGCGCATCAACCATCGCCAGGCCTTTGCTGGCGGCCGCTTCGCCCATCGCCTTGGCCGTGGCGACATCGATGGTGGAACAATCGATCAGGATGGCGTGCGGCTGGGCGACGGCAAACAGATCGCCTTCATAGGCAGCGCGCACATGGCTGCCCGCCGGCAGCATGGTGATGATGACATCAGCGCCAGCGGCGGCATCGGCCGCACTGGTGGCCGCCGTTGCACCGCCCGCCACGACCCGCGCCAGCGCATCGGCAGACAAGTCGAATGCCCACACTTCGTGGCCGGCCTTGACCAGGTTGAGGGCCATACCGCCCCCCATGTTGCCGACCCCGATGAAGGCGATGATGGCCATGTTACTGCCCCGTCCAGTTGCCGGGCCGCTTTTCCACGAAGGCGGCCATGCCTTCCTTCTGATCGGCGCTGCCGAACAGGCCGTGGAACAGCCGGCGCTCGAAGAGGACGCCTTGCCTGAGGCTCATTTCGAAGGCGGCGTCGATTTCTTCCTTCACCGCGATGCTAGCCAGCGGTGCCATGCCGGCGATGGTTTCGGCCAGTTTCAGCGCTTCATCGAGCAGCGCTTCGGTGGGAACCACGCGGGCCACCAGGCCGGAGCGTTCGGCTTCGGCCGCGTCCATCATCCGGCCGGTCAGGCACATTTCCATGGCCTTGGCCTTGCCAATGGCGCGCACCAGCCGCTGCGATCCACCCATGCCGGGCGTCACGCCCAGCTTGATTTCGGGCTGGCCGAATTTTGCGTTCTCGGCCGCAATGATGATGTCCGCCATCATCGCCAGCTCACAGCCGCCGCCGAGCGCAAAGCCGGACACGGCCGCGATCCACGGCTTGCGGTTGGCGGTGACATGGTCATAGCCGGCAAAGAAATTGCCGCCGTACATTTGGGCGAACGACTGACCGCTCATTTCCTTGATGTCGGCACCGGCGGCGAAGGCCTTTTCGCTGCCGGTTATGACGAGGCAGCGCTGCGAGGCATCGGCATCATACTTGGCGAAGGCAGCGATCAGATCGGCCAGCACCTGGCTGTTGAGCGCGTTCAGCGCCTGCGGGCGATTGAGGCGGACGAGCGTGACGGCGCCGCGCTGTTCAACAAGGAGGGTCTCGTAGGTCATCAGAAGTTACCCCATCGTCGGAATGACGAACGCGCTGCCGCCATCCATGCCGCCATCG
Source organism: Sphingomonadales bacterium (assembly GCA_027485735.1). Taxonomy (GTDB): domain Bacteria; phylum Pseudomonadota; class Alphaproteobacteria; order Sphingomonadales; family Sphingomonadaceae; genus Sandarakinorhabdus. Next base: position 11,550 of record JAIXQM010000040.1, on the reverse strand, counting down.
GGCCAGCGGCCAGTAACGGTCTTGCGCTTGGTCCAGAATTGCACGCCTTCCATGCCGTGCTGGCCGATGTCGCCAAAGGCGCTGCGCTTCCAGCCGCCAAAGCTGTGATAGGCCACCGGCACCGGGATCGGCACGTTGATGCCGACCATGCCGACATTGACCCGCGCTGCAAATTCGCGCGCGGCGTGGCCGTTGCGGGTGAAGATGGCGACGCCGTTGCCATATTGATGCTGGCTGGGGAGTTTGAGTGCCGCCTCGAAATCCGGTGCACGCATGATCTGCAGAACGGGGCCGAAGATTTCCTCGCGGTAGCTCTGCATATCGGGTGTGACATGATCGAACAGGGTGGGCCCGACGAAGAAGCCGCCTTCATGGCCCTGCAGGGTGAAGCCACGGCCATCGACGACCAACTCCGCGCCTTCATCGACACCCATCTGAATGTAGCTTTCGATCCGCGCCTTGTGGGCGGCGGTGACGACTGGGCCATAATCGGCCTCCGGATCGGTGGAGATGCCGATGCGCAGCTTGCCGATCGCCGGCAGCAATTTGGCGCGCAGGGCGTTGGCGGTGTCTTCACCCACCGGCACTACCACCGGCAGCGCCATGCAGCGTTCGCCGGCGCTACCAAAGGCCGCCCCGGCCAGATCGCGCACAACCTGATCGAGATCGGCGTCGGGCATCACAATGGCGTGGTTCTTGGCACCACCCATCGCCTGCACCCGCTTGCCGCGCGCGCAGCCTTGGCTGTGGATATACTCGGCCACGTCAGACGAGCCGACAAAGCTGATCGCGGCGATATCAGGATGGGCGATGATGGCGTCGACCATTTCCTTGTCGCCGTTGACGACGCTGAAAATGCCCTCGGGCAGGCCGGCATCGCGGAAAATGTCGCCCAGCAGGTGCGGCAGGGTGGGATCGCGTTCCGACGGCTTCAGGATGAAGGCGTTGCCGGTCGCGATGGCGACGCCGGCCATCCACATCGGGATCATCGCCGGGAAATTGAACGGGGTGATGCCGGCGCCGATGCCGATCGGCTGGCGGAAGGCCCAGATGTCGATGCCCGGCCCGGCGCCGTGGGTAAACTCGCCCTTCAACACATGCGGGATGCCGCAGCAGAATTCGATCACCTCCAGCCCGCGCTGAATGTCGCCACGGCTGTCGGCCAGCACCTTGCCATGTTCGGAACTGAGCACGCGGGCCAGTTCATCCATGCGGGCTTCGACCAGTTCCTTGAACTTGAACATCACCCGTGCACGGCGCTGCGGGTTGGTGATGGCCCAGGCCGGCTGCGCAGCGCGGGCGGCGGCCACGGCCTGTTCGAGCAGATCAGCGCCCGCCAATCGCACTTCTGCCTGCACCTGGCCTGAGTTGGGATCATACACCGGGCTGGTGCGGCTGCCGGCGGCCACGGGCGATCCGGCGATGTGATGGTCGATGATGCGCATGAATGGTTTCCTACTCCGGCGAGCCGACCGGTGCCACCCACAGTTGCATCAGTGCATGTGGTCGCCGCCCCAGCCTTCGGGCAGCGCCTGCCGGCAGTGATCCGCGCCGGTTTCGACCTGCAGCGTGGCATGGCCGATGGAAAAACGGTGGTGAAGCGCATGGGCGATGTTGGCCAGCGCCTCGTCACCCGGGTGGCCAGCCGGCATCACCAGATGCGCGGTCAACACCGCGCCGGTGGTGCCCTGTGGCCAGATGTGAAGATCATGTACCGCTTCCACACCGTGCAGTCCGGTCAGCCAATCGTTAACGGCGGCCGGTTCGATGCCCGGCGGCACCGCATCCAGCGCCAGCGCCAGCGACTCGGTGAGCAGGCCCCAAGTGCCGCGCAGGATCACGGCCGCTACTGCCAGGCCCAGCACCGGATCAACCCAGGCCCAGCCGGTCTGGCTGATCACCAGCCCGCCGAGCACCACCGCCGCCGACACCCCGGCATCGGCCAGCATGTGCAAGTACGCGCCGCGCACGTTCACATCGCCCTTGCGGCCGCGCATGAACATCAGGGCGGTGCCGGTGTTGATGGCAACGCCCACCGCCGCCACCAGCATCACGACATTGCCGGCGACCGGAAGCGGATCGAGCAGACGGTGTACCGATTCGAAGACGATGCCCCCGCACGCCGCCACGAGGATGAGCGCGTTCGCCAGCGCCGCCAGAATCGGCGAGCGCTGCAGACCCCAGGTGAAACGCGCGCTCGGCGCCCGTCTGGCCAGCGTGAGGCCGCCCCAAGCAATCAGCAGCCCCGCCACATCCGACAGATTGTGGCCGGCATCAGCGAGCAGCGCCATCGAATCGATCCACAGACCGGCCGCGGTCTCGATGCCGACATAGGTGAGGTTGAGCACGACGCCGATGGCAAAGGCGCGCCCGAAATCGGGCGGCACGTGGCTGTGCCCATGGCCATGATGATCATGACCGCCCAGCGGATGGCTGTGAGCGTGGCTGTGCATGGCGGCTTTATGGGTCCCGCGGCGAGGCACCGCAACGAAAAAGGCGGCCCAAACGGACCGCCTTTTCAAGCAACGACTGGAGCGGGTGAAGAGATTCGAACTCTCGACTTCAACCTTGGCAAGGTTGCGCTCTACCCCTGAGCTACACCCGCTCGCCGGTCATTGAGGATGGGGCGTCTAGCACCGGGGGGTTTGGACTTGCAAGCCCCTTTTTTGCCCGAGGTTTCTTGGGCCCTGTGCGCAAGCGCCGTCTTGGCAAACCGCCTCCCCCGCCCCCATATGGCACGCACGACAACACATGGGAGCATCACCCCTTGGCCAGCATTCCCAATCCCGCCGCCGAAAAGGCCAGCATTGAAGCCTTCCGGCGCGACGTGATCGAGGCGTCGAAGACGGCATTGGTGCTGGTCGATTTCTGGGCGGAGTGGTGCGGCCCGTGCAAGACGCTGGGGCCGGCGCTGGAACGACTGGTTGAAGCCCGTGCACCCAAGGTGGCGCTGGTCAAGATCGATGTGGACAAGAACCAGGCGCTGGCCGCCCAGTTCCGCATCCAGTCCATCCCCACCGTCTATGCCTTCCTTGATGGCCGCCCGGTTGATGGCTTCCAGGGCGCCCTACCGGAAACGCAGCTGGCGCAATTCATTGACAAGCTGCTGGCGGGCGTCCCGGCCAGCGATGACGAGGCCGCGCTGGAGGAGCAGATCAGCCAGCTGATCGCCGCGGCAGAAGAAGCCACTGCGGCCGGCGCCCATGAAGACGCCATCGCCATGCTGGGAGCGGTGTCCAGCGAGATGCCGGATCGCCATGATCTGGTGGCGCGTTATGCCCTGGCGTTGCTGGCGGGTGGCAAAATGCAGCCGGCGGCTGCCGCGCTCGAAACGGTGCCTGCCGATTCGAAGGATGAACTTGTTGTCCGCGCCCGCGCCGCGCTGGCGCTGGCCGCCGAAGCACCGGCGGATGACGAGCTCGCCCATCTCGTCGCCCAGGTGACCAATCACCCGGATGACCACGCCGCCCGATTCGAGCTGGCCGGCGCGCTGGCTGCCCGCGGCGAACGCGATGCCGCTGCCGAGCATCTGCTGGCCGTCATCAAGGCCGATCGCGGCTGGAACGAGGGCGCCGCCCGCGCGAAATTGCTGACCATGTTCGAAGCCGCCGGCCTTGCCGATCCGTGGAGCGTCAAGACCCGCGCGGCCCTGCGCGCCATCTGGTTCGCATGAGCGAGAGCGAAGCCCTGGAACCGCTGCCGGCTGCCGTGCCGGTGTTCCCCTTGACCGGCGCGGTGCTGCTGCCGCGCGGTGTGCTGCCACTCAACATCTTTGAACCGCGCTATCTGGCGATGGTGAAGGACGCGATGGCGGCCACAGGCGCTGCCAACCGGGTCATCGGCATGATCCAGCCCAAGGCGCCCCAAGGAAGCAGAGGCGGTGATCCGCCGCCGCTCTACAAGGTCGGCTGCTTGGGCCGGATCACCGAATATCGCGAAACCGACGATGGCCGCATCCTCCTCACGCTGGTCGGCGTCAGCCGCTTCCGGGTGGGTGCCGAACTGGAGCGCGACACGCTCTATCGCCAAGTGATGACCGATTATCACGGCTTTGCCGATGACCGGGCCGAGGAAGAATCGCTCGATGCCGCCAGCCGCGCCAGCCTGGAAGACGCGCTGCGCCCCTATCTTGATGCGCGCGGGCTCGCCGCCGATTGGGAGGCGGTGCAATCGGCTGACGATGAAGGGCTGGTGACGGCGCTGGCCGGCGCGCTGCCGTTCGATCCGCCCGAAAAGCAGGCACTGCTGGAAGCGCCCACCCTGGCCGAGCGCGCGCAAACGCTGGCCGCGCTGATGAGTTTCGCGGTTGGGCCCAATGGAATCGGGGGCAGCGGCAGCAGCGGCCGCCTGCAATGAGCGGTTCCGCGCTCGATCCGCGCCTGTTGGCCCTGCTGGTTTGCCCGCAGACCAAGCAGCCGCTGCGCCATGATCGGTCCGCCCAAGAACTGGTCAACGACACGGCCGGCATCGCCTATCCGATCCGCGACGGCGTGCCGATCCTGCTGGCCGAGGCCGCGCGCGAGTTCCTGCCCTCGACGGGTTAACCGAAGCGCAGCCCCTTGAATTGCCCGTCTGACCGCCAGCCCCGCATGTAGCTGAAAAACGCGTTTGGTCCGGCCGGATAGCCCACCGCATATTTGGCGCGGTCATCCATGGGCTGGCCTTCGTTGTTGTAATAGCCGGGTGTGCAATCCGGGCTGTTGATCATCATGCCGGGACCGGACAGCAGCAGCTTCACCCAGTCTTCCTGGGCCTTTTCGTCCACGTCCATGGTCTTCAGGCCATGATCGGCCATGTGGCGCACGATGGCGGCGATGCTGGTGCCGGTTTCCATCCAGTTGTGCGGCACGTTGACGATGAAATTGGCCGCCTGCGCGAACTGCACCAGGAACAGATTGGGGAAACCGGCGCTGTTCAGACCGTGCAGGGTGCGCATGCCGTCGCTCCACGCCGCGGAGAGCTTCTGGCCGCCCTTGCCAACCGGATCGAAACCGGTGCGTTCTTCGGTGGGGGTGCCGACTTCGAACCCGGTGGAGTGGATGATGCAGTCCACTTCATAGTGCTCGCCGTCCACCCACAGGCCGGTTTCGTCGATTCGCTCGACACCCTTGCCATCGGTGTGAACCAAGGTGACGCTGGGCCGGTTGAAGGCCTGCAGATATTGATCATGGAAGCAGGGCCGCTTGCACAATTGGCGATACCAGGCCTGCAGCGCCTCGCCGGTCTCGCGGTCTTCCACCACCGTCACCGCGCGGGTGCGGATTTCCTCCATCTTTTCATGATCCGCCATTTCCCAGGCCTTCATCATGTTTTCCGGGTTCCATTCGCTGGGCGGAAGGCTCATCACCCGGCTGCGGATGCGGCGCGACAGGTCGGTCCAGCCATCCTTCACCCAGTCTTCCGACGCGCCGCCCATGCCGACATTGCCGGCGAAGTTTTCCAGCCAGCGCGTCTGCCAGCCCGGCGTGGCGATGGATTTGAACCAGTCGGGATCAATGGGTTCATTGGCGCGCACGTCCACGCTTGAAGGCGTGCGCTGCACCACGAACAATTCGCCGGAATCGCGCGCCAGATGCGGCACGCACTGTACGGCGGTGGCGCCGGTGCCGATGATGGCGACGCGTTTGCCCGCCAGCCTTTCCATCGGTGCGCCTTCAGTCGAACCGCCGGTGTAGCCATAATCCCAGCGGCTGGTGTGGAACTGGTGGCCCTTGAATGTCTCGATGCCGGGGATGCCGGGCAGTTTCGGCACGTTCAATGGCCCGGTGCCGATGCCGACGAAATCGGCGGTGAAATGATCGCCGCGATCGGTCTCGATCACCCAGACCTGTTTGGCCTCATCCCAGGTGCAGGCCTTCACCTCGGTGTGGAACAGCGCCTTTTCATAGAGGTTGAACGTCTGCGCGATCTTCTTTGCCTGGCCCTGGATTTCGGGGGCGTGGGCATATTTCTCGGTCGGGATATGCCCGGTTTCTTCCAGCAGAGGCATGTAGATGATGGAGGCCGTGTCGCATTGCGCGCCGGGGTAGCGGTTCCAGTACCAAGTGCCGCCCACGTCGCCGCCGGCATCGATCAAGCGGAAATCGGTGATCCCCGCCTGTGCGAGGCGCGCGCCCGTGCACAGCCCGGCAAACCCGCCGCCAACCATGGCAAAACGCACATGATCGGTGACCGGCGCGCGTTCCTTGCGTGGCGTGTAGGGATCGCCCAGCATCTGCGGGAAATGCGTTGCCAGCCGCACATATTGCGCATTGCCTTCGGGGCGCAGGCGCTTGTCCCGCTCAAGCCGATATTTTTCGAGGATTGCGTCACGATCGATCATGGCCGGCAACCTGTGGCCAGCCGCCGGGCGCCGCAACGCTGCAATTCGCTAGACCAGTTCGCCCTTGAGCAGCGCCGGCAGCTTGCCGGTTTCGCCACGGGCCTGATTCATGAAGAAACGCTTCAAGGGCGGCAAGCGTTCGACAGAGGCGAGACCGAAACGGCGCACCAGGCTGGGGGTGCGGCCGGGGATGGCGAACAGGCGATTGAGGCCATCGGTGACAGCACAGACCAAGCTGTTGTCAAAGCGGCGCCACGCCGAGATTTGCGCCAACACATCGGGGCTGCCCAGATCAAGGCCGGAGCGCGCGGCGTTGGTGAGCACTTCAGCGGCGGCGGCGACATCGCGGAAGCCCATGTTGAGGCCCTGGCCAGCGATCGGGTGGATGCCGTGGGCAGAATCACCGAGCAGCAGAAGGCGCGTGTCGGTGTAGCGGGCGGCGTGGTGATAGCCGAGCGGCCACACCGCTTGCGGGGCAATCACTTCGATTTCACCCATAGTGCCGTCGATGCGGGCGGCGATTTCGGTAGCGAGTTGCTTGGGGCCCAGCTTCTTCGCGGCGTCCATATGCTTGCGGTCAATCGTCCATACGATGGCGGTGCGCGGCCGGCCATCGTCGGTGTCGCGCATCGGCAGCAGCGCCAGCGGGCCCGACGGGTAGAAGAGTTCGCAGGCGATATTCTCGTGCGGCACCGTGTGGGCAACCATGGTGATCAGCGCGGCGTGATCATACTGCCAGGTGGCGAGCGGAATGCCGGCGGCTTCGCGGGTGGCGGAGCGGCGGCCATCACAGGCCACAACCAATGGCGCACGGAACACGCGGCCATCGGCCAAGGTGAGGGTGGCGGCATGATCATCGCGCGCCAGATCGGCGACAGTGACCGGGGCGAGCAGCGTGACTTCCGGGCATTCCCGCACCGCGCGCAACAGGCCGGTGCGCAGCCAGCGATTCTCCACCATGGTGCCGAGCGGATCATTGCCCTCGCCGGCATCGAAATGCAGGAACTGCGGGTGGGCGGCGTCGGTCACGCGAATCTCGCGGATCGGGCAGCCGTGGGTATCGAGGATATCGCCCAGCCCCAAGGCGCGCAGCATGCGCGCCGACGCGCTGGCCACGGCGGTGGCGCGGCCATCGAAGGCCGGAAGGGTGGTGCTGTCCAGATCCTGCGCATCGACGACGATGCTCGTCACATCATGCCTGGCCAGAGCCAGCGCCAATGTGGCGCCAACCAGGCCGCCACCGATGATGATCACGTCTGCATCCATCGTCATACTGGCTTCCTAGCCGACCTGTGCGATTCCCCCAAGCGGGACATGATGTCCGGGCCACAGGCGGTTTTCCCAAGAGTATGCTTGACCGGAGTCATGGCCTGATTCATCTTTAGGTAGTGCCCAAATGGTGAACATGCCAAGGGCGATGCATCGCATTGAAAGGCGCAACCGCAATGGCCACTCGGGCAGCACCTGCCCCCAAGCGCAGCAGCCCCGGTGGACCCGCCTGGCTGCTGCGGCTGCGCCTCGTTTTGGCGCTGGCCCTTCGCATGGCGGCGCGCGTGGCCGCCGGCGCGGCGGTGGCCCTGATTGGCGTGGCGCTGGTGCTGGCGCTGTTGAGCTATTCCCCGGCCGATCCCTCGTTCAACACCGCCACAGCGCGCCCGGTGGGCAACTGGATGGGCAGTATCGGCGCGCATTTTGCTGATCTGTTGCTGCAACTGGCGGGCTGGCCGGTGCTGTTGCTCAGCCCGGCGTTGATATTGGCGGGGTGGCGCGTCGGCCGCGAAGAGCCGGTGCCGGTGCCGCGCATGGCCGGTGGCAGCCTTGCAGGCGTCTTGCTGTTGGCGTTCGCGGCAGGCGGTTTCGGATTTTCCGCCATGGGTGCGCCGGCCGGGCCGGGCGGCTTGCTGGGCCAGGGCCTGGCGGCGGCGGCAGACGCCGCAGAAGCGATTCCGGAATTGGCCGATGTGTCGGTGGGGGTGGTGCTGGCCATTCTGCTGGCACCGGTAGGTCTGGCCTGCCTGGCCTGGGGCAGCGCCATCAGTCGCGAGACGGTGGGTGATGCAATCGCCGCCGGCCAGCGCCTGTGGAACCCGGACGCCGAAGCGGAGCCGGGCAACATCGTTTTGCCCAAGCCAACACGCAAACCGCCCAAGGCCGAAGCCGAACTCACCACCGATCCGGAGCCTGGCCCGACAGTTGTGCTGGAACAGCCGGAGCGGCCCAGCCGCAGCGGGCGTGACGTGCGCGACAAGCAGAAGTCGCTCGATCTGGGTGATGCCGCCGTGCTGCCGGGTCTGGACCTACTGACGCCGCCGCCTTCTGCGCCGCGCGCGCGCATCGATGCGGCAGCGCTGGAACAGAATGCGCGGCTGCTGGAAGGCGTGCTGGAGGATTTCGGCGTGCGCGGTCGCATTGGCGAAGTGCGCCCCGGCCCGGTTGTCACCATGTATGAACTGGAACCGGCACCAGGCATTCGCGCCAGCCGGGTGATCGGCCTGGCCGACGACATCGCCCGTTCGATGAGCGCGCAATCGGCGCGCGTGGCCGTGGTGCCGGGCAAGAATGTGATCGGCATCGAACTGCCCAATCCGGTGCGCGAGACTGTGTCGCTGTCCGAACTGTTGGGCAGCGCCGATTTTGACAGCCGGTCGGTCACGCTGCCGCTGGTGCTGGGCAAGGATATCGCCGGCATTCCGGTGGTGGCCGATCTGGCGCCGATGCCGCACCTGCTGATCGCTGGCACCACCGGTTCGGGCAAGTCCGTCGGTCTCAACGCCATGATCCTCTCGCTCTTGTATCGCATGACGCCGGCGCAGTGCCGGTTGATCATGATCGATCCCAAGATGCTGGAATTGAAGATGTATGACGGGATCCCGCATCTGCTGGCGCCCGTTGTTGTCGATCCGCCCAAGGCCATCCGCGCGCTGAAATGGGCGGTGGAGCAGATGGAAGACCGCTATCGCAAGATGAGCGAGTTGAACGTCCGTTCCCTGGCCAGCTTCAACCAGAAGGTGAAGGAAGCGCAGGCCGCCGGCAAACCCTTCGTGCGCCGTGTGCAGACCGGGTGGGACCCGGAAACCGAAGCGCCGATCATCGAGGAGGAAGTGCTCGATTTCGAGCCGATGCCGCTGATCGTGGTGGTAGTGGACGAGCTGGCCGATCTGATGATGACGGCCGGCAAGGAAGTGGAATTCCTGATCCAGCGGCTGGCGCAGAAGGCCCGCGCCGCCGGCATCCATCTGATCATGGCGACGCAGCGCCCATCGGTGGATGTGATCACCGGGGTGATCAAGGCGAACCTGCCGACCCGCATCAGTTTCCAGGTGACCAGCAAGATCGACAGCCGCACCATCCTGGGCGAACCCGGCGCCGAACAGTTGCTGGGCAAGGGCGACATGCTGTGGATGGCCGGCGGCAAGCTGGTGCGCGTTCACGGCCCGTTCGTTTCAGATGGCGAGGTGGAAGCGGTCGCCGATTTCTGGCGAGCACAGGGCGTGCCGGATTATGTCGAAGCGGTCACCGAAGAACCGACAGATCTTGATGGCCAGCTCGATCTGGCCAGTGCGGGGCTCTCCGGCGGTCGCAGCGGCGATGAGGAGGCGGACGTGTATGCCAAGGCCATCGACGTCGTGGCCAAGGCGCAAAAGGCCAGCACCAGCTTCATCCAGCGCCACCTGCGCATCGGCTACAACAACGCCGCTCGCCTGATCGAACGGATGGAGCAGGACGGGTTCGTGAGCCGCCCCGATCACGTTGGCCGGCGCGAGGTGCTGATCGATGAATATGGGCAGCGCCGTTAGGCGCGCAGGAACAGCCCGACTGTCAGGCCGAGGCCGATAAGGATCACCGCGATTTTCAGGCCCTTTTCCGGCACCACCGCCAGCGCCTTCGCGCCGACATAGCCGCCAGCCATCGCGCCGATGCCGACCACCAGCGCGTGCATCCAGGCGACATTGCCGGTGAGCGCGAACAGGATGGCTGCCGTGGTGTTGGACAGGGAGACCAGCACATTCTTGGTACCACCGGCATACCGTACCGGCAGGCCGGCGATGGTGAGGCTGGCCAGGGTCATGATGCCGGCGCCGCCCCCGAAAAAGCCGCTGTAGATCCCGATGGTCGATTGGGTGAGCACGGTCACCCACGCCGGTGGCGGCGGGCGGTCGGCGGACTTCTTCGGGCCGAAGCTGCCCCAGGCAAAAACGGCGGTGGCCAACAGCACCAGCCACGGCACCATGGCGGCAAACACACGTGTGGGAGTCGCATTGAGCAGCAATGCTCCGGCCACCCCGCCGATAAGCGCGATGGCGGCCAGCGCCTTGAATGACAGACGATCAGCCCCGGCCACCAGTTTTCGTCCGGCGATGCCAGTGGTGATCTGGCCGGGAAAAAGCGCCATGGTGGAGGTGATATTGGCCAGTTTGGGATCCAGCCCGGCAGCGATCAGGGCCGGCAAGGTGATGAAGCTGCCGCCGCCCGCCAAGGCATTCTGGGCGCCCGCCCAAAGGCCAGCGCCCAGCAACAAGGCCAGCATCGCCGGATCGGAAAAATTCAACGCCGCGCCCATGATGGCCGGGGCTGTTCCTGCAAATGCTCCGGATTGGCAACAGAAATCACGGGTTTCGCCACTTAGCCGCCTTGGCGTGGCGACGCATTCACGATAGTTTACACTCCGACATGCAAATTTCGCGCCAATTGGCTGGAGCAGATTCAATGATGGCCGATACCGAGGTAATGGAACAACGCGAACAGCAGCGCGAGCAAGCGGGCGGCCCCGTGCTGCGTGGGCTTTCAGTTGATGGCATCGGCAAGAAATATGACAAGCGGGTCGTGCTGCGCGACGTGTCGCTTTCAGTGCGGCGAGGTGAAGTTGTCGGCCTGCTGGGTCCCAATGGCGCCGGCAAGACCACCTGTTTCTATTCGGTCATGGGTCTCGCAATGCCGGATTCGGGCCGTATCCTGCTGGATGGCCATGATATCACCGGCCTGCCGATGTATCGCCGCGCCGCACTCGGCCTTGGCTATCTGCCGCAGGAAACCAGCATCTTCCGCGGCATGACTGTGGAACAGAACATCATGGCGGTGCTGGAAGTGGCGGAGCCCGATGCCCGGGCGCGCTCTGCACGGCTGGAAGAACTGCTGGGCGAATTCAACATCACCCGCCTGCGTGCAGCGCCGGCTATGGCGCTTTCGGGCGGGGAGCGGCGCCGGGTGGAGATTGCCCGGGCGCTGGC
>JAIXQM010000244.1 GCA_027485735.1 Sphingomonadales bacterium | reverse complement strand
TTACCGGTATTCACCTTGTTCAGCGAACCGGCGCCATCGATGACGCCGTTCAGGGTGAACATGTTGCCGGCGGTGTCGATGGTTCCGACACCCAGCGTGGTGATGGCGTTGGCCAGCGCAAGATCAGCTGCACCCGAAGCGAGAGTCGTGCCGCCCGCCATGGTCAGGCGGCCAGTGCCCAGCGCCGTGTTGCTGCCCACCGTGATGGTGCCGGCATTCAGCGCGGTGCCGCCTGCATATGTGTTTGCGCCGGTCAGGGTCAGATTGCCCGACCGGGCCTTGGTCAGCGCGCCATTGCCGCTGATCACACCGGCAAGCGTGAAGCTGGCGACGTCGCTTTCGACGATCAGATTGCTGCCGGGATCAAGTGTAATGGCATTGGCCAGCGTCAGGCCGTTGATGCCTGCCGTCAGCGTGGTCGCCAGACCGGCCGGCGGAGCCGCAACCGGCGCGAACACCCGCAGCGCGCCGGTGCCCAGCGCCGTGTTGGTGCCAACCGTGATGCGGCCGTCGCGCAGCTGCGAGATGCCCGTGTAGCTGTTGGCGCCGTTCAACGTCAGCGTCTGCGCGCCGGCCTTGATCACGAAACCAGCGCCACTCAGCGTGCCGTTCAGCACCAGATCGCCGCTGCCGCCCAGCCAGGTGCCGCCGTTCATCACGAAGGCGTTGGCCAGCGTGCGGGTTGCGCCGCTGATGTTGTAGACGCCAGTGGCGCCGCCGGTGGTGACCGTGCCGGTGCCCAGCGCGGTATCGGAACCGACATAGACCACGCTGCGCGTGTTGATCAAAGTGCCGCCGCTGTAGGTGTTTGTACCATTCAGCGTGAGCGTGCCGAAGTTGCCGGTCACCAGCGAACCAGCGCCGCTGACCGCGCCGTTCAACGTCAGTGCCGCGCCGTCGGTAACGATGGAGGAATCGTTGTTGAACATCAACAACGTGCCCTGCAGGTTCACATTGGTGGCGCCTGCGCCCAGCACCACCGCATTGGCCAGCGTCACCGCCGTGTTGGCGCCAGTGGCGGTGCCGACGATCAGCGTGGTGCCGCCGGTGGTGGTCAGCGCGCCGGTGCCGATCGAATTGTTGTTCGTCACCGTCAGCGAGCCGGCGGTGAGGTTGGTACCGCCGCTGTAGGTGTTGCTGCCAGCCAGCACGAGATTACCGCTGCCAATTTTGGCCAGCGTGCCCGCGCCGTCGATGACGCCGTTCAGAGTGAAGGTGTTGGCCGCAGTATCAATCGTGCTGGTGCCAGCAATGGTGATGGCGTTGGCCAGCGCCACATTGGCTGCGCCGGAACGCAGCGTGGTGCCGTCCAGCATGGTGACCGAACCGGTGCTGAGCGCCAGATTGTTGGCCACCGTAAGCACGCCCGCGAACAAACCAGTCCCGCCTGCATAGGTGTTGGCGTTCGTCAGAATCAGCTCGCCCGCGCCTTGCTTGAGCAAGCCGCCATCACCCGACAGCACACCGCCCAGCGTCACCGGCGCCGTGCCGTTCGTGATCAGGTTGATGTTGGTGTTGCCGATCACGTTGCGCGTCGAATCAAACGCCGCCGTGTTTTCAAAGATCAGCGTTGCACCGCCATTGAACGTTACGGCACCGGTTGCTGCACCAAGGTTTGCATCGCGGGAAACCACCGTGAAGGCACCGTTCAATACGGTTCCGCCCGTATAGGTGTTGGTACCGGTCAGCGTGAGCACGCTGCCGCCAGCGCCGGTCTGGTTCAAGGTGCCGCCGCTGATGACGCCGGCCAGCGTGAAGCGCTGATCCGTGCCGCTATCAATCGTGCCGGTGCCAGAGATGTTGATGTCATTGGCCAGCGCGATATTCGCTCCGCCGGAACGCAGCGTCGTGCCGTCAAGCATGGTGACTTGGCCAGTGCTGAGCGCCAGATTATTGGCCGCCGTGAGTACGCCTTCAAACAGGCCGGTTCCGCCCTGATAGGTGTTGGCGTTCGTCAGAATCAGCTCGCCCGCGCCCTGCTTGAGCAAGCCGCCAACACCCGACAGCACACCGCCCAGCGTCACCGGCGCAGTGCCGGTTGTTTGCAGGTTGATGTTGCTGTTGCCGATGAAGCCGCGCGTTGAGTTGAACGCAGACGCGCCGTTTTCAAAGATCAGCGTTGCGCCGCCATTGAACGTCACGGCGCCGGCCGCATCACCCAGGTTGGCATCGCGGGAAACCGCCGTGAAGGCACCGTTCAACACGGTTCCGCCCGTATAGGTGTTGGTGCCGCTGAGCGTGAGCACGCTGCCGCCAGCGCCGGTCTGGTTCAAGGTGCCGCCGCTGATGACGCCGGCCAGCGTGAAGCGCTGATCCGTGCCGCTATCAATCGTGCCGGTCCCAGCGATATTGATGTCGTTGTTGACCGTCAGATCGGACGCGCCTGCGGCCAATACGGTGCCGCTGGTCATCAACAGGTCGCCAGTACCCAGGCCGGTACCGCTGGTCAGCACGATGGTGCCGTTGGCCAGATTGACGTTACCCGACAGCGTGTTGTTGCCGCCCAGCACCAGCATGCCGGCGCCCTGCTTGAACAATGGGCCGGTGCCGCCGATGGTGGCATCGATGGTCGCCGTCAGGCCGCCATCGACCGAGATGAAGCTGCCCAGCGCGGCGTTGGTGTTGAGGCTGCCGCCCGCATCGTTCAGCACATAGCCATCAACCTGGAAGCCGAGGCCGACGAAGTTGAAGGCGCTGGCCACATCGACCGAACCGCCGGTGCCGCCAAAGATGCCAACGGCGTTGTTCTGCCAGGTGGCGTTGATTTCGCCGGGGGCTTCGCCGGTCCAGTTGGTGTTGGTGGCGTTCCACACGCCATTGCCACCCTGGCCACCGGGCACAGCCGCGGTGAAATCACTGCCATCCCAGTTCAGCACGATGCTGTCTGGCCCGGCAACGACCAGGTTCACCTGGTTCGCAGCGCCATTGATCTGCACCGTGCCGGTGAGACCATTGGGCAGGCCGCCGTTGACCGCCAGACCATTGTTGGTGAGCGTGCCGTAGCTGAACAGGTTGTAGATGCCGAGGCCGAAGCTGCCGCCGACCGTTTCGGTGACGTTCAGCAGACCATCGAGCACCAGGTTGCCGCCGACGATCACGCGATCGTTGAGCGGGCCGCCCAGCGTATTGGCTGCGCCAAGCTGGAAGTTGAGGTTGCTAAGACCGCTGAGCGACAGGTTGCCCAGGGTGAGCACACCGACGCCGCCGTTGGCGCCGGCGCTGAGGACGCCGCCGTTGTCCAGCGTCACGCTGCCAGCAAAGCTGCCGTTGCCCGACAGAGCCGAACCGCCGGCGACCACCATGGTGGCCGCGGCATTGTCGAAGCTGCCGTTGATTTCGACGGTACCGCCGTTGACGGCAAAGCTGCCGCCAAAGCTGCTGCCGGCACCGGTGAAGGTGACGGTGCCGCTGTTGACCTTGAACAGTTCGCCCGTGCCGCCAATCGCGCCCGACAGCACGAGGTTGCCGGCGCCGCCCAGGCCGTGCTGGGTGTCGTTCACGGTGATGGCGTTGCCCAGCGTGAAGCTGGTGCCAGCGCCCGTGTTCTGGATGCCGGCGCCAAAGGCGTTCAGGTTGACAGCGCCCGTGCCCAGCGCACCATCAGCGCCGATATAGGCGATGACGCTGCCAAGGTTGGTGCCGCCTTCATAGCTGTTGGTGCTGTTGAAGGCGATGCTGCCGCCACCATTGGCCAGGAAACCGAGCGTGTCGATGCCGCCGGCGCCGCTGATGGTGCCGTTCAGCGTCAGCGCGGTGCCGTTGGTGAGCAGCGCACCGGTGGTGACGTTCACGCCATAGTTGGAACCGAGCAGGTTGATGGTGAGGTTGCCGCCGGTCAGCACGATATCCTGTGCCAGCGTCATCGGCGGGGTGTTGATGGCCAGGCCAGCGATCAGTGTGGTGCCGCCAGCCGCGGTGAGCGTGCCGGAGCCTATGGCGCTGCCATTGCTGATCTGGATGGTGCCCACATCAAGGTTGGTGCCGCCAGCGTAGCTGTTGGTGTTGGTCAGGATCAGGGTGCCGCTGCCGATCTTGGTCAGCGTCGACGGGCCCGACACCAGGCCGTTGAAGCGGTTGGTGTTGGCGTTGGTGTTGATCAAACCAGCCGCATCGAGCGTCACGGTCTTGGCCGTGGTGAAGCTGCCCAGCGTTTCCAGCGTGCCGCCAGACCCTGAGAAACGGATATTGCCGGTGCCCAGCGCGCCATCGGTGGCGACGGCGACGGTGCCGTTGGTGATGTCGGTGCCGCCAGTATAATCATTGGCGCCGTTGGCCAAAGTCAGACGGCCAGCGCCCGACTTCAGCAGCAGGTCGCCCGAAACCAGGCCATTCTGCACGAACTCAGCGCCCAAGATGTCGAAGGTGCCTGTGCCGAGCATGTTGACGGCGTTGGCGTGAGTGATGTCCACGGTGCTGCGCAGGGTGGTGCCATCGGCGAGCGTCACGGTGCCGCTGCCGGTGGCGCCGTTGGCGGCCATGGTCAGCACGCCGGCGTTCACAGTGGTGCCATCAGTGTAACCATTGGCGGTGCCAAGCACGAGTTCGCCGCTGCCGTTCTTGATGAGGCCGCCAGCGCCGTTGATCGCCACGTTGATGGTGGCGCGTTCAGCCGCCACATTAACGATGCCGCCGTTCATGGCGAGGTCGCCCGCGCCGGCCAGCGTGTAGCCGTTCTGGGTGAAGTTCAGCGTGCCGAAGGTGCGGGTGCCCACCACATCAACCGTGGCACCCAGGTTCACCAAGCCGCCAAAATTGGCGACGGTGGCCGTGCTGTCCACCCAGGCCAGGTTGAACAGGGCGTCGCTGTTGGTCCAGTTGGTGTTGGTGGCGTTCCAGGTGCCTTCGCGGCCCTCGATGATGCCATCAACCGGGGCGCCATTGCCGTCCCAGTTGAACTCGCCATTGTAGGCGACCCTAAACAGAACGCTGCCTGCACCGGTGTTGGCACCATTTGTGGTCAGTATACTGTAAGTCACGTCCGCCGGCGGCACAACGCCGTCGATCAACAGGCCATTGTCAGCTAGCAAATTGCCATAGATGATCAGTGTGTAATCACCGGTACCGATGCCGAAATTGGCACCTGCCGCTACACTGAGAAGGCCATCGAGCGTCAGATCATTGTTGACGATGATGAGATCGTTCGTGTTGTCAATTGTGTTGATGATATCCAGATCGTAAACAAGACTGGAGAGCGGATTCAGTACCATTGTATCGACAGTGAGTGTGCCGGGGCTATTGCCCTCCCGAACAGCACTTCCATTCTCCAACACCAGCGTGCCGGTAATGCTTCCGATGCCAATCAGGCTAGCCGTGTTCCTGACGATAACGTCGCCCTGGATGGCGCCCTGCAGATCAAGTGTGCCGCCTTCTACAAACAGCTGACCCGGCTGGGCATTGATGGCATTGTTGAGCACCAGCGTTCCAGCGCCGATCTTATTGGCTCCGCCACCCGACAGCGAGCCTTCCAGCACGACGCGATTGGCACCAGTATCCACATTGTAGGCAATGCCCACGCCGTTGATGTTGTTGGTCACCGTCATATCGGCATCGAACCGCAGGGTTTGCCCGGCGCCATTGATGGTGACGGCATCCGCGCCAAGCGCCGCCGCCTGGGTGACCGCCAGCGTACCGCCGTCGATCGACAGACCGCCGGTGAAGCTGTTGGTGCCAGACAGAACCAGCGTGCCGCCGCCGGCCTTGGTCAGGCCGTTGGTGCCAACCAGATCAACATTGATGGTGGCCGTCGAAGCGGCTGCCACGTCGATGGTGCCGGCATCGGCGCCCAGCGTGGCGCTGGCGCCCGGGGCCAGCGTGTAACCGTCAACGGTGAAGAACAGCGTCGAATAGGTGAAATTGCCATCAACCGTCACTTCGCCACCAACGTTGGTGAAGAAGGCGCGGGCATTGTTCTGCCAGGCAATGCTGATGTTGCCGCCAACGTCGGTCCAGTTGGTGTTGGCAGCATTCCAGGTACCGGGGCCGCCTTCAACGACGGTGTTGTTTGCAGGACCATTGCCGTCCCAGTAGAAATCGATCAGTTCGACGCCAAGATCGACGTTTCCGCCCGCAGTGTTCAGCGTGTAGATGAAGCCAAGCGGCAGCAGGCCCAGATTGGCCGTGCCCGAAAGTGCACCGGCATAGGTCATCAGGCGGTAGGTGCCCGCGGTGAAGCCGGGCAGGATGTTGAAGTTGAGCGTGCTGCCGCCGAGATCCAGATTGCCGGCAACAACGATCAGATCGTTGATCGGGGCAAATGTATCGATGCTGGGCAGGCCCAGATCGAAGACGGTGCTGGCAGTGGCACCCAGCGTGAGGTTGTTCAGCGTGAGCGTGCCGATGGACGGCGCAGCCGTGCGGGCATCACCGGCCGACAGCGTGGCACCATTGCCAATGGTGGTGGTGCCGACATCCTGGAAGCCAGTGCCGGCCAGCGTGGCGCCGCTCGCCACATTGATGTCGTTGGCCATGCGGCCCGTAAGGTTGAGCGTGCCTTCGGCGACGGAGAAGCCGCCGGTCACTTCGTTGCGTCCCAGCGCCGTGCCAGACGCATTGGACGCGGTGAAGATGCCGGCGCCAGTCTTCACGATCGCCAGCGTATCGCCGGCACCGGCGAAGCCGTCACGCAAAGAATTGGAGAATTCCACGTTGTTGGCGCCCGTGTTGACGGTGATCGCCAACGCACCGTCGCCAACGTTGCTGACGAGGCGCGTGGTGACCAGCTGATCCGCCGCCAGAATCACGATATCGCGGTTGCCTGCTTCGGCGCGGATCGCCGAGGCCGAATTGACGCCGGAGGCGTTGGCGATGCCCAGCGTGCCCGAACGCAGGCGCACCATACCCGGGAAGCTGTTGTTGCCAGTGAGCACAACAGTGCCGCCATTGCCAGCAATCAGGTTAACGTCCGGACCACCCGAGATGTCGCCGGACAGAGTGAAGACCACGCCAGCATTGGGGGTTTCGATCTGCAGCGAAGAGGCGTTCAGCTGGAACGCATTGGCGAGCGTGAGATCGGCAGCCGGATTGACCAGCGCGATACTGCTCGTCTGCGTCTGGGTGACAGTGCCGGTGCCCAGTGCGCTGGCATTGCCGATCACCAGACGGCCCCCGCTCAAGGTGGTGCCGCCCGTGTATCCGTTGACACCCGTGATGATGACTTCACCCACGCCCAGCTTGGTCAGTGAGGACGCGCCCGTGATCGTGCCATTGAGGGTGATGCTCTGGTTGGCTGCCGCGGCAACGGTCAACCCGGCCTGAAGGTCGATCGCGTTGTCGAAGGTCAGCGGCGCGACCCCGGCCACGCTCAGCGTGCCGACGCCGGCAACCGTCATGGCGCCACTGCCCAGTGCGTTGCTGGAGCCGATGCGCAGCGCGCCGGCTTCAAGCCGGATCGGACCGGTGGCGTTGGTGGCCGCCGCGCCGGGATTGAGATTGGTGAAGGTCTGAACGCTGGTACCACGCTTGGTGATGCCAATCTCGCCCTGCAACGCGCCGTTGAAGGTAAGGTTGGTGGTGGTGTCGACCGTCAGGATGGCCGGGCCGGTGGTGCTGGTCAGCACGCCGGTGCCGTTGCCCACCAGGCCGTTCACCGTGTGGTTGAAGCCATTCAGATCAGCCGTCGCCAACCCCGCCACCGGACCGGCAATGGCCAACCGCGAATTCGCCGACAAGGCCGTGGCCGAACCGGCGATCAGGCGACCATCTTGCACCGTGGTCTGGCCGCTGTGGGTGTTGACGCCCGCCAGGGTGAGATCGTTGGCGCCAAACTTGAGCAGAGAAAAGATGCCGCCGCTGTCGGTCAGATCACCGGCGTAGGTCAGCGACGCCAGGGGATTGATACGCAGCAAGCCATTGGTGATTTCGGTCGGCTCGACGCCGATGCCGGGCGGGTTGAAATTCACGAAGTCGTTGCGGGAGACCGTCAGGCCACCAAGATCAGCGGTCTGGGCAAAGGCAGGCGCCAGCGCCGTGCCCGCCAACATCAGGGCGGCGACTGAGAAGCCAATGTGGCGCGCGGCGCCGCCACCCGTATTGCCATTGGCACTCAGGCTGAGTTGGTCGAAAGCTGGCATGTTACCCCCAATAATGTACCCATTTGGGTATATTTACGGGCGTATATCTACCGTCGTTTCGTGCTTTTGCAATCTTTTTGGTTGCTACGGGTTAATTTAAACTCACCGATGGTTATGGAAAGATAATGCAGGAATCAGGGTGCGCAGCATGCGCCCAAGCAGTCGCGGCTATACGTGATTCCACCGCCAGCAGACGCGGAAACACATCAAGAGCCAGTGCGAACCGGCGCGCGTTGTACAGTTGCGGTACAAGGCAGAGGTCGGCCAACCCGGGGGCATCGCCAAAAAGAAAATTGCCCCCATGCTGGGCTGCAAACTGCTCCAAAGCGCCCAGACCATCGTGCATCCAATGGTGCAACCAGGCCGTGACGGCAGCATCATCGGCGTGCATTTCGGCTTTCAGCCAGCGCTGCACACGCAGGTTGCCGAGCGGGTGGACTTCTGCGGCAATGGTGAGTGCCGCGGCTCGCACCTGTGCCCGGCCGAGCGCGTCGGCTGGCAGCAGCGGCGGCTGCGGAAAGCGCTCGTCGAGGTATTCGATGATGGCCAGGCTCTGGCTCAATGCGGCGCCATCGGTTTCCAGCACCGGCACGAGGCCTTGCGGGTTGAGCGCCAGATGCGCAGCGCTGCGCTGCTCACCCTGAAGCAAATTCACGGCCACCTGTTCATGGGCAATGCCCTTGAGGTGGAGCGCGAGGCGCACCCGCCACGCTGCCGTCGAGCGCCAATATCCGTGAAGCTTCATCGCCCTGCCCCCGTTCCGCCCCTTGTCTGTGTCCGGGGCCGGCAGCGCCTATTTCTTGTGATATGGGTTGCGCCCGCCGCGGAACGTCAGCCGGATCGGCAGGCCGCCAAAATCCAGATCGGTCGAAAGGCTGTTGGTGAGATAGCGGGCATAGCTGGCCGGCAGACCTTCGGTGCGGTTGCCGAACACAACGAAGGTGGGCGGCCGCGTCGCGACCTGCGTGACATAGCGCAGCTTGATGCGCACGCCGCCCGGTGCCGGCGGCGGGTTGCGATCGGTGGCGGTTTCGAACCAACGGTTGAGCGCGGAGGTCGGCACCCGCCGCGACCAGCGCTGGCGCGTCGTCATCGCCACTTCGATCAGCGTGTCGAGGCCCTTGCCGGTGGCGCCCGAACAGGTGAGCAAGGGCACGCCCTTCACTTGGCTCAAACCATCGTCCAGCGCTCTTCTCACACCCTGAAACAGGCGGCTCTGGTCGTGGGCGGCATCCCACTTGTTGAGCGCGATGATCAGCGCGCGGCCTTCGGATAGCACCTTGTCGGCAATGCGCAGATCCTGCGCCTCAAGGCCCAGCGTTGAATCGAGCAGCAGCACCACGACTTCGGCAAAGTCGATGGCCAGCTTGGTATCGGCGGCCGACAGCTTTTCCAGTTTATCGGTGACCTTGGCGCGTTTCCTGAGGCCCGCGGTATCGATCAGGCGGACGTGCTGCACATTGCCGTCGCGGTCCACCCAGTCCCAATCGATGGCGATGGAATCGCGGGTGATGCCGGCTTCCGGCCCGGTGACGAGGCGCTGTTCACCCAGCAGCTTGTTGATCAGGGTCGACTTGCCGGCATTAGGGCGGCCGACGATGGCGAGCTTCAGCGGGCCTGGCGGCGGTTCCGGGATTTCGCTGTCTTCGTCGGCAGGCGGCGCGTCGTCGTCTTCGCTCTCGGCAACAGGGGCTTCGGCCAGAAACGGCGCCAGCGCCTGATAGAGATCAGCCAAGCCCAGGCCATGTTCGGCTGAAAGCCCGATGGGTTCGCCAAAGCCCAGCTCATGGCCTTCGTTGATACCGGTTTCGGCCTGCATGCCTTCGGCCTTGTTGGCAACCAGCACCATCGGCACACCGCTGCGCCGCAGCCAGGCGGCGAAATGCCGATCCATCGGCGTCACCCCGGCGCGGGCATCGTAAACCAGCAGCGCCACCGTGGCGCGGCCGACGGCGGCTTCGGTCTGGGCGCGCATGCGACCCGAAAGGCTTTCCTCACTGCCGTCTTCGAAACCAGCGGTATCCACTGCGACGAAGTTCAGATCGAACAGGCTGGCCGAGCCTTCGCGGCGATCGCGCGTCACACCGGGCTGGTCATCAACCAGCGCCAGGCGGCGGCCGACCAGCCGGTTGAACAGGGTGGATTTGCCGACGTTGGGGCGGCCGACGATGGCCACGCGCGGCGCGTCGGCGTCGAAATCGAGAATGTTGGCAGAGGACATGCCGCGCGCTTTAGCAGCGCGCGGCCATTAACGATAGGCTGTCAGCGAACCATCGTCGGTGAGCATGTACATCATGCCGCCTGCCACCACCGGCGGGAGATAGGCTTCGGCCTTCAGCTTGATGCTGGCCACGCGCTTGCCTTCATAGGCATCAAGCGCCACCAGTTCGCGGTTGGAACTGGCCACCCACAGCCGTTCGCTGGCCAGAACCGGCCCGGCCCACAGGATCGGCCCCTTCTGCGTGCCCGGCTTGCCGTTCTTGCCCGGCTTGTCCTTCTTGAAGCGGGCGAGCCGGCTGACCCAGCGCAACTTGCCTTCGCTGCGGGTGATGCACAGCACTTCGCCATCCACCGTGACGAGATAGAGGAACTCACCGGCAGCCCACGGCGTCCACACACCAGCAAAATTGCGTTCCCACACGCGCTGGCCCGTCGCCAGTTCCAGCGCGACCATGCGGCCACCATGGCCCACGGCAAACACCCGGCCACGATCGATCACCGGCGAACCATCGATATCGGCGAGCGCCGCCATCGCGGTCGATCGGCCGGTCCGAGCCAACTGGTCTTCCCAAACAGTGCGGCCGGTTTCACCGCGCAGCGCCTTCAGTTCACCCGAGCAGAAACCCGCCACAACCGTATCCAGCGACACCGCCGGCGCGCCCGTGCCCAGGATGCAGGCCGGCTCCACCGTGCCGGGCACCGTCCAGCTGATCTCGCCGGTGGCACCGTCGAGCGCGTGCAGCTGATTGTCCTGGCTCAGGAAAAACACCCGCGGGCCCGAAACACTGGGCGCACCGCGCAGCGGCTGCACCAGCGGGCGTTCCCACACTTGCTTGCCGGTTTCGGCGTCATAGGCCAGCGCCAGACCGTAGCCGGTGGCAACATAAACCCGGCCATCGCCATAGGCGACACCGCCGCCAAAGGCCGCGCGGCTGCCGCGCTTGGGAATCTTCACGGTGGCGCGCCACGCCACGGCGCCGGACTTGGCATCAAAGGCGCTGACCTGGCCGCCAACATCAACGGTGAAAACCTTGCCGGCGCCCACCACCGGCGCGGCGTTCAGGCGCGCGGTGCCGCTGCTGCCCTTGCCGATGCTGGCGCTCCACGCCTGCGTTGGCTGTTCGGCCAGCACAAGGTGGCCGCCAACTTTCGCGGCCGAACCGCCCGGCTGGGCCCATTCCGCATTGGTTTCCGGCGGCGGCAGCACGATGGCCAGATCCTTCAGCTCGGTCTCCGCTTCCACGCGGGTTTCAAAACTGAGAATCGGAATGCGTTCCCCGATGGTCGGGGTGCGGCTGGTCTTGCCCTTCTTGAACGCGCCGCAACTGGCCAGCGCCAGGCTGGCCATGGCCAGAATCGCGACGGTGCGGACTGTGCTGCGATTGCTCACCTGTTGTTCCTCATTTCGCCGGCTGGGTATTGATGCCCAAGGTCGCGATATCCACCCCGGCGGCAATCGCCAGCTGCGCCGCGCGGCTGCGCAAGGACGGGCTCAGCAATTCATCCTTGGCCAAGGCGATCAGGATCGGCTTGGCCAGTTCCGGCTTGCCATCCTTGAAATGGGCCACCGCCACCAGTTCACCGGCCACGCCGAACCAGGCATTGCC
>JAIXQM010000191.1 GCA_027485735.1 Sphingomonadales bacterium | reverse complement strand
TGTGCGGCACGGCAGCGGCGACCCGCGAAACCCAGCTGGTGCCCGATGTGCACGCCTTCCCCGGCCATATCGCCTGCGATGCCGACAGCCGCTCCGAAATCGTGGTGCCGCTGATCCGTGACGGCATGATCATCGGCGTGCTCGATCTCGACAGCCCGAAACCCGGCCGCTTCGATGAAGACGACCGGGCCGGGCTGGAATCCGCAGCGGGGCTCTTGCTGGGGGCCAGCCTGATGCTCTGAACCTGTGCCGCTCGGCCTGAAAGGGGCCAGAACCGGGCAGCGCGGATCAGATCATTTCTCCATCTTCACGATCACTTCGGTGCGTTGATTGGCCATCGCAGCATCGATGCCCTTCAGCGCAGCGGCGCGCTGCTCGGCCGAAAGATCGCGGGATTTCTCGATGGCGGCACGGGCCGAGGCCATGGCCTCGCGCACCTTCTTCTGCATTTCCATGCCGCAAGTGGCGAGCTGCGCCATGTCGGCATCGGCGGGCAGCTTCACACCGTCGCTTTCGCAACGGGCGCGCATGCGGGTCTTGACCTCGGCCATGCGGGCTTCGACGTCCTTGCCTGCCAGCGCGGCGTGCTTGCCGGCCATCTCGGCCATTTCCTGATGGCGGATCATCACCATTTTCTTGCCTTCGGCGGTTTCCATCACCTTGACCATCTCGCCCGGGCCGCCGCCGTGCATCATCATCACGTGCGGGCCGTCGCCGCTGGTCTCGTCCGACACCACCTTGCCATCCTTCATGATGATCTTGCGGACGATCTTCTCGCCGGGCTTGCCTTGCGCGCCGTCGATCTTGTGGGTGAAGACCATCACCTTGGGCTCAGCCGGAGCACTGGGCGCAGCCGGCGGCGACACAGCGGCCGGCGGCGACACAGCGGCCGGCGGTGACACTGGCGCGGGCGGTGAAACAGGGGCAGGCGGTGCCGGTGGTGCGGGCGGGGCCGGCTGGGCACCCGACGCGGTGGCGATCAGGCCGCCGGCAGCGAGGCCGGTGACGGCCAGCAGGCCAAATGCACGACCAAAACTGCCCAGCTTGCGATCCTTCATCATGGCAAATCGTTCCTTCAACTGGCTCTTGTGGTTCATGGCGCAGGCGGCGACCGGGGTGGCGACGCAGGCAGATTTCAACACCGCCCGGCCATAGGTGGCGCGGGTGTCACCATCGCTGCCGGCCAGCACGCTGGCATCGCAGGCGAGTTCCTGATCGGCGCGGAAGGCATGGCAGGCGGCATGGGCAATCGGGTTCCACCAATGCGCCGCCAGCACCACCAAGCCGGCCAGATTCGCGGCAAGGTCGAATCGATCATGGTGGGCGCCTTCGTGCAGAAGCGCCATGCGGCGCTCTCCGGGCGAATAGCGGGAGAGGAAATCGGCCGGCAGCAGGATGCGGCGGTGCATGATGCCTGCCGCCATCGGGCCGGGCACATGGGCCGAGACGATCACGTCCACGCCGCCCTGGCGGGTGAGAAGGTCGCCATCGCGCACGGCCTGGCCCACAAAGCGCACGTGCCGCGCCCATTGGATGGCGAGAAAGGCAATCGCGCCCAGCGCCCAGACCCCGAGCAGCAGCACCGGCCAATCCGGCAGCAGGCTCACGTCTGGTCCCATCTGCAGCGTGGCCGGCGGCAATGGCTGGTTGTAGAGCGCGGCATCGGCCGGCGGCATCAGCGCCAGCGCCACATCGCCTCCCGGGTTGGCCTGCGCCACTGGCACATAAAGCGGCTGCCAGCCCGGAATCGCCGGCAGCACCATGCGCAGTGCCGGCAGCGCCCACAGCGCATAGGCCATGTGGGCGCCCCACAGGCGGGCCACAGGGCGCCGCACCATCAGCACCAGCAGCATCAGCAGCGTGGCGCCGATCAGCGCCTCTACCAACCATTCAGGCGTCAGCATCATTGCTTCAACTCCCGGATCAGGGCTTCCAGTTCGGCAATATCGGCAGGGGAAAGCTCGCCGCGTTCGGCCAGGTGGGCGACCAGCGGCGCCGGGCGGCCACCGAACAGGCGATCAACCAGTCGGCGCGATTCGCCGGCCGCAATGGCGGCGCGATCAACGGCGGGTGCGTACAGATAGCGGCGGCCATCTTCCGTGGTGGTCAGCGCGCCCTTGGCGGCGAGGCGGGAAAGCAACGTCTTCACCGTCGTCAGGCCCCAGCCGGTGGGCTGCAAGCGGGCCGCCACATCCTGCGCGGTGAGCGGATGTTGCGTCCACAACACCTCCATCACCTGCCATTCGGCTTCGCTGATACGCTCTGACATGATCGGCACCCGAGTCGTTTACATCTGTAATCGATGTATCGACTACGCCTGTAGTCGTCAAGTGCTGTTGTGCGGGGGTGGGACACTCCTGCGCCTGGCCGGCTTGCTGGTAGATGAATGGCCTGATTGCTTGACGAACCGGGCAAGGCGGTGGCAAGCGGACGCCACCATTGCGGGTATGATGTAATGGTAGCCTGTCAGCTTCCCAAGCTGAACGCGCGGGTTCGATTCCCGCTACCCGCTCCATCGCAGCCGGGCGCGCAAATAGCGGCGCTATTTGCGGGCTCCGGCAAGACAGGCCGGGCTGGCGCCTGGCGATCACGCCAGGCGAACAGCTTCGACGGCGTGGCTCCGCCACGCTCTTCCTTTTTCCTTCCTTGAACGCCCCCAGCAGACTCGGCGGCTCCGCCGACGGCTGCCCTGCGACAAACCGCCGGCAGTCAAATGACGTATGTTACAGTTTCGTAGGATTACAGAGATATTGCATCAAGAGAGAAATAATAATCCTCTTATCGTAACAACAAGGGCCGTGAATCCCTTGGGGGTGGATGTGTGTCGCAATGAAAGGAATCCACAGATGCCGTCTATCTCGTCCACGATTCGCCGCACCCTGCTTTCTGTCGCCGCTGTTGGTACTCTGATTGCCGCCCCTGCTGCCGCGCGCGATACCAGCTACACCGTCACCCTGAATCAAGACAGTTTCTTTGGCTTCAATCCATCGTTCAACGGCCTCATCCCGGTCGACGACAAGATGGACTTCAGCTTCTATGGCACCTTCTGGACCAAGCCAGCCTTTGGCCTGGGCCAGGGCAACACCGGCGATGATCTGTGGACAGAGTTCGGCGTCGGCGTGAACTTCAACCTGATGGACGGCAAGCTGAAGGTGAAGCCGCAGATCGGCATCACCAATGGCTCGCTGCTCGGCGGCGGTGCGCGGGCGCGCTCGGCAACGGTGGGCGGCAAGTTTCTTGATGGCGTTGTGCCCAGCCTCACCGTCAACTACAGCGACGACAAGATCGAGGCCGAATATTATGGCGGCTATTATCTGGCTGCCCGCAATCGCGAAGGCGCTGCCGCGCTCGACTTTGTCCACACCTG
>JAIXQM010000080.1 GCA_027485735.1 Sphingomonadales bacterium | reverse complement strand
GGTGGCTGCCTGGCGCAGCGCCTGGCGGTGCAGTTCGCGCTTGGCCACCGGCAGGCAATAGAAATGCGGGCGCATGCCGCCTTCAAACATGGCGTTGCGGTTGATGGCCAGGTGGTGCGGCGTGATGGTGGCGGCGATGTTGGGGCCGGAATCGCGCACGAAATCCACCGCATCCTTGGTGGTGATATGTTCGAACACGATCTTCAGCGCCGGGAAATCGGCGACAACGCCTTTCAGGATGCGTTCGATGAACACGGCCTCGCGGTCGAAGATGTCGACCGTGTGATCGGTCACCTCGCCGTGGATCAGCAATGGCATGCCGATGCGCTGCATGGCGTCGAGCGCTGGATAGATGTGGCGCACATCGGTGACGCCGTGGGCGCTGTTGGTGGTGGCGTGCGCCGGATAAAGCTTGGCGGCCGTGAAGATGCCTTCCGCGTGGCCGCGCACCAGTTCGTCCGGATCGATGCCGTCGACCAGATAGCAGGTCATCAGCGGTTCGAAATTCAGGCCCGGCGAAACGGCGGCGCGAATACGGTCCCGATAGGCCGCTGCAGCGGCAGCAGTCGTCACCGGCGGTTTCAGATTGGGCATCACGATGGCGCGGGCGAACTGGCGCGCGGTGGCATCGGCCACGGCGGCCAGCATTGGGCCATCACGCAGGTGAACATGCCAATCATCGGGGCGGCGCAGGGTGAGCGATGCTGTCATGCGCCGCCTGTTACGCCGTTCATTGGTTGGCGAAAAGCCCCTCGGATCCGCCTCACTCCGGAATCATGCGTAAAGCCTTGAACCGGGCAGCTGCGTAAAAAGGGCGTCGGGATGGAGGCTGGCCGGTAATCGGTCTTTCGGATTGGTACGCCATGAAAAATATCCTGCTGCACATCCATGATGATGATGCCCAGTCCGATCGCATGGCGGTGGCGCTGGATGTGGCCCGACAGACGGGCGGGCACCTCAGTTGCGTGCAGGTCGTGCCGGTGGAGGCCTATGCCGGCGATCCTTATGGCGGCCTGTTCGGCATGGCCGCGCTGATTGACACCATCCATGATCAGGAAAAGGCGCTGCGCCTTGCGACCGAAGCCCGGCTGGTGGGCAGCGGCGTTGCTTGGGACTGGAGCAGCCATGATGGCAATGTGGTCGAAACGCTGATCGATCAGGCGATGCTGGCGGATCTGGTGGTGTTGAGCCAGCCTGTGATGGGGCAGCGCCGGGGCGTGCGACAACCGCTGGCCATTGTGGGCGATGTGGTGATGTACATGCGCTGCCCGGTGCTGATGGTGCCGCAGGGGGCAGGCCGGCTCGATCTGGCCGGGCCGGTGGTGGTGGCGTGGAATGGCTCTGCCGAAGCGGCGCACGCGCTGCGCCTGGCGCTGCCGCTGCTGAAACGCGCCGAGGCGGTGCACCTGGTGGAGGTGAGCGACGATATTCCGGGCCTGGCCGCGCGGGAGGCTGCCCAATGGCTGTCGCGCCACGGCATATCGGCTGATGTGCACGAATGGCCGGCCAAGGGCCGCCGGGTCAGTGTGGCCCTGCTGCATGCGGCCGCGGAACTTTCGGCCTGCTATATCGTCATGGGTGCCTATGGTCACAGTCGCTTGCGCGAAACCGTGCTGGGCGGTGTGACGCGGGAGCTGATTGCCTCGACCAACGTGCCGCTGCTGCTGGCGCATTGATCACTGCCAATATCTTGCGTTGAAATTACCGGCATTTCCGGCAGTATCTTCGCCTGTGTGCCCATTCATCGCCAATCAGACGTCGGCCAGCCCCGCCTTGCTGCACAGCGCGGAGGCGTTGCAGAACACTATATTAGCCACCGTTCCCGATGCGATGATCGTCATCGATGAAGCCGGAACCATCCTGTTGTTCAGCGAAGCGGCGCATCGCATGTTCGGCTATGACAATGACGTGGTGGGCCAGAACGTCAGAATCCTGATGCCCAATCCAGATCGTGACCGCCACGACAGCTATATGCAGCATTATATGGACACCGGAGAGGCCCATATCATCGGTATTGGTCGGATTACGGCGGCGCGCCGGCGCGATGGCAGCACCTTTCCGATCGAGCTGGCAATTGGCGAGGCGCACGCGGAAAGCGGCCGGTTGTTCACCGGTTTCATCCGTGATCTCACCGAGATCCAGCGTGCCGAGCGCCGCTTGAACGATCTGCAGGGCGAGTTGTCCCACATCAGCCGGGTATC
Source organism: Sphingomonadales bacterium (assembly GCA_027485735.1). Lineage (GTDB taxonomy): Bacteria > Pseudomonadota > Alphaproteobacteria > Sphingomonadales > Sphingomonadaceae > Sandarakinorhabdus. The sequence continues at coordinate 21,715 of JAIXQM010000080.1, read as the reverse complement.
CGCGATGGGCAGCCTGGCCAGCGCGCTGGCGCACGAACTGAACCAACCACTGACGGCCATTGCCAGCTATGCCGAGGGCGCGCGGGTATTGCTTGGCGAGGACGGTACGCCCACACCGGACAACATCGATATGGTGCGCGAAGCCCTGATCGAAGCCAGTGCCGAGGCTCTGCGCGCCGGGCAGATCGTGCGGCGCCTGCGCGAATTCATCAGCCGCGGCGAAAGCGAACGCCGGGTTGAACGCTTGCGCCGGCTTGTCACCGAAGCCGCCGCGCTGGCGCTGACGGGTTCCGGCCAGACCGGCATGGATTTCGACATCCGGCTTGATCCATCGGTTGATCAGGTGCTGTGCGATCGTATCCAGATCCAGCAGGTCCTGTTGAACCTGATCCGCAATGCGGTGGAAGCCATGCAGCGATCGGCCCGGCAGCAACTGGAAGTCCGCAGCCGACCGGCTGGCAGAGGCCTTGTGGAGGTGGTGGTTTCCGACTCCGGGTCCGGGCTGGCACCGGAAGTGGCGGCCGTGCTGTTCCAGCCGTTCAACACCTCCAAGGAAAAGGGCATGGGCCTCGGCCTGTCGATCTGTCGCACGATTGTCGAGGCCCATGGCGGCCGCATCTGGGCGGAACCGTCGGATTTTGGCGGCACCGCCTTTCATTTCACTCTGGAACTGGCAGAGGAGCCGCAGGATGGCTGAGAAGCGCGTTTACCTGGTTGATGATGAAGCAGCGGTGCGTCGCTCCGTTGGCTTCATGCTGAAAACCTCCGGGTTCGAGGTTGAAAGCTTTGAATCGGGCGAAGCCTTCCTGAAAGCGGCGCCGCACCTGGCGCCGGGCTGCGTGCTGCTGGACGTGCGGCTGGGTGCGATGGATGGCCTCGCCGTGCAGCAGGCCCTGAAAGACAAGGGCGTGGTGCTGCCGGTGATCATCATCACTGGCCATGGCGATGTGGGCTTGGCGGTGCGGGCGATGAAGGCCGGCGCCGTGGATTTCCTGGAAAAGCCGTTCGAGAAGACCGCGGTGATCGCGTCGCTCGAACAGGCGCTGCGGCACAATGATGGCCGCGCGGAGCTCAATCGTCTGGCCGATCAGGCGCGTGCCCAGTTGAATGGACTCACTCCGCGCGAGCGCGATGTGCTGAACGGGTTGGTGGAAGGCCAGTCCAACAAGGTGATTGCCTATGATCTGGGCATTTCCCCGCGCACCGTGGAAATTCACCGCGCCAATCTGATGTCGAAGCTGGGGGTCGGATCGTTGTCGGACGCGCTGAAGATTGCCTTTACCGCCCGCATGGCTGATCTGGCCGGGGCAGCGCCGGTGCCGTCAGAGCCGGCCTGAACTGCGCTTTTCGCGGCTGCAGCCGATGTGGCAGGCCTGGTCGCAGTCGCGGCCCGGTGTGATTGGGGTGGGCGTGCCGGGCGCTGGCAGGCTGCTGCCGCTGCACAGGCTGATCAGCCGGGCTTCGGCGCGGGCCGGTACCGCCACGGCGGCCAGCGCCAAAGCCAGCAAGGCGGGCAGATGCGCCAGCGGTTCAGAGCGCAGCATCGGGCGGGTCCTTTGCGGCAGGTTCTTCATCCATGAAGATGCGCAGCGCCGCACCATCCAGATCATCGAACTGGCCGCGCCCCACTGCCCAGAAAAAGGCGAACAGGCCAAGCAGGCCAAGGCCCAGCGCCACCGGGATCAGGAACAGGATGCCGTTCATCGCGTTGAGCCTTTCAGGCGCAGGGCATTTGCCACCACGATGATGGACGAGCCCGACATGGCCAGCGCCGCCACCAGCGGGGTGACAACGCCAGCAATGGCGAGCGGCACGGCGATGATGTTGTAGCCGATGGCCAGCGCGAAATTCTGCTTGACGACGCGCTGCGTCGCCCGTGCGGCGCGAATGGCGGTGGCGACGGGCGCCAGGCTGCTGCCCAGAAATACCGCATCGGCAGCATTCTGGCTGGCATCGGCGGCCGAACCCGGTGCCATCGAGACATGGCCGGCCGCCAGCGCCGGGCCATCGTTGAGGCCATCGCCCACCATCAGGACGCGGCGGCCTTCGGCGCTTAGCGCCTTGATGGCCGCAAGCTTGTCGGCTGGCGACAGACCGCCCTGACCGTTGATGCCCAATGCTGCCGCCACAGCGGCCACGGGGCCGGGACGATCGCCGGACAGGATACGGGCGGGAAGGCCCAAGTGTGCCAGTTCAGCAATGGTGGCAGATGCGGCCGGGCGCAGCGGATCGGCAAAGCGGATCAGGGTTTCAGGTTGATCGCCGATGGAGAGGGCGGCTGCCATCAGATCCCCGTCGGCGCTGGCCGGGCGGCCGAGGCGTACGACCTGGCCCTGCCATTGCCCTGTCAGTCCATCGCCGGGCGTTTCGCTCACCAGCGTCACCCGCTGCGGCACGGTGCCGGCGGCGGTGAGCGCGGCGCGCAGGGCTTCGGACAGCGGGTGGCGGCTGCATTGGGCCAACGCCAGCGCAATGCCAGAATGCGTGGCATCCAGCAGATGCAGGTCAACCGGTTCGGGCGAACCCAGCGTGATCGTCCCGGTCTTGTCTAACACCGCCGCATCGGCTTCGGCCAGACGCTCCAGCGCGCTGCCGTCTTTCACCAGCACGCCGGCCTTCATCAGCGCCCCGGTGGCGACGATCTGGGCGGCAGGCACGGCGAGGCCGAGCGCGCAGGGGCAGGTGATGATGAGGACGGCGACGGCAATCAGCAGGGCCTCGTGCCAGCCAGCACCGGCCAGCATCCAACCGATGAAGCTGCACAGCGCCAGCGTGTGCACAGCGGGCGCATAGAGCCGCGCCGCCCTGTCGGCAATGCGGACATAGCGCGAGCGCCCTTGGGCGGCATCCTGCATCAGCCGGGCGATATCGGCGATGCCGGTATCGGCGCCGGCCGCGGTGACGGCGACTTCTACCGCATCACCGGTGTTGAGCGTGCCGGCCAGCACCGTGCCGCCCGGACCGATGGCGACCGGCATGGCTTCACCGGTGATCAGCGACTGATCGAAATGGCTGCGGCCATTGAGGATCACGCCATCAGCGGCCAGGCGCTCTCCGCTGGCGACCAGCATCTTCATGCCTGGCCTTATGTCGGCGGCCTTCAGCCACTGGCTGTGGCCATCATCGCCCACCACCAGCGCGCCGGCGGCCATGTGCTTGAGCAGTGCGCTCACGCCATCGCGGGCGCGGTCGCGCATCACCGCATCCAGCCAGCGGCCGGCGAGCAGGAAGAACAGCAGCATCACGGCGCTGTCGAAATAGGCGTGGGCGCCGTGGGTGATGGTTTCAAACAGCGACAGGGCGGTGGCCAGGGTGACGCCGATGGAGATCGGCACATCCATGTTGGTGTGACCGGCCTTCAGCGCTTGTCCTGCCGAACGGAAGAAGGGTTGGCCGGCATAGGCGACGGTGGGCAGGGCGATGAGGGCGGACAGCCAGTGGAACAGATCGCGCGTCAACCCGCCGGCGCCGGACCAGACCGAGACCGACAGCAGCATGATGTTCATCGCGGCAAAGCCGGCGACGGCCAGCGCCTTGACCAATTGCCGGGCTTCGCCATCGGGGCCGGCGAGTGCGTCGCCGAGGGGGCTGGCTTCGAAGCCGAGGCCGGCAAGGGCCTTGAGCAGCGCCGGGGCGGTGAGTGCCGGATCATGGCTGATCTGCACTTGTTTGGCGGTGAAATTCACCCGGGCCGCCGCGATGCCGGGGACGGCTGCGAGGCCGTTTTCCAGCTTGGCGATGCAGCCGGCGCAGCGCATGCCGGGCACCGCAAAACGCGATACGGCCAAGGCTTCGCCCACATGCAGTGGCGCGGGCTTGTTCATGCCAGCACCTCCATCAGGCGCTTCACATCGCGGCCGCTGCGGATGTCGATGCGCACCTGCCAGCGTCCGGCCGGCAGCGGCGTGGTGGAGACCAGCCGGCCCTGTGCGTCGGCAGCGAAGGCCAGCGGCACATCGGCGGCGCGGCCCAGCGGGTGATGGGCGGTGCCCTTGGCAGCGAAGCTCATCCCTGGCACCACGATCACCACCCGGCGCGCGCCGTTCAGGCTGACCGGGGTGGCCCAGCCCAGTTGATCCTGCGCCCGCGCCTTGGCCAGCCAGCCATTGTATTTCTGGCTGGCGACATAGCTGTTGTCGACCACGGTGCCGCCGAAGGTGCCGCTGGCCAATCGTGCCATGGTGATGTTCACCGCCACCACCACGCCGAAGAAGGCGACCATGATGCCAAGGAACATGCGGCCGGTGAAGGCGGGCTTGGGCTCTGCGGTGCCGTTCATGTTCCGGGGGTCCCTCATTGGCGGATGAACTTGATGTCGCGCGCGGCTTCGCGGCCATCCTTGGTGCCGGGCGTGGCATCCAGCGGGCGGGCGATCAGGGCGAACGGGGTTTCGCCGGCCGGCCCGGCCGGTGCCGCCACATAAAGGTGCAGCCGGGTGGTTGCATCGGCGGCCAGATTGAGCCGCACGCTGCGCGCAGCATCCTTGCGGTCCATGGCGTCGGTCCACATCCGGCCCTGGGGCAGGCCGGCCATGGTCAATTCCACGCTGCGCGGGCGGGCTTCCATGTTGCGCATCTTGATCGTCCAGCCGTTGCGCACCTGCCCATCCGACATGGTGACCACCACCGGGTTGCGATCCTGGGCGCTGTCGATGGTCAGCCGGGCGCGCTCACCGAGCGTGAACAGCATGGCCAGGCCAATGCTGCACCAGATGGCGAAATAGATCAGGGTGCGCGGGCGCAGCAGCGTCTTCAGGATCGGCCGGGCAGCGCCGCCGGCACGTTCGTGCTTTTCATCATCGAGGTTGAGATAATCGATCAGGCCGCGCGGGCGGTTCAATTTGCCCATCACCTCGTCGCAGGCATCGATACACAGCGCACAGTTGATGCAGCCCAGTTGCGGCCCTTGGCGAATGTCCACGCCGGTGGGGCAAACGGACACGCAGGCGTTGCAATCGATGCAGTCACCGACCTTCTCGCCCGCAGCGGCGGCCTTCTTCACCCCCTGGGTGCGCGGTTCGCCGCGCCAATCGCGATAGGTAACGATCAGCGATTTTTCGTCGAGCATCGCCGTCTGGATGCGCGGCCACGGGCACATGTAGATGCACACCTGTTCACGCATGAAGCCGCCAAAGATGAAGGTGGTGGCGGTGAGCACCCCCACGGTGGCATAGGCAACGAACGTCGCATCACCGGCGACGAACTGGCTGGCCAGCGTCGGTGCATCGGCAAAATAGAAGATCCACGCCCCGCCGGTCGCCATAGCGATGACGAGCCAGATGCTCCATTTGGTCAGGCGGCGGCCCAGCTTGGCGGCTGTCCATGGCGCGTTGTTCAATTTCAGTTGGGCGTTGCGATCGCCGTCGATCCAGCGTTCGACATGCTGGAACAGATCGGTCCACACCGTCTGCGGGCAGGCATAGCCGCACCAGGCGCGGCCCACGGCCGATGTGACGAGAAACAGGCCGATGCCGGCCATGATCAGCAGGCCGGCGACATAGTAGAATTCCTGCGGCCAGATCTCGATATTGAACATGAAGAAACGGCGGTTGGCCAGATCGACCAGCACCGCTTGATCGGGCGCATAGGCGCCGCGATCCCAGCGGATCCAAGGCGTGATGTAATAGACCGCAAGGCACAGGATCATCACCGCCCATTTGAGCTGGCGGAACCGGCCTTTCACCACACGGGGAAAGACCGGCTCACGCTTGCGATACAGCCCGCTGGTCGGGTTGATGAGATCAAGAGCTGACATTTGACTCGCCGCTTGCGGCCGCGGCCGTGTCGGCTGGAGCGGGCGTTGGATTGGCCTCACCACCGCCCAGCGAATGGACATAGGCGGCCAGCATCTTCACGGTTGCCGCATCCAGGCGCGTGGCCCAGTGGGGCATGACGCCGTAACGGGCCTTGCTGATCGTCTGGGTCAGGCTGGCGCGGTCGCCGCCATAGAGCCAGATGCCATCCGTCAGGTTGGGGGCCCCCTGTTCCCGCATGCCCTTGCCTTCCGGGCCATGGCAGCTGGCGCAGTTTTCGGCGAACAGCTGGGCACCGGCAGCACTGGGCTTGCCCTGGCCGGAAATGGCGCGAACGTGGTTCACCAGCGCGCTGATCTGGCCTTTCGACAAGATGTCGGCAAAGGCCGGCATCTGGCTGAAACGGGTTTCGTCCACGCCGGGGCTGCGGATGCCGTGCACCAGCGTGGTGTGGATCGATGTGATGTCGCCGCCCCACAACCAGTCATCATCGTTCAGGTTGGGATAGCCCTTCGATCCGGCGGCGCCCGAACCGTGACACTGCACGCAATTCACCTTGAAGGCGGCGCGGCCGCCTTCGATTGCGCTGCGCATGAGCTGCGGATTGGCGGCAAGCTGGTCGATCGGGGTGGCAGCGATGGCCGTGGCCACCGGTGCGCGCGCTGCGGTCTGGGCCTGCAGCGCTTCTTCCAGCTGGCCGCGGCTGGACCAACCGGTGCCGCCGGCCACATCGGGAAAGGACGGATAGGCCACCACATAACCGGCAGCAAACACCACGGTGGCGGCAAAGATATAGACCCACCAGCGCGGCAGAGGGGTATCGAGTTCCTCGATGCCATCCCATTCATGGCCCACCAGGTTGGTGCCGGTGGCTTCGTCAACGCGTTTGCTGTGATCAGTCATCACTGTCACTCCGGAAGATCAATTGTGCGGCTTCGTCATGGTGACGGCGGGCGCCGGGCCGGAACGTCCAACCAACAAAGCCCAGGAACAACAGGCACATGCCCAGCAGTGCCCAGCTGTCGGCAAACTGGCGCAGCAGTTCATAGCGGCTCATTTGGGCTGTTCCTGCGCTTCGCCCGCCTTGAAATCGACCAGCGTGCCCAGCATCTGCAGATAGGCCACCAGCGCATCCATTTCGGTCACCACGGCCGGGTTGCCGTCGTAATCGCGGCCTTGCGACCTGGGGTAACGCTTCTGCAGATCCTCGATATCGGCATCGGGCGTGGCCTGTGCGGTGAGATCGGCGTTTGCCTGTTCGATATCCTTGTCGGTGTAGGGCACGCCCACGATGCGCAGGGCGGCCAGGTGCTTGCGCATGTCGCCGGCCTTCAGCGGTTTTTCGGCTAGGAAGGCATAGGGCGGCATGATCGATTCCGGCACCGCCTCACGGGGGTTCGTCAGGTGGCCCACATGCCATTCATCGGAATAGCGGCCGCCAACACGCGCCAGATCGGGCCCGGTGCGTTTCGATCCCCACTGAAAGGGGTGATCATACATGCTCTCCGCCGCCAGGCTGTAGTGGCCATAGCGTTCCACCTCGTCCTTGAACGGGCGCACCATCTGGCTGTGGCACAGGTAGCAGCCTTCGCGCATGTAGATATTTCGCCCGGCCAGTTCGAGCGGGGTGTAGGGGCGCACGCCCTCCACCTTCTCAATGGTGCTGTCGACCCAGAACAGGGGGGCGATTTCCACGATGCCGCCGATGGCGACAGCAACGAGAGACAGCAAGCCCAGCAAGGTGACATTGCGCTCCAGCGTGCGGTGGGAGAAGCCCTCTTTGGGCGGTGTTTCAGGTTGCGAAGCCATGGTTCTGCTCCCTCATTCGGCCGGTTGCAGGCCGCCAAGCCCGGCGCTGCGGGCAGGGGCCGGCAGCGGCCGGTCGGCGGCGGCGTTGTAGGGGGTTTCGGTCATCGCCGCTTCCTGGCGCAGGCGACCGGCGATGGTCATCGCGATGTTCCAGGCGAACACCAGCGCACCGGCGAGGTAGAGGCTGCCACCAAAGGCCCGCAGCAGATACATCGGGTGGATGGCCGCGATGGTTTCGGCAAAGCTGTTCACCAGATAGCCATCGGCGCCATACTCGCGCCACATCAGGCCCTGGGTGAGGCCGGCCACCCACATCGATGCGGTGTAGAAAACGATGCCGGCGGTCGCGAGCCAGAAGTGCACGTTGATCAGTCGCAGGCTGTAGAGACGCTGCCGCTTCCACAGGCGCGGTGCCAGATAATACATGCAGGCAAAGGTGATCATGCCGTTCCACCCGAGCGCACCTGAGTGCACATGGCCGATCGTCCAATCGGTGTAGTGCGACAGGCTGTTGACCGACTTGATCGACATCATCGGGCCTTCAAAGGTGCTCATGCCGTAGAAGGCCAGCGCCAGCACCATCATGCGGATGATCGGATCGGTGCGGATCTTCTCCCAGGCGCCATTGAGCGTCATCAGGCCGTTGATCATGCCGCCCCATGACGGCATCCACAGCATGACCGAGAACACCATGCCCAGGCTCTGCGCCCAATCGGGCAGCGAGGTGTAGTGGAGGTGATGCGGGCCGGCCCAGATGTAGAGGAAGATCAGCGACCAGAAGTGGATGATCGACAAACGGTAGCTGTAGACCGGCCGTTCCGCCTGCTTGGGCACGAAGTAATACATCATGGCCAGGAAGCCGGCGGTGAGGAAGAAGCCCACCGCGTTGTGGCCATACCACCATTGGGTGAGCGCATCCTGCACCCCGGCAAAGGCCGAATAGCTCTTGGAACCGGCCCAGCTGACCGGCATCGACAGGTTGTTGACCAGGTGCAGCATCGCCACGGTGATGATGAAGGCGAGATAGAACCAGTTGGCGACATAGATATGCGGTTCGCGCCGCTTGATGATGGTGCCGCCAAAAACGATCAGATAGGCGACCCACACGATGGTCAGCCAGATATCGACATACCATTCCGGTTCGGCATATTCCTTGGCTTCGGTGACGCCCAGCAGATAGCCGGTCGCGGCGAGCACGATGAACAGCTGATAGCCCCAGAACACGAAACGGGCCATGCTGGGGAAGGCCAACCGCGCCCGGCAGGTGCGTTGGACCACGAAGAAGCTGGTGCAGATCAGCGCGTTGCCGCCAAAGGCGAAGATCACCGCGGATGTGTGCAGCGGCCGCAAGCGCCCAAAGGTGGTATATTCAAACCCCAGGTTCAGCACCGGGTACGCCAGTTGCAAGGCAATGAAGAGCCCGGCGAGCAGACCGACGACGCCCCAGAAGGTGGTGGCGATCACGCCCCAGCGCACCGGCGCATCGTCATAAACGCTTTCATCATTGCCAATCTGGCCAGCGACATTGGCACCGGCCATAACCGCCAGCGCGGCGATCAGCGCCGCCAGCGCCATGATTCCCATGTGCACCGCAAAGGCGGTGTCTTGCGCCTGGGCCATGCCAAACAGCGCGATGATCATGGCCAGAAACAGGCCGCCTGATTTTGCCAGGGTCGCCGGCATGGTGTTGCCCCCTAATGGTTATTGCAGCTTTGGCCCTTTTGGCGCGCCGTGTTGCGCTGCGGGAATACGGGCAAGCCCTATTAGGTATTGCAACGGAGGGCGTTTTTTCCCAGTCTGGCAGCAGAACAACAAAAGGCCTGTGCAGTGCAGCAGGCCGGGGGCGTACATGCATCAACTGGCAATTGTTCATGACCATCCGGATGGGTTTCAGCCGCTGTTTGCCGCGCTGTCCCGGGCCGGGATCGATTATCTGCCGGTGCACACCGCCGGCCACGGCTTTGATCCCATTGGTGGCCAGCCGCCGGCGCCGGTGATTTTCAACCGCATCGCCATGAGCTCGGCGCGCCACGGCGTGCATCACCCGGTCTATTACGCCATGGCGCTGCTCGATCATTGGGCCGGGCAGGGGGCGCTGGTGCTGAACGGCGCCGATGCCATGGCGATCGATGCCAGCAAGGCGCGGCAGCTGGCGCTGATCAACCGGCTGGGGCTGGCGGCGCCGGCAACGCGCGTGGTGCACGATTCGGCAGCGCTGCTGGCGGCGGCCACGACCATCGGCTTTCCGGTGGTGGTGAAAGCGGATGTGAGCGGTGCCGGATCGGGCGTCACCCGCTTCGATGATCGTGCTGCATTGGCGCATGCCGCCGAAGCTGGCCTGTTGCCGCCATCGGCTAACGGTGTGTGGCTGTGCCAGGCGCTGGTCAAACCGCGCGATGGCACCACCACTCGCATCGAGGTTCTGGGTGGCCGCTACCTTTATGGGGTCGATGTTGCCGCCGCCGAGGATGCGCTGATGCTGGCCAGCCCTGATGACCGGCTGCAGCGCCTGGCCCAGCGCCGCCGCCGCCGTGCCGAACCGCCGCCCAATCTGATTGCCGGGGCCGAAATGCTGGCGCGTGAGGCTGGCATGGAAGTGTGCAGCATCGAGTATATGATCGACGATGTGTGCGGCACACCGCGCTTCCACGATATCAACGGCCTGTCGCCCTTCGTGGAAAATCCGATGGATGTGCTGGGCTGGGATCCGCACGATCGGCTGGTGGAACGGTTGTGGCATCATATCCGCCGCATGGGTGGATGAAGGCAATCGCGGGTTGCACCGCAACAAATGCCAACCTATGCCCTGCGTCGGACAAGGATCTACCCATGAATCGCACCTCTGCCGCTATCAACCGCATCCAGCCATCGCCCACCATCGCGGTGACCAACAAGGCGGCCGAGCTGAAGCGTCAGGGCCGCGACATCATCGGGCTGGGCGCCGGCGAACCGGACTTCGACACGCCGGATTTTGTCAAGGAGGCCGCTATCGCTGCTATCCACGCCAACCAGACCAAATATACGGGGGTGGATGGCACGCCCGAATGCAAGGCCGCGGTGCAGGCCAAGTTCAAGCGCGACAACAACCTCGATTACGGACTTGACCAGATCAGCATCAATTCCGGCGGCAAGCACACGATTTTCAACGCCTTGCTGGCCACGCTCGATCCGGGCGATGAAGTGGTGATTCCGGCGCCGTACTGGGTGTCTTATCCCGATATCGTGCTTCTCGCCGGTGCCACTCCAGTGGTGATCCAGTGCGGCGTGGCGCAGGGCTTCAAGCTCACCCCAGAGCAGCTCGAAGCCGCCATCACGCCCAAAACCCGCTGGTTCATCTTCAACTCCCCGTCCAACCCCACCGGCGCCGCCTACACCCGCACGGAACTGAAGGCGCTGGCCGACGTGCTGATGCGCCATCCGCAGGTGCTGGTGCTGGCCGACGACATGTACGAACATATCGTCTATGACGACTTCGATTTCGGCACCCTGGCCGAGATCGAGCCCGGCCTTTACGATCGCACGCTCACCGTCAACGGCGCGTCCAAGGCCTATGCCATGACCGGCTGGCGCATCGGCTTTGCCGGCGGTCCGGCGTGGATCATCAAGGCGATGGCCAAACTGCAATCGCAGAGCACCTCCAACCCCTGCTCGATCTCCATGGCCGCCACCGTGGCCGCGCTGAACGGCGATCAGAGCTTCCTTCAAGAGCGCAACGCCGCCTTCCAGCGCCGCCGCGATCTGGTGGTGTCCATGCTCAACCAGACGCCCGGCCTGATCTGCCCCCGCCCGGAAGGCGCCTTCTATGTCTACCCCGATTGTTCGGGCCTGATCGGCAAGGCGACGCCCACCGGCACCGTGCTCACCAACGACGAAGAAGTCGCGGCCTACCTGCTCGAAGCCGAAGGCGTCGCCGTCGTCCATGGCGCGGCGTTCGGCGGCTCCCCGGCCTTCCGCATCAGCTACGCCACGTCCGATGCGCTTCTGGAAGAAGCCTGCAAGCGCATCCAGCGCGCGGTTGGCAATCTGCGCTGAGAATGCGCATCGCGCTGTTTGAGCCGGAAATTGCCGGCAATGTCGGCGCCGTACTGCGCCTCGGCGCCTGCCTGGGCGTGCCCGTCGATCTGATCGAACCGCTCGGTTTCCTGTGGGACGATGCCCGCGTCCGCCGCACGGCGATGGACTATATCGATCACGTCGCCATCACCCGCCACGCCGACTGGCCCGCCTTCCACGCCAGCATTGGTGCTGCGCGGCTTGTGCTGCTCACCACCAAGGGCAGCGTTTCCGCCTATGATTTCGCCTTCCGTCCCGATGACGTGCTGCTGTTCGGCAAGGAAAGCGCCGGCGCGCCACCACATGTTCACGCCGCCTGCGAGGGCCGCATCCGCCTGCCGATGAAACGCGACGTGCGCTCGCTGAACCTCGCCATGTCGGCCGGGCTGGCGGTGGGGGAGGCCCTGCGGCAGACGGGCGGGCTGCCGGGCTGAACCGGTCAGCCTTCGTCGCGGAACATCAGCTTGCGGATCTGCTTGAACGGCAGATCCCCGTACGTCAGCAAGTTATCGTGGAAATGCTTCATCGAATAATGCACGCCCATCCGGCGCTTGTATTCCTCGCGCAGCTTGATGATTTCCAGCTCGCCGATGATCTCGCGGCCCGGCGATGACGGGGACTGGGAATCGCGCTGCACTTCGATGAAGGCGTTGGTCGGCTCCATCCCCATCTTGTCGACATAGGCCTGCACGGCCTCACCGAAGCTCATCTCGCCCTTCGCCATCTTCAGCTTGGTCAGGATACGCTGCACCCGCCACATGCGCATCTGGCGCCGCGCCATCTTTGTCTTCAGCTCCTCCATATAGGGCAAGCTCTTGTAATAGCCTTCTTCTTCCATCAGGCGTTCCAGGTAGAACGACCATGACTGGCTGAAATAGGCACTGCGATAGGCACGCCGCATCGGTCGTCTGACATTCTCATTACGCGCGGCAATCTGCACATTGTGGCCTAGCCATTCGTGGTAGGAAATCACGTGCGTCCAATAGGGGTTGTAGGCCTTGATGCGGCTGGCTTTTTCCTGCGGCGTCAGCCGGTCTTCCAGCGGGGTGAGGATGTAATAGCCCGATTGCCGGCCCGCCACGGTGGGCCCGCCGGTGGCGCCGCCGAAGGACAGGATGCGCCGTGCCATCGGCGGGGATTCGCGGGCGCCATAATCGATGTAATCGGGGATGGTCACGATATGGGCGCCCGGTCCCTTCAGCCAGGCGCTCATCATGTCGACATAGCGTTGCGCCATCGGGATCACACCCTCCCACGGCGGCGCTTCGTCCTTCATCACCTCCCACGCTTTGCGCAGATCGCCACTGGGGTGAATTTGGCGCGCCAGATCACGCATTTCGGTGGTCAGCACGCGCTCTTCGTCGCTGGCGATGCGCAACATCTCCTCGGTGCCATACTCGTCCAGTTGTTCCTGCACGAACTGGTAGAACTCGATCTCCGCCGGCTTCCACGCCGGGGAACGGGTAGAGCGCGGCAGCAGATCGCTTTTCAGCCAGCGTTCGAAATCATCAACGGCAGCCAGCGCGGGGCCGGCGGCCGCGACGAGTTCGGCCTTCACGTCCTTGCTGTCCGCAATCGCGCCCGGCACGGAATCACGCAGCAGCAGGCGGGCGTAATAGGCTTGATAGAGGGCATTTTCGGTCCAGGTGCGGGCGGGGTTCTTCAGGGTCAGCTTGGCGCGGGCCAGTGCGGCCGGCAGGCGCCGCAATTCGGCCGTGGCCTGCCGCACCGCGCTGTCTGGCAGCGCCCCTGGGCGCAGGAACAACTGGCTGGTTTGGCCCAGCGCGAACACCGATGCGGGGTTCACCTCGTGCAGCCGCAGCGTTTCCATCTCGAACAGGCGCGTGCGGACATGCGCGATCAGCAGATCGTGATCGACCTGATCATCAAGGTTCAACCGGGTTCGGTCGATCCGTTTTGCGTCTTCCAGCACCGCGCGATAGTTGTCGGCCGCGGCCACAAAGGCCGGCGTTCCCGGCTCCCCCTCCTTCACCGACAGCGCCGCGGCGATCACCACTTCTAATGCCGGCGGGGCAGGTTGTGCGGCGACGGGCACCGCAGCGAGGCAGCAGGCGAGGAGGCTGAGGAACAAACGGATCAAGGACTTCACCATTTCGTATCGGCCAGCAGCGCCGCGTAAATCTCGATCCCGTCCCACAGATTGCCCAGCCTGATATTCTCGTTGGCGGCGTGCTGGTTGTCGTCGGCGTTGGCGACGGAAACGCCGATCATTGGGGTTTGAAGGGCGTCGACGATTTCCGCAAACGGCGTGGTGCCGCCCATCAGCGGCATTTGCACAGGCGGGCCGGCGGTGCGGGTGATGGCGTCGATGACGGCCTTGGCAGCGGGCGTGTCGAGGGGGACTTTCACCGCGACGGACCCGCCTTCATCCCAATCCAGTTTCAGCAGCTTGGGGTGGGCGCGTCGGGTGGCGGCGTCGGGATCGGTGCGCATGATGTGCCAGCCCTGGGTGGTGAGGTGGGCTTCAACCGCTTGTTTCACATGGGCGGTGGTCTGGCCAGGGGCGAGGCGGATGTCGAAGCTGGCCCAGGCCTGGGTGGCAATGGCGTTGGCGGCCGGCGAGCGTGTGTCGCCGCCGTGGATGGCGCGGACGTTCAATGTGGGGGCGAGGTAGCCATCGGCGATGCGCGCCGTGCCGATGTGGCGGCCAAGGGCCAGTTCGTCCATCAGTTGCGGTTCCACCGCTGGAAGGGCGGCCAGCGCCGCCTTGTCAGTGGCGCTGGGCGGCGGCACTTCGCTCGCGAGGCCGGGCACCTTGATGTTGCCGGAATCGTCGCGCAACTGCATCACCAGATCGGCGATCATCACCGTGGGGCTGGGCACCCAATTGCCATAATGGCCATCGTGCAGGGCGCGGGCGGGGCCATAGACGGTGGCTTCGAAATCGACGATGCCGCGGTTGCCGCCGCTCACCAGCGGGCGGCCGGACTGGTGGACCGGGCCATCGCCCATGATCAGCAGATCGGCGGCGAGCAGCGCCTTGTTGGCGCGCACGATGGTGCCGAAATTGGGCGAGCCAGCCTCTTCCTCGCCCTCCCACAGGATCTTGATGTTCACATTGGGTTTGATGCCCTTGGCGGCCAGTGCATCCAGTGCCCACAGGGTGACGGCGATGGTGGATTTGTCATCGCCGGTGGCACGGCCATGCAGCCGCCATTCCTTGTCGATGGCGGTCGCGGCGGCCAGATCGACCTTGGCGCTGGCCGGCGGTGCGGTGCGCAGTGTGGGCTGAAATGGCGGATCGAGCCAGCCGGGCTGGTTCACCGGCTGCCCGTCATAATGGGCATAGAGCAGGAGGGTGCGTTTCGCACCGGGGGTGCGGCGCTCCGCAAACACACTCGCGGGCGTGCCGGGGCGGGCGCGGAGTTGCTGCGTGGTGAAGCCGCGCGATTTCAGCTGGGTTTCGAGGAAATCGGCGTTGCGGTCCACATCGGCCAGGTTGCTGGCGATGCTCGGCATGGCGACGAAAGCGCTGTAATCGGTGATCAACTTGCGTTCGTTGGCTTCGCGCCAGCTGCGGACCGAGGCGCGCAGTTTGTCAGAGGCCGGGCTGGCCGCTACCGGCGCTGCCACCAGCGCCAGCAGCGCCCATCCGATCAAAGCCCGACTTTTCATGGCAACTTCCCCTTTGATTCCAGACTGGCGCAGGCCGGAGGACTTGGCAACCGCCGACCGCTTTACATTGATAATACAGCTGCTATGAAAAGCCGGTTCAACGGGAGGAGTTTCGCATCATGCTGCAGCTGTCGGGCGTCACCCATGTCTATGCCAATGGCACCCGCGCGCTGGATGATGTGAACCTGACCGTGCCCAACGGCATGTTCGGCCTGCTCGGCCCCAATGGCGCCGGCAAATCGACGTTGATGCGCACGGTGGCGACGCTGCAGACGCCCACGGCCGGCACGATCATGTTTGGCGATATCGACGTGATCGCCCAACCGGAAAAATTGCGCGAGACGCTGGGTTATCTGCCGCAGGATTTCGGGGTTTATCCGCGCGTTTCGGCCTATGCGATGCTGGATCACATGTGCGTTCTGAAGGGCATTGCCAGTGCCGGAGAACGCAAGGCGACGGTGGAGACGCTGCTCAACCAGACCAACCTGTGGAATGTGCGCAGCAAGGCCATCGCCGGCTTTTCGGGCGGGATGCGGCAACGGTTCGGCATTGCCCAGGCGCTGATCGGCAATCCGCGGCTGATCATCGTCGATGAGCCGACCGCCGGCCTTGATCCCGAAGAGCGCAACCGGTTCCTCAACCTTCTGGCAATGATTGGCGAGAATGTGGTGATCATCCTTTCCACCCACATCGTTGAAGACGTCGCCGATCTGTGTCCGCGCATGGCGGTGCTGGCTGGCGGGCGCATCCAGCTGGAAGGCGCGCCGCTGGAGTTGATCGAACGGGCGCGTGGCACCGTTTGGGCCAAGACGATCGGGCGAGACGAGCTGGACGCCACCAAGGCCGCTTATGAGGTGATCTCTACGCGGCTGTTTGCCGGGCGAACGATCGTGCACATCCTGTCCGACCGCGATCCGGGTGCCGGCTTCACCGCCGTCGAAGGCGGGCTGGAGGATGTGTATTTCGCCACGCTGGCCCGCAGCCGCCGCACCGCCACCGCTGCTGCAGCCTGAGGCGGGGTCGATGTTTGGCGCCATCACGCTGTTCGAGCTGCGCTATCAGCTGAAGAACCCGGTGTTCTGGGTTGTCGCGATCCTGTTCTTCCTGCTCACCTTCGGGGCGACCACGGTTGATCAGATCTCGATCGGATCGGGCGGCAATGTGCACAAGAACGCGCCCTTTGCCGTGGTGCAGGTGCACCAGATCCTCTCGCTGTTCTTCATGTTCGTCACGACCGCCTTCGTGGCCAATGTGATCGTGCGCGATGATGAAAGCGGCTTTGGCCCGATGGTGCGGGCCACGCGCGTTTCCAAGTTCGATTATCTGTTCGGCCGCTTCACCGGTGCGGCGCTGGCCGGAGCGCTGGCCTTCCTGGTGGTGCCGCTGGCGATCGTGATCGGATCGGTGATGCCCTGGCTTGATCCGGAAACGCTGGGGCCGAACCGTGTGGCCGACTATGCCTATGCCTATCTGGTGCTGGCGCTGCCCAACGTGCTGCTCACCTCGGCGATCTTCTTTGCGGTCGCCACGCTCACCCGGTCGATGATGTATTCCTATGTGGGCGTTGTGGTGTTCCTGGTGTTGTACCTGGTGCTCAATGGCTTCCTGCGCACCAAGCCGGAACTGCGTGAGACCGCCGCGCTGATCGAACCCTTTGGTTTTGCCGCCATCGGCAATGCCACGCGCTACTGGACAGCAGCCGAACGCAACGGCCTCACCCCGCCGCTGACTGGGGCCTTGCTGGCCAATCGGGCGATCTGGCTGGGCGTGGCGCTGGCGGCGCTGGGCTTTGCCGGCTGGCGCTTCCGTTTTGCCGAAGGCGGCCTTTCGGCCCGCGCTGCGGCGCGCGCTGCCAAGAAAGAGGCCAAGGCCGCGGCCGTCCTGCCGCAAACCGTGGCCGTTCTGCCCGCGCCGCGCCAGGCCACGGCCGCCGGTGCCCGGCTGTGGGCGCGCAGCCGCTTTGAAATGGGCCTGGTGTTCAAGAGCCCGGCCTATCTGGTGCTGCTGCTGATCGGCCTGTTCAATGCCGCTGGCGGGCTGATCTATGCCAACGAGATTTACGGTACGCCGGCGCGGCCGCTCACCTTTGCGTTGATCGAACAGCTGAATGGCAGTTTCACGATCTTCCCGATCATCATTGCGATCTACTACGCCGGCGAAGTGGTGTGGCGCGATCGGGATCGCCGCTTCCACGAGATCGTGGACAGCACATCGCTGCCGAACTGGGCCTATCTGGTGCCCAAGGTGCTGGCAGTGGCCGGCGTGCTGTTCACCAGCCTGATCGTGTCTGTACTGGCGGCGATGCTGGTGCAGCTGTGGCGCGGGGTGACGGCGCTGGAACCGCTGCAATATCTGGCGTGGTATATCCTGCCCGATGGCATCTTCATGGTACAACTGGCGGTGCTGTCGGTGTTCGTGCAAGCGCTCAGCCCCAACAAATATGTCGGCTGGGCGGTGATGGTAGTGTACCTCGTCGCCTCGATCACGCTGGGCAACATCGGCTTTGAACACCCGCTCTACAATTATGGCGCAGTGACCCCGGCGCGCTTTTCCGATCTGAACAGCAACCAGATCGGCGCCTTGGGCGGGATGTGGCTGCAGATCTACTGGAGCTTAGTGGCGCTGCTGCTGGCGGTGCTGGCGCATCTGTTGTGGCGGCGCGGCACCGATGTGTCGCTGTGGCCGCGGCTGCGGGCCTTGCCGCGCCGGCTGGCCGGCGTGCCGCTGGTGCTGATCCTGATCAGCCTGGCCGGCAGCGCCGCCAGTGGCGCCTTCATCTGGCAAAACACGAACGTGCTGAACGACTATCGCACCCGCGACGACAATGAGGCGCGGCAGGCCGAATATGAAAAACGCTATGCGCGCTATCTTGGCCTGAAACAGCCTTCCACCACCGATGTGAAGCTGCGGGTCGATCTGTGGCCTGAACAGCGCCGGATGCAGGCGCAGGGGCAGATGCGCCTGGTAAACGACACCGGCGCGCCGCTGGCGGAACTGCATGTGCGGCTGGGTTCGATCAAGAGCGAGATCGCGCGCATCACCGTGCCGGGCGCCCGCCTGGCGATGGACGATGCGGAGAACAAATATCGCATCTACCGTTTCGATCGGCCGCTGGCGCCGGGCGCGCAGTTGGCAGTGGATTTCACCATTACCCGTGAACAAGCCGGCTTCCCGGCGCGTGGTGAGGACACCAATCTCATCGCCAACGGCAGCTTCATGAACAACGGCGATTTTATGCCGCAGATCGGCATGAGCCAGGATGGCTTTCTGCAGGATCGCGCCAAGCGCCGCAAATATGGCCTCATTCCCGAACGCCGCCTGCCACCGCTGGGCGACAAGGCGGCGTTGGAGCGCAACTATCTGGGCAATGCCGATTGGGTGAACAGCGACATCACGCTGGCCACCAGTGCCGGGCAGACGCCGATCGCGCCGGGCCGCAAGGTGGAAGATCGGGTGGAAGGCGGCCGCCGCATTGCGCGCTTCGTCTCGCCGCAACCGATCCTGTCGTTCTTCTCGGTACAGTCGGCGGCCTATGCGGAAAAGTCTGCCGATGCCGATGGCGTGAAACTCACCGTCTATCACCACCCGTCCCACGCCTATAACGTGGACACCATGCTGGCTTCGATGAAGACCAGCCTCGCGTATTTCCGCAAGAATTTCGGGCCTTATCAGTTCGATTATGCCCGCATCATCGAGTTTCCGGGTTACGAGAATTTCGCGCAGGCCTTTGCCGGCACGATCCCGTTTTCGGAATCCATCGGCTTCCTGGCCGCCAATGATGATCCCGAGAAGATCGATTACGTTACCTATGTCACCGCGCACGAGGTCGCCCACCAATATTGGGGCCACCAGATCATCAGCGCCGAAATGCAGGGCGGCACATTGTTCGTGGAGACCATGGCGCAATATTCGGCGCTGATGGTGATGAAGCAGCTCTATGGCGAGGACAAGATCCGTCGCTTCCTGAAATATGAGCTCGACAATTATCTGCGCAACCGCGGCGGCGAGATCATCGAGGAACTGCCGCTGAATCGGGTCGAGAACCAGGGCTATATCCATTACCGCAAGGGCAGCCTGGTCATGTATCTGCTCGCCGACCGGCTGGGCGAGGATCGGGTCAACGCCATGTTGTCCGGCCTGCTCGCCACCCACAAGTTCAAGAGCCAGCCTTATCTCACCTCCACGACGCTGGTGAACGGCTACAAGTCGCTGGCCCGCAATGACGCCGAACGGCAGTTGGTGAGCGACCTGTTCGAGCGCATCACCCTGTATGATCTGAAGGCGACGGCGGCGACGACCCGGAAATTGGCCGATGGCCGCTGGGAAACGCGGCTGACGGTGGATGCCGCCAAGCTCTATGCCGATGGCAAGGGCGTGGAGAAAGCCGCACCGCTGGCCGACACGATCGACGTTGGCCTGTTCACCGCCAAGCCGGGGCAGGGAGCGTTCAGCCGCACCGATGTGCTGGCGATGACGCGGCTGCCGGTGACATCGGGCAAACAGGTGCTGGTGCTGATCAGCAAGGCCAAGCCCACGGTGGCCGGGATCGACCCCTACAACAAATATGTCGACCGCAATTCGGACGACAATCTGGTGGATGTCAGCTGATCCGTTCTTTCCATAGTGGGAAGAGCGGCCCCGCGGCAAAGCCGGCGCGACCGATGCTGTAGTACAGGTGAGTGACCGGCCCGGTGGACAGCTGGGCGGTCATCTGCCGGTCGGTCAGCGTCGCACCGATGCGGGTGATGGCGGTGCGACTGCGAATGTTGGTTTCGCCGATGAGGAAGATCACCCGTTCCACGCTCTGCAGGGCGTGGCCGACCATCAGTGCCTTCATGATGTGATTGGTGCGGCTGCCCCAGTGGCGGCGCACCAGGAAGGTCCAGCCCACTTCCACTTCACCGGGTTCGGCGCGGCTGAAATCAAAGCGGGAGGAACCGATGAGCGCGCCGGTCGCCGGTTCTTCGGCGACAAGCATGCCGGCGCTGGCCAGGCCATCGTCGAAGAAGGCGCGGAACACCGGTTCCTGCCAGCGATCATGTGCCGGGTGGCCTTCCCAGATGCCGGGATCATGGGCGGCGGCAAACAGCGCCGGCCAATCGGCTGCGGTGGCGGCGCGCAACGTGACGGCGGGATGGGCGAGGGTGGGCTGGCGATCAACCATCGGGCACTCAGTGTGGGAGGAGGACAAAGCGCGCACTGGCATAGATGACCACGCCGATGCAACCGCCGATCAGCGTGCCGTTGATGCGGATGAACTGCAGATCGCGGCCAACCGCCTGTTCCACCTTGTCGGTGACGGTATCGGCATCCCAGCTGCGCACGGTTTCGGAAACCAGCTTCACGATCTCGTCGCCATGGGTCTTGGCGAGGCCAGCAACGGCGCGGCGCAGGGCGGTGTTCAGCCCCGCCTTCAACGCGTCGTCCCCTTCGATGCGGTTGCCAAGCGCCACCAGCGCGCCGCCCAGCCGGTTCTCGCCGGGTTGTTTCAGGCTGGTGGCCAATGCCCCGCGCGCCGCATCCCACAGGCCCTGCACCCAACTGCCCATCGCCGGATTGGCGAGCAGATCATCCTTGAAGCCTTCCACCCGCGCCTGGCTTTCGGGGAAGTGGCGCAAATCGAAGGTCCATTGCTTGAACGCCTCGACCAGGCGCTGGCGCACCGGGTGCCAGGGGTCATGCTTGATCTCCACCAGCAGGCGCTGCACCGAACTGATCATCGTGTCCGACAGGCTTTCATCGGCGCCGGCGAGGCGCAGCAGCCAGTTGGTGCGTTCCGTCACCTTGCCGCGGATATTGGGGGCTTCATCGACGATCGTTGCCAGCCCCCATTCGACAGCGGCATCGATCAGCAGTTCGTGGCGGCCTCCCGCCACCAGCGTGTCCACCGCTTCGGCAATGATGGGGGACAATTGCATGGATTGCAGCCGGCCGCGGGCCAGATCTTCCACCGCCTTGGCAATGGCGGGATCATCCAGCCCGTCGATCAGCTGGCCAACCAGTGGCGCGATGCCCTTCTTGCGGTTTGGTCCTGCGGCCGGCGGCGCGGCCAGCCAGCGCGCCAGCACGCCGGCCAGATCGGCATCGTCCAGCCGGCGGGCGACGACCTGGGGTTTCAGGAAATTGTCTTTCAGGAACTGGGCCAGGGTTTCGCCCAGCCGGTCCTTCTGCTGCGGGATTATGGCGGTGTGCGGGATCGGCAGACCCAGCGGATGACGGAACAGCGCGGTGACAGCGAACCAGTCGGCAAGGCCGCCCACCATCGCCGCTTCACTGAACGCCATCACCCACGGCACAGCCGGATGCGCCTTGGGAAACATCAGGCAGACGATGAAAATCACGGCCATCGCTGCCAGCAGCAGCGTCGCCATCAGGCGCATCCGGTGAAAGGGCGATTCCGGCAGCAGGCTGTTCAGGGCGTGATCACTCCGCAGGCGTTGCGCCGGGAAGCTTAGCAGCCCCTTC
>JAIXQM010000170.1 GCA_027485735.1 Sphingomonadales bacterium | reverse complement strand
CCGAACTGGGCCAGATTCTGCTTCAGCCGTTCGATGTTGCGCGGCACCGGTTCGTGGCAATAGATCACCGCATCGGGCCGACGCGACAGGAAGAAGGCTGCCGAAATGCCGATATTGGAACCGAAATCCACGACCACCTGGCCATTGGCGGGCGCATCATAATCGCCGCGCAGGAAAATCTCGTTGATGGTCTGCACATCGTCGGGGGAATAGGTGGTCAGCGTGATCGGGCCTTGCGGCGTACGCACAGTAATATCGGCCGGATACTGCCCGCCGTTCGACACATAGCGCTTCAGGAAATCAATAGGCGCATCCACCTTGGCTAGTGCATTCGCGGCGGCAACATAGTGGCGGCGTTCGAACAGGGCGCGCAAAATTACGGCAGGTGTTCGCCGGTGGCGCGCCACTGAATCAAGCGATTGCCCCGGATCGGTCGCCGGCTGGCCGGTATCCATCGCACACTCCCTTTTCCAGCCGTCAGGCTTGTCGCAGCGCAACAAGGCTTGTCAAGCCACAAACCAGCCAGACTCTCTGCACCCCGGTTACGGCTTTTCGAGCAGTATACGGCGCGCCAGCCACCAACCTTGCACGATGCGCACGCCATAACCGGCGGCATAGGCCATTGCCAGTCCGGTGATCCCGAACGGCGGCACCAGCACCAGGGCTAGCGCCAGCATCAGCGCCGCGCCGGCCACCATGAAGATCAGTGTTTCGCGGCTGCGGCCGGCCATGGTGATGATTGCGCCTGACGGTCCGGCCAGGATTCCCAGCATATTGGCCACTACCAGCCATTGCAGCAACGGAGCTGCGCCCGCAAAGGCCGGGCCAAACAACAGGGTCAACACCGGTTCCGGCCAGATCAGCAGCGGCAGCGCCAGCGGAAGAGTGGAGGCAAGCGCGGCATAGCGATAACGGCGCAGGCGGCGATGCGCCAGATCGCGCCGGCCTTGGCGCAGATCGCCCGACACCGGGGCCGACATCATGGTCGTGACGGTCGAATAGACCACGGCAAAGGGCATGGCGACCTGCCAGGCGGCCCGGAACGCCCCGGCGTCGCCCGCGCTTCCCAGCGTGCCGGCCAGAAACTGTGGCAACCATTGGCCGAAGAACATCAGGAAGGAGATCATCATCATGGGTGAGCCGTCCACCCAGGGCGAGGGGGCATCGGCCACCGGCGCCGAACCCCAGTCCCGCGTTTGCCGCCACACCAGCGCAAACAGCAGTGCCATCAGGGCCACCAGGCAGGCGGTTGCGGCGTGCACGCTGCCCACCGCCTCGATGCGGCCGCCGGTGAGCAACATCAGGCCCAGCGCCAGCGCCAGCGGTACCGTGAACAGTCCATCGAACAATTGCGCCCACACCGCATTGCCCATCCCGCGCACCAGGCCCAGGCCCATCAGGTAAAAGGCGTTGGCTGCCACAAAGCCGGTCGCCGCCAGCAGTGCGCCTTCTTGCGCCGGGGCAAAGCCGGCGTTCAGCAGCAACCAGACGCTGCCAGCATAAAGCCCGGTGACCAGCGCGGCCAATGGCGCCACGAACTTGAGATAATGGCGCATGTAACTGGCCGCCGCCGCCTTGTCGCCCAGCCGCAGATGCGCCGCGACCTCACGCAGGGCGAGCTGATCACAGCCGACCACGGCGAGAATGGAGACGAGCTGCGCCGTCTGGATCGCCATGGCATAGCTGCCCAGCACTTCCGGCCCGCCGGCACGGGCGAGCAGCAGGGTCACGATCAGGCCGGTGGCGATATTGCCGGCCTTGATGCCCATCACACTAGCATAGCGCATGAGCGGCGCGATGTTCGCCCGCCAGGCAGATCGTGGGCCCTCAGGCATCGATGGCGTCGGCCTCGATCGAGGTGGCGTGGCTCTGGATGAAGTGGAAACGATGTTCCGGGTTGCGACCCATCAGCCGTTCGACCAGATCGGCGACATCGGCGCGGCCATCCACATCCTCGGGCAGCTTCACCCGGATCAGGCTGCGCCGCGCCGGATCCATGGTGGTTTCCTTCAGCTGCGACGGGTTCATTTCACCCAGACCCTTGAAGCGGCTGACCTCCACCTTGGTCTTGCCGCTGAACACCGTCTTCATCAGCTCCTCGCGGTGAGCATCGTCGCGGGCATAGGCCACGGTGCCGCCCGCGGCGAGGCGATAGAGCGGCGGCTGGGCGAGATAGAGCCGGCCATCGCGCACCAGGCCCGGCATTTCGCGGAAGAAGAAGGTCATCAGCAGCGTGGCGATATGGGCGCCGTCCACATCGGCGTCGGTCATGATGACGATGCGTTCGTACCGCAGGTTTTCCGGGCTGTACTTGTCGCGCGTGCCGCAGCCCATGGCGAGCGTGAGATCGGCGATTTCGTTGTTGGCGCCGATCTTGGCCATGTTGGCGCTGGCG
The DNA here is from genome assembly GCA_027485735.1 of Sphingomonadales bacterium. Taxonomy (GTDB): domain Bacteria; phylum Pseudomonadota; class Alphaproteobacteria; order Sphingomonadales; family Sphingomonadaceae; genus Sandarakinorhabdus. The sequence goes on along the minus strand of JAIXQM010000170.1, from coordinate 11,178 downwards.
ACGTTCAAGATCTTGCCACGAATGGGCAAAATCGCCTGCGTGTTGCGATCGCGTGCCTGCTTGGCGCTGCCACCGGCGGAATCGCCTTCCACGATGAACAATTCGGTGCCCACCGCGTCATCACGGGCGCAATCGGTGAGCTTGCCGGGCAGGCGCAAGGACGATTTGCTGGTCGCGGTCTTGCGCTTCACCATCATTTCCTGGCGGCGGCGCAGCCGGTCTTCCATGCGCTCCACCACGAAGGCGAGCAGCGCCTTGCCGCGTTCGCCATTGGCCACCAGCCAGTGATCGAAATGATCCTTGATGGCGTTTTCCACCAGGCGCGTGGCTTCCGGGCTGGTCAGCCGGTCCTTGGTCTGGCTCTGGAACTGCGGATCGCGGATGAACAGCGAAAGCATGATCTCCGCCCCGGCAAAAACGTCTTCACCGGAAAGATCGCTGGCCTTCTTGTTGCCGGTCAGCCCGGCATAATTCTTCAGGCCGCGTGTCAGCGCCAGCCGCAGGCCGGCTTCGTGGGTGCCGCCATCCGGGGTGGGGATGGTGTTGCAATAGAAACTGGCCGAACCTTCGCCATATTGCGGCCAGGCGCAGGCCCATTCCACCGCGCCCATCGGCTTGCCATCGGGGCCAGCCGGCAGATCGGTGCGGCCAGCAAACAGATCGGGCACCACCAGCGGACGGTTGTCGAGCCGTTCCTTCAGGTGATCGGCCAGGCCGCCGGGGAAAGTGAACACCGCGGTTTCCGGCACATCGGGCGTCACCAGTTCCGGTGCACAGCGCCAGCGGATTTCGACACCGCCAAACAGATAGGCCTTGGACCGGGCGAGCTTGTAGAGCCGGGCCGGCTTGAAACGGGCATCCTCGCCAAAAATCTCGGCATCGGGGTGGAATTTGACGCTGGTGCCGCGACGGTTCTGCGTGGCGCCCAGTTCCTCGATGGGCCCTTGCGGAATCCCGCGTGAATAGCGCTGGCGATAGAGCAATTTGTTGCGGGCGACTTCCACCACCGTATCGTCCGACAGCGCGTTGACAACGCTGATGCCCACGCCGTGCAGGCCGCCAGACGTGGCATAGGCCTTGCCGCTGAACTTGCCGCCCGAATGGAGCATGGTCAGGATCACCTCCAGCGCCGATTTGTCGGGGAAGCGCGGGTGCGGATCGACCGGGATGCCGCGGCCGTTGTCGGTGATTGTGAGGCTGTTGTCGGCCTCCAGGGTCACCTCGATACGGCTGGCATGGCCGGCCACGGCCTCGTCCATGGCGTTGTCGAGCACTTCGGCGGCGAGATGGTGGAGCGCGCGTTCATCGGTGCCGCCGATATACATGCCGGGGCGGCGGCGGACGGGTTCAAGCCCCTCCAGCACCTCGATATGGCTGGCATCATAATCGGTGGAGCTTTGCGTGGCAGCGAACAGATCGGACATGCGCCTTCTATAGGGCGCAGCCGCGCGGGCCGCCAGCGGCTAGGCCTGTTTGACCGGGTGCGACATTTTTTTTGGCCGTACGCCATTTCGCGCATTGTTCTGTAACATTGTGCGGTGCACAAGGGCGTTGCCAATATGGCGATCCTCCCCAAGGATTTACTAGGGTCGGAACTCACGTTCCGACCCGTTTTTTTTATATTTTTTCGTGGTTTAACGATTTCTCGACAGCGTTGGGGTCGAGCAGGCCGAATTGGTGCGTCGCACAATATCCGGTGTGAAATCTCGTTTTAAACATAGGACCGGCCGGAGATTCGGTAGGCGACCCGGACGATAGCTCATCCGTGGCCGACCACCGGTTCCGTAAAACTGGGCCAGAAGCCTCAGTTGGAATATTCAGACCGCGTCACTGTCGCGCTCGCCGGTGCGGATGCGCACCGCCATTTCGATGGGAGACACGAAGATCTTGCCATCGCCGATGCGCCCGGTGCGGGCGGCATTGGTGATGGCTTCTACGACCCGTTCCACTTGGTCGTCCTCAACGACGATCTCCAGCTTCACCTTGGGAAGGAAATCCACCACATATTCCGCGCCGCGATACAATTCGGTGTGGCCCTTCTGCCGCCCAAAACCCTTTGCTTCAGTCGCAGTGATGCCCGAAACGCCGACCTCGTGCAGCGCTTCCTTCACCTCGTCCAATTTGAACGGCTTGATCACTGCCTCGATCTTCTTCACGTCGTTCTCCTGCCCGATTGACTGTCAAGAGGCGCCGTCGGCACCTCCGATAGCGGCAGGTCATGCGGCAATTGCCATGGGCGCGCCATGGCAATTTGGCCCATACGGCCAGCGCCGGCGAGGCTTTGCTGCACTGCACCGTCAAACGCCTTATATTGCCGCTCCCCGGCGCCGGGCATCTATCCCGCCACCAAGGGTCGAAATGCGCACCAGCGTCATGATCGGCCCGCAGGGTTTCAAAGCAGGGGAATTTGATGACAAGGATCCTTCACAGATTGCGGGCGCCTGCCGTGCTTGCCGGCCTCGCCCTCATGACCGCGGTGCCGGCACTGGCGCAAGACGCTGCCGCCGTTCCAGTGCCCGACAAGGGCGATACCGCGTGGATGATGGTATCGACGCTCCTGGTGCTGCTGATGATCCTGCCGGGTCTGCAATTGTTCTACGGCGGTCTGACGCGCAGCAAGAACATGCTGTCCAGCATGACGCAGATCGGCGCGGCCACCTGCCTTGTCATGGTGCTGTGGGTGGTGTTTGGCTATTCAATGGCCTTCGGGCCCGACATGGACGGCGCACTGAAGCCGTTCATCGCTGGCTTTGACCGCCTGTTCCTGTCCGGCATCGCGCCCGACAGCACCGCGGCGACCTTCACCAAGGATGTGGTGATTCCCGAATATGTTTTTGTCTGCTTCCAGATGACTTTTGCCGCCATCACCGCCAGCCTGGTTCTGGGTTCGGTGGTGGAGCGTATCAAGTTCTCCGCCGTGATGGTGTTCACTTTGGTCTGGCTGCCTTTGGTCTACCTGCCGATCGCGCACATGGTATGGGCGGCATCGGGCCTGTTCTTCGTGATGGGCGCGCTCGATTTCGCTGGCGGCACGGTGGTTCACATCAATGCCGGCGTGTCGGCTCTGGTCGCGGCACTGATCCTCGGCAAGCGCCTCGGTTTCGGCAAAGATACCATGGCCCCGCATTCGCTCACACTCACGCTGGTTGGCACCGGCATGCTGTGGGTCGGCTGGTTCGGCTTCAACGCCGGCTCGGCGCTGGAAGCCAATGGTTCGGCGGCACTGGCGATGATCAACACCTTTGTTGCCACCGCTGCGGCGGCACTCGCCTGGCTCGCCACCGAAAAGGTCGCCGGCCACAAGCCGTCGTCGCTCGGCCTCGCTTCAGGCATCATCGCCGGCCTGGTTGCGGTCACCCCGGCGGCTGGCAACGCTGGTCCGCTCGGCGCCATGGGCCTTGGCGCTGTGGCGGCGGTGGTCTGCTACCTTGCGGTCTCGATGCTCAAGCCCAAGCTTGGCTATGACGACTCCCTTGATGCGTTTGGCATCCATGGCATCGGCGGCATCGTCGGCGCGATTGGCACTGCTGTCGTCTACTCGCCAGCTTTGGGAGGGCCTGGTGCTGCTGATTACGACATGGGCGAAAAGATCGTGGTCCAGTTGCTTGCGGTCGGCACCACCATCGTCTGGGCAGCCATCGGTACTGCCATCGCCATCTTCATCGCCAAGGCCGTCACGGGTCTGAGGGTGAGCGCCGACGTCGAACGTGAAGGCCTCGATCTGGGCGAACATGGCGAGCGTGCCTACAATCCCTGATCGATCCATCTTTATGAGAAGGGGCCCGCCTGGCAACAAGCGGGCCTTTTTTTCTGAAATATTATAATGTAAATTACATTAAACAAAGTAATTGATACAACAAATACACAAATAGCTTTAGTAAAAATCAAAATGGTGATTTGACGTATAATACGCTATTCAGCGTAGCTCGATCCTTTGTGCTGCAGTGCATGATTATGATGCTGGGCAAAATTGCAAAGCCTGCATTTTAATTGCATTTCCTCGGGCAGAAGGATGATACTGTGACGAATATTTTGCGTCGAACGGGCTTGGCCCGCGCAATAGTGATGACCACGGCCTTGGCCTCGGCCGGGATGGCCGCAGCCCAGGACGCGCCGCCTGCTCTGCTCCCGGGCCTCAGCGGCCCGCTCAGCTATAATCCCAAGCCGGTCAGCTTTGATCTGGCGGGATCGAAAATCTATGTGACCGGCGTCGCAAGCGGGTATGTCGGCGCGCAAACGAACAGCACGCCGGGTGTCGCCAGCAGCTTTGCCGATGTGTCGAACGCGCAGGTGATCATCCAGAAACCCGAAGGCCTGTTCCAGTTCCTGGTGCAGGCGGGGCTGTACAGCCACGAAACTTTGGGCCTGGGTTATGCCCGCGCCACCACCTACACCGATGCCACCTATGGCCCGGTGCCGCAGGCGTGGATCAAGCTGGCGCCGTCGTCCAGCTTCAACGTGCAAGCCGGTATCCTGCCGACGCTGATCGGTCTGGAAGCGCCGTTTAGCTTCCAGAACATGAACATCGAACGCGGCGTGCTGTGGGGGCAGGAAAATGTGCTCACACGCGGCGTTCAGACCAACGCCACGCTCGGCAAAGTCACCGCCAGCGTCGCGCTCACCGATGGCTTCTTCTCAGGCAAGTTCAACTGGCTGTCGGGCATTGTGTCGTATGCAGACGGGCCGCACACGGTCTCGCTGGTGCTGGGTGGCGCGCTCACCCGCAACGCCCGCAGTACCTTCTCCACGCCGCCGGTGCAGAACAACAGCACCATTTTCAACCTGATCTACAGCTATTCCGGCAACAAATGGCTGGTGCAGCCTTATTTCCAATATGCCCGTGTCGGCGCTCTGCCGTTCCTGGGCACAACCAAGGCCGACAATTGGGGCGTCGGCCTGCTGGCGAAGTACAAGATCGACGACAACTGGTCGTTGCCGATGCGATTGGAGTATGTCGACAGCAACGCCCCCACGGCAACGGCGGCCAGCTTCCTGTACGGGCCAGGTTCGAATGCCTTCACCGTGACGGTAACACCGACATACACGTTCGACCGCTTCTTCATCCGACCGGAAGTGTCCCTTGTGCAGGTGTCCGGCGCCGCGCCGGGGGCGGCGTTTGGAGCGCTCGGGCAAAACAAGAGCCAGGTACGGGGGCGCTTGGAGTTTGGGGTTGTGTTCTAGGCATAACGCCGCGCACGCGCAGCAGGAACTGCTGCGCGCCGAAAGGCGCAAGGCCGGACGACAAGAGAGAAGGGGCGGCCTTACAGCCGCCCCTTTTTGACTCGTCCAACGGTGCAGCTTTTCCGCGATTTTTCCGCCTCTTCTGTTCCACTGCCCTTCAGGGGCCGGGTTGGACGCTGTATTGCGGAGCCGCCGGGGCCTGGTAGGCCCCGGAGACGATAGCAAGAGAAAAGCGTACCGGAACCACGCCGTCGAACGAATCAAAAAGGGCAGCCTTTGCGGGCTGCCCTTTTCGTTTGCGGGTCAGGGGCGATGCGAGGCGGTGCGACCGCCGCGGACCGTGCGCAGCTCACATGCTGTAATACATGTCGAACTCGACCGGCGCCGGGGTCATCTCCCAACGCAGCACCTCTTCCATCTTCAATTCGATGTATGAATCGATCTGGTCGTCGGTGAACACGCCGCCCTTGGTGAACACAGCACGGCTCTTGTCCAGAGCAGCGAGCGCTTCCCGCAGCGAGGCGCACACGGTCGGCACCTTTTTCAGTTCGCGCGGCGGCAGGTCGTACAGGTTCTTGTCCATGGCCGGGCCGGGATGGATGCGGTTTTCGATGCCATCCAGGCCCGCCATCAGCAGCGCGGTATAGGCCAGATACGGGTTGGCCAGCGCATCCGGGAAGCGCACTTCGACGCGCTTGGACTTGGCGCCGGTGCCATAGGGGATGCGGCACGAGGCCGAACGGTTGCGGCTGGAGTAAGCCAGCAGCACCGGGGCTTCAAAGCCGGGCACCAGGCGCTTGTAGCTGTTGGTGCCGGGGTTGGTGAAGGCGTTGCAGGCCTTGGCGTGCTTGATGATACCGCCGATGAAGAACAGCGCCATTTCGCTGAGGCCGGCATACTGGTCGCCAGCGAACAGCGGGGTCTTGCCGTTCCAAATCGAAAGGTGGGTGTGCATGCCGCTGCCGTTGTCGTCCTTGATCGGCTTGGGCATGAAGGTCGCGGTCTTGCCATAGGCATGGGCGACCTGGTGCACGACATACTTGTACACCTGCATCCGGTCAGCGGTTTCCACCAGCTTGCCGAAGGTTAGGCCCAGCTCGTGCTGGGCGCTGGCGACTTCGTGGTGGTGCTTGTCGCAGGGCAGGCCCATTTCGAGCATGGTCGCCACCATTTCGCCGCGCAGATCGACCGCGGAATCGACGGGCGCGACCGGGAAATAGCCGCCCTTGGCGCGCGGACGGTGGGCCATGTTGCCCTGCTCATACTGGCGACCGCTGTTCGTCGGCAGCTCGATATCGTCGAGGTGGAAGAAGCCTTCGTTGTAACCCAGGCCAAAGCGCACATCGTCGAACACGAAGAATTCGGCTTCCGGGCCGACATAGACGGTGTCGCCAATGCCGCTGGCCTTCAGATAGGCTTCGCCGCGCTTGGCGGTCGAGCGCGGATCGCGGCCATAAAGCTGGCCAGTCGACGGCTCGACGATATCGCACACCAGGATCATCATCGGGGTGGCCGAGAACGGATCGATATAGGTCGCGTCCAGATCCGGCATCAGGATCATGTCGCTTTCGTTGATCGCCTTCCAGCCGGCGATCGACGAGCCGTCGAACATGAAACCGTCGTTGAGCATGTCTTCATCGATGACGCCCGACACCATGGTCAGGTGCTGCCACTTGCCCTTGGGATCGGTGAAGCGAAGATCGACCCACTCGATCTCCTTCTCCTTGATCATGCCTAAAATGTCAGCAGCCGTGGTCATTGGGTCTTCCCTCGTTGTTTTTTGGGTGTTGGTAACTCAGCGGGTAAAATCAGATCGCGTCGCTGTCTCGCTCGCCGGTGCGGATGCGCACGGCCATTTCGATGGGGGACACGAAAATCTTGCCGTCGCCGATGCGGCCGGTGCGTGCTGCGTTGGTGATTGCGTCCACCACCCGTTCCACCTGGTCATCGTCCACGACAACCTCCAGTTTCACTTTGGGCAGGAAATCCACCACATATTCGGCGCCGCGATACAGTTCCGTGTGGCCTTTCTGGCGGCCGAACCCCTTGGCTTCGGTGACGGTGATCCCGGACACGCCCACTTCATGCAGCGCTTCCTTCACTTCATCCAGCTTGAACGGCTTGATGACAGCTTCGATCTTTTTCACGACCCATCCTCGCCTGTAACGGCATGATCAACGCACACCCGTGGCGATAACCACGAGCCGGACGGCAATTCAATGCGCTTTTTGAAAATGCCGCGCTACCGGTATTTCCCCCATATGCCGCCGATTTTTGCACCGGAATCAGACGGTGGTAGCATAGCCGCCATCAACGGTCACAACACTGCCGCACAGGAAATCGCTGGCCCGGCTAGACAGGAACAGCGCCACCCCGGCCATGTCGTCGGGCGTGCCCCAGCGTTGCATCGGCGTGGCGGCGCGGAAGGCCTCGCGGAACTCCTCGGCGATGGCGGCGGTCATCTTCGATGGGAAGAACCCCGGCGCGATGGCGTTCACGCTGATATGCCGTTTGGCGAGGAACTTGGCCATCATCCGCGTCATGTGCAGTACGCCGGCCTTTGACGCGGCATAGCTGTAGGTTTCCAGATCAGAGACATGCTGGCCATCGATCGAGCCGATGTTGATCACCTTGGCCAGATTGCCAGGGCCCGCGGCAGCCTCCAGCAGCGGCGCCAGTTTCTGGGTGAGGAAGAAGACGGATTTTACGTTTATGTCCATCACCTTGTCCCAGCCGGCTTCCGGGAATTCGTCGAAACCGGCCCCCCACGAGGCGCCGGCATTGTTGAACAAAATATCGACCTTGGGCGTGACAGAAGCGACGGCGGCGGCAAACCGCTCGATCTCCGCCATCTGGCTGAGATCGGCCGGGATGGCGGTGCAGGCCGGGCCAAGCTGGGCGGCGAGCCCTTCGCAGTCGCTGATCTTGCGGCTGGTGATGATGACCCTGGCGCCGTTCTCAATCAGCGCGCGGGCGATCATCTCGCCAATGCCGCGGCTGCCGCCGGTGACGACGGCGGTCTTGCCGGCGACGCTGAACAGGGATTCGATCTTCATGTGGCAGAGGCTCCGATGATTTCGCCGGCGGCGCGGGCGCGATCGAGCCGAGTGGCTTCGGCCTTGGGCAGCAGGCGGTAGACGAAATAGAGGCAGATGATGGTGAAGGGGGCCATCAACAGCAATGCCAGCACGCCGGTGCCAAGGCTGCCGCTGACCTTCGACACAAAGCCGGTGAACCACGGCCCCAGGCCCAACCCGAACAGCGTGGTGCCGATGAAGAAGGTGGCGGTCGCCGCACCGCGCATGCGTGGCATCACCAGATCCTGCGTCGTGGCAGCTGCCACACCGACGTACATGGAACCAAAAACGGTGGTGGGCGCAAAGCACAGGAAAAAGATCGCCAAATCGCTGGTCGTATACTGCATCCAGATGAAGGGCGCCGGCACCAGCGTGGCCAGCGCACCCACCATGATGCGCCCGGAAGGATGGCGCTTCTTGGCCCAATCGCCGAGCACGCCGCCAAGGATGGTGCCGACAAATCCGCCGAGCGCGCCGCCGCCGCCCAGGATGAAGGCCACCGACTCCTTGGTGGCATACCAGGGGATTGGGCCCCCGCTGGCCAGCATCGGTTCGGCAAAGGTGCGCAAGGCATAGGGGGCTGCCCAGAAGCCGACAGAATAGCCGACGAAACTGATCGAACCGAAGCCCAAGATAGTGAGTACGAAGGCCGGCGTGCCCCAGATCATCTCATAGGTCGGCTTGTCGCGGCGCTTGATCGATTGCGCCCAGCTGAGCACGGCATAAAGGCCAGTGCCAACGGCAAGGAACTGCGGGATCTCGCCCGTGAAATGCACCAGCGTCGCCACCAGACCGGCAACCAGGGCCAGCACGGCGACATTTTCCATCAGCGCGCGGCGACCGAGCAGCGCCATGTTGATCAGGGTGAGCGGCGGGATGACGCTGGCCAGATCGGCGAGGAAATTGCGGATGATCGTCTTGCCCGGCATCGGCACGGGCGGTGGCAGGCCATCGGCGCGGCCGCGGATCGGTTCGATGAGGGTCGCCACCCACAAGGCCAGCAACAGCCCGGGGATGCCCACGGCCATGAACGCCGCCTGCCAGCCGACCAACCCCAGCGGACCACCACCGGGATAGGCCGTGTTCCAGCCCTTCACCACCACCGCGCCGATCAGCAGCGAAACGCCGCCGCCGAGATACAGGCCGGCGGCATAAATGGAGATGGCGGTGGCGCGACGGGCCTTGGGGAACCAATCGGAAATCATCGAATAGGCCGACGGACCAGCGGCCGCCTCGCCCACGCCGACGCCGATGCGGGCGAGCGAAAGCTGGGAGAAACTGCCGGCCAGGCCTGACATCGCCGTCATCCCCGACCACAGAGTGAGGCCAAGCGCCAGCAGTCGTGTGCGCACCCAGTTATCCGCCAGCCGGCCGATCGGCACCCCGAACAACGCGTAGAACACCGCAAAGGCCGTGCCATAGAGGAAGCCCAACTGGGCATCGGTGAGATCGAGGTCGCGCTTGATGTCTTCAGCCAGGATCGACAGGATCTGCCGATCGATGAAGTTCATCACATAGACCAGCACGAGCAGCGCCAACACATACCAGGCATAAGGACCGCCGACCGGTGGAACCGGCTTTCCGGTCTCAGCATCGTTGTCGTGTTCGGCCATGCGCTGTGCTCACCCCAAGGCTGCCGGGGCGTCTGCGACCCCAATTCAGCGCAAAGGCTTATCAGCCGTCCCGGCGGCTGTCACCCATCACATCGGCAAAGGAAAGCTGGCCATCGAACAGGGCGCGCACCACCAGTTCGGTGCGGGTGGCAACGCCATAGCGCGTCTTGGCGGCCTCAAGATATTTGTGGACCGTGCCGCCCGACAGGCCGAGCAACTGGCCCGCCACCCAGTTGGACTTGCCACGCGCGGCCAACACCAGGCAATCGAGCTGGCGTTGCGTCAGTTTCGGGCCTTCGGGCGGATCATTGCCTTCCAGTTGCAGCTTCAACCGGCGTGCGGCTTCAAACGCAAAGCAGGCCAGATATTGTGCCGCTGGCAGCGAGTCCGACGGCAGTTCGCGGCCTTGGGCCATCACGAAGCTGACGAGGCCCGAGGCCTGGCCGGGCACATGGATCGGCACGGTATAGCCCTCTGCCAGCCCGGCGGCGCGCGCCTGGGTCATGTAGGCCTTGTGGCGGCTGGACAGCGGCATGATGCTATCAAGCCGGCTCCAGGCAAAGGGAGTGACGCTGCGTTCACAGGCCAGCAGCACCGGATCATCGGCAACGCGGCCGCTGGGCACCAGATTGTCGACCCAGTGATCGGGAAAATCGGTGAGCCGCACCGGTCCAAGCCGGTCGGGCGCGTTGATTCGTTGCGCCAGCGCGAAATGATCGAACTGAAAGGCGCGCGTGGCATCCTTCATCACCAGACCGATGTCGGTCAGGCTGGGCGCGGTGCGCACGGCGCGCACAAACGTCTGGACATCCTGGAAACTGCTCACACACGCCCCCGTGCACCATCATGCGACGCCCTGCCCGCGCGCGATTGCCTTGCCCCGCTCTTCAGCCGGGCCTATCTCGGGTGCCCCACCACCTACAGATCACTATAGAATCAACACAAGACTTAGACAACGAGGTATATATGACGCATGATATCGCCATCATTGCCGGCGGCTGTTTCTGGTGCACCGAAGCAGTTTTCAATGAACTGAAGGGCATCGAAGCGGTTGAATCCGGCTATATCGGCGGCCACAAGGACATGCCCAACTATGAACAGGTGTGCAGCGGCACCACCGGCCATGCCGAAGCCGTGCGCATTGTTTATGATGCGGACATCATCAGCTATGCCGAACTGCTTGACATCTTCTTCCACACCCATGATCCGACCACGCTGAACCGGCAGGGCGGCGATATCGGCACCCAGTATCGTTCGGCGATCTTCCCACAGAACGGTGTGCAGGCCGGCGAAGCCGAAGCTGCCAT
>JAIXQM010000181.1 GCA_027485735.1 Sphingomonadales bacterium | reverse complement strand
GTCGCTGATCGATGCCTATGTCGCCAAGGGCGCGGTGCCCGGCGCCGTGGTGGCGCTGGTGGAGCCAGGCAAGCACAAGCCGGTGTTCGTCTCGGCCGGGGTGACGGCCTTTGGCGGCAACGAGAAGGCCACGCCCGATACGTTGTGGCGGATCTATTCGATGTCCAAGCCGATCACGGCGATGGCCATCATGCAGCGCGTGGCCACCGGCGAATTGAAGTTGGATCAGCCGATCGCCGACATCATGCCGGAATTTCGCGACATGAAGGTGCTCGTCGATCCCGACAAGGGCCTCGAATCGCGCCCGGCGGCCCGCCCGATCACCGTGCGTCACCTGCTCACCCACACGGCGGGTTTTTCCTATACGATCAACGGCAACGGCCCGCTGGAAAAGGAATACAAGCGGCTGGGCATCCAACCCGGCAGCGTGCCGGCCTTCCTGCAGCCCGGCGATGGCGCGCTGCCCGATTTGCAGGTGATGGCACAATCTTTGGCCGGCCTGCCGCTGGCGCTCGATCCCGGCACGGCGTGGAAATATTCGATCAGTCTCGATGTTGCCGGCGCGCTGCTGGAACGGCTGACCGGCATGAGCTTTGACAAGGTGCTGGAGCAGCAGATTCTGGGGCCCCTGGGCATGAAGGACACCGGCTTCTGGGCGAAGGACAAGACGCGCCTGGCGGCCAACTATCTGTGGACCGCGCCCGGCACCACCAAGGTGCTGGAGAAACCGATTCCGATCTCGGTGCTGGAAAAGGATGGCTTCACCACGCGGCCGCGCCTGCTGTCGGGCGGCGGCGGGATGGTGGGATCGGCGCGGGATTATGCGAAATTTGCCCAGATGGTCCTGAACGAAGGCGAATATGAAGGCCGCACCATCCTGCCGCGGGGCACGGCGCGCCTGGCAACCAGCAACCTCATGCCGCCCGGCGTGTTTTTCGACAATCAGCACGGCTTTGGTGCCGGCGGGCGGGTGACCCTGTTTGATACCCGCCAGGGCGCTGGCCTGAGCCGGGCCGGCTGGGCCGGCAGCACGGCCGATGCTTTTGGCTGGGGCGGAGCCGCCGGCACCCTGTTCATGGCCGATAGTGTGCGCCAGTTCGGCGTGGTGCTGATGTTGCAGACCATGGGCGACAGCCGGTTGCAGCGTGATGCTGATCTGGCGTCGGCGCTGGCCCGGGATGCGGATGGCCGGTGAAACCTGAGGGCCTTGTTCGCTGGCTGGCCCGGCTGGTTCTGGCGCTGGCCTATGGCTTTGTGGGCTATGTCCATCTGAAAAGCCCGGAAGGCTTTCTACCGATCATGCCCGAATTCGTGCCGTTTCCGCGCGAAGTGGTGTTGGCCACCGGCGTGGCGGAAATTGCCGGCGCCATCGGCCTGATGATCCCGCGCCTGCGTGTCGCGGCGGCATGGGGCCTTGCGGCATATGCAGTGTGCGTATTCCCGGCCAACATCAAGCACGCAGTGGAAGGCATTGCTCTGGGCGGACAAGTGGCTGGCATGGGCTATCACGTGCCGCGTTTGCTGGCCCAGCCGGTGATCGTCTGGTGGGCCCTGTGGGCCGGCGGCATCACCGATTGGCCGTTCAGGCGGAGGACGCGCTGATGTTCATCGGGCATTTCGCGGCATCGGTGGCGGCGAAGGCGGCACAGCCCAGGCTGCCGTTCTGGGCCTGTGTTGGCGCGGCGCAATTGCTGGATATCGGCTGGGGCACGCTGGTGATTGCCGGGGTGGAAAAGCTCCGCCTTGATCCCACGCTGCCCGGCTCGCCGCTTGATCTGTATTTCATGCCCTACACGCACAGCCTGCCGGCGGCGCTGATCTGGTCGCTGCTGGCCGGGCTGCTGGCGGCGCGGGTGTGGGGCAAATCGGGTTGGTGGATCGGTGCCGTGGTGTTCTCGCACTGGCTGGCCGATCTGCTGGTGCATCGGCCTGATTTGCCGCTCGGTTTGTTCGGTCCGAAGGTCGGCCTTGGCCTGTGGAATCTGCCGGTGCTGGAAATGATTGTCGAACTGGGCCTGTTGGGGGTCGCCATGTGTATCTGGGTGGCGAAACGCAAACAGGCACGGCTGGCGGTGCGGCCAGCGATAGGCTGGTTTTTTGCCATGCTGGTGCTGGCCAGCATCAATGCGTTGCCGGGAGAGAAGTTGTCGCCGGCCGGCATGTGCGCGCTGGCGCTCTTCGGTTTTGCCGTGGCCATCGCCGTAGCGTTGCTGGTGGACCGCGCCGACCGCCGCCGCCTGGGGTGAAACCCCGGCAGGCAGAGGGGCAAGCCTGCCGGGGTTTCGGCCATCAGCTGTGGGCCAGCATCGGGTGGGGCGGCACACCGGTTGTCGATATGGCAACCGCCGTGACCGAGGCACCGATGAGGCTGGCCAGCGCTTGGGCAAGGATACGCATCAACAACGCCCCACCTGTGCCGGCTGTCGCGGGCGCCCAAGGTGGGGAGGCACTCGCGACCCGGCGGCGAGCGGGTCCTGGGGGGATTGAGCGCGCAACCGGTGCCGGCTGCATCTGAAGATAATTACATCCGTGTAATGTTCAAGGGGCTGCGGCGAAAAGGCGTCGCGCCTCATCAGGCGCGCGGCGCCAGCCCGTTGGTGATCAGGGCGTGGGCAGCGGCCGCGATCTCGTCGACCGGGCGGGAATCGTCCCACACGCCGAACTTCAGGCCCAGGAACACGTTCATGCCCATGATTGCCCAAGCCCGCACCTGCCAATCGCCATCGGAAACCTCACCGCGCCCGAAGGCCTGTTCAAGGCTGCGGGCATAGCCTTCAGCCACCTCGACATAGTGGCGGCGATAGGCGTCTTCGGCCACGAACGCGCTTTCATCGATGATGCGATACAGCGATTTGTGGTTGCGCACGAAATCCAGAAAGGCGGCCAGGCCAACCCGCTCTGCCGCCAGTCGATCCGGCGCGGCCAGCATGACCGGCACGACATGATCCTGCACTTGCCGGCTCATGTCGGCGACGAGCGCGCGGAACACGGCCTCCTTGGAATCGAAATAGGTGTAGAAACTGCCGATGGCGACACCGGCGCGCTGGGCGATGCGGGCGATGCTGCCTTCGTGATAGCCGCGCGCACCAAATTCCTCGGCAGCAGCGTCAAGGATCAAGCGCAGGGTCTTGCGGCCCCGTTCGGTGCGCGGCGTCTTGGCTGTCGCCAGCGCTTCTGATGGTTGTGGCGTTGCGGTCACAGGTCTGCCCAATCCTGTCTTCTGCACCGGGTCAAGCCGGCATTTGCG
>JAIXQM010000157.1 GCA_027485735.1 Sphingomonadales bacterium | reverse complement strand
TTGCCGGAACACCGGCCCCATCACCTGCTGCCAGAACCGGTGTTCGTCACTGGTCCGGCCCGGCGCCGGGTTGTTGTGCTGAAAATGGTAGCCGGCGTGGAAATCAATGTCGTTCCTGGTGCGCACACCCACGCCCACCCGCGCGACCACCTGACCCAGTCGCCCGGCATCGCGGGTTAAGCGCGGCTGGCCTTCAGCCCACAGCAGCAATTTGCCGTCTACCGGCCCCTGCACCAGCAGCGTGTTCCAGCTCTGCACATCCTGCGCGGCGGCGGGGGCGGCCACCAGCAGGCCCAAGATGAAGCGCGTGTAATACATCACCGCTCACTGCCAAGCCAATGTGGCAGTGCTGTGACAGTTCAGGCCTTCAGCAGGCTGACATCCAGCGGCAATTTGCGCAGCCTCACGCCCGTCGCCGCAAAAATCGCATTGGCCAGCGCCGGCGCGACCGCCGGATAGGCTGGCTCTCCCAGCCCCGTCACCGGATAATCCGGTGTAAGGAAGGCAACTTCGATCGGCGGGATCTGTTCGTTGCGCAGCATCGGCACGTCGCCAAAATTGCGCTGTTCGATGGCGCCATCGGCAAAGGTGATTTCGTGGCCCATGCACGCGCCCAGCGCATCCAATATGCTGCCCTGAACCTGGTTCATGGCGCCGGCAGTATTGACGATCTGGCGGCCGATATCGCCGGCCACCCACACCTTGTGCACCTTCACCGTGCCGTCTGCCGCCACACTGGCTTCGATCACATTGGCGAAATAGCCCAGATGGCTGAAATGGAAGGCCACGCCCAGGCCGGCGCGCTTGGGCAGTTTCCGGCCCCAGCCGGCCATGGCGGCGGCCTTGTCCAGCACGGCGCGCATGCGGCCGGTGTTGTACGGCCCGCGCGATTTGGGATCGCCGATGATGCGGGGAGTTCCCAAGAAATCGCGGCGGAACTGCACCGGATCAGCGCCGGCAGCGTGCGCCACTTCATCGATGAAGCCCTGGGTGACAAAGCCAAACGCGTTGTTGGACGGCGCTCGCAGGAAGCCGGTGGTGTGGATCAGCGGCAGCACGGTGGCACCCAGCCGGAAATCCTCGACGATGCCGGCCGGGAAATCGGTGGGGCCGATGCCAGCGGCGCGAGCGAACTTGCCATCGCGGCCATAGCTGATGAAGTGATTGTCCCACGCGATGCAGCGACCCTGTGCGTCCAGCCCGGCTTCCAGATAGTGCCAGCCGCCGGGACGCAGATAATCCTGTGTGATGTCGTCTTCGCGCGTCCAGGTCAGCTTCACCGGCCGGCCGGCCTGCTTTGCAATCGCCGCCGCTTCCACCATATAATCATTCTGCAACCGCCGGCCGAACCCACCGCCCACCCGCATCATGTGGATGGTGACATTCTCCGGCGGCACGCCCAGAAGTTTCGCCACGGCAGCGCGGCCCGGCTCCGGATTCTGCGTCGGCGCCCAGATCTCGACCTTGTCGCCATCAACACGGGCCGTGCAGTTGATCGGCTCCATCGGCACGTGCGGGATGAAGGGGTAGGCATAGTCGGCGGCCACGCGCTTGGTGGCCTTGGCCATCGCCGCGCTCACATCGCCGCTGGCGTGGATCGGCAGGGCGGCCGGCTTGCCTTTGGCATCGGCCGCCAGCTTCGTCCAAGTGGCGGTGGACTGGAAGGCGGCGGGGCTGTCGCTCCACTCGACCTTCAGCGCCGCGCGGGCGCGCTCGGCGTGCCAGGTCGTGTCAGCAAGGATGGCGACACCGCTGGCCAGGCCTTCATATTCCTCGGTGCCGGCCACGATGAAGGCGTCCTTCACGCCGCCCATCGCCTTGATCGCCGCAAGATTGGCTGATTTCACCTTTGCGCCCTGCACGCCAGATTTGTGGAAGGCCGCGTACAGCATCCCCGGCACCACCGCATCGATGCCGTAATCCTGCTTGCCGGCTACGATGGCGCGGTTGTTCACGCCGGGTTGGAAGCTGCCGATCAGGCGGAAGGCCTTGGGGTCTTTCACGGCCACGCTCGCCGCATCCGGCGCGGGAAGGGCAGCGGCCCCAGCCGCGAACTGGCCATAAGGCGCGCGCTTCGTGCCGTGGACCACATGGCCCTTGTCCGTGCTCAGCTCTGCCACCGGCACGCCCCATGCGGTGGACGCTGCCTGCAAAATCATCCCGCGCGCCGCTGCGCCGACCCGGCGCATCGGTTCATATTGCGTCGGCATCGCCTGCGATCCGCCCGCTACCTGCCGGCCATAGATCTTGGCATCGGCCAATGTCGGCATGATCTCCACGGCAGCCCAGTCGGCGTCCAGCTCCTCGCAGATCACCATCGGCAGGCTGGTGCGGATGCCCTGGCCCACTTCGGGATTGCTGGCCATGATGCGAATGCGGCCCGCCGCCGGGATCACCACCCAGGCGTTGAGCTTGCCCGGTTCAGCCGCCTCGGCCCGCTCCGGCGACAGGCCCAGATACAGGCCGCCGCCCACCGCCGCGCTGGCAAACAGGAAATTGCGGCGGCTGAGCTGGATGTTCATAGTGTCCTCACGCGGTGAGTTGGCTGGTGTCGAGCGGCAGGGTGCGCAGGCGCTTGCCCGTCGCCTGGTAAATCGCGCCGGCCAGCGCCGGGGCGAGGCTGGGATAGGCCGGCTCGCCCAAACCCGTGGTCGGATAATCGGTGGACAGGAAAGCGACATCCACGGCCGGCGCCATGTCCATGCGGGCAAGATGGAAATCGCCGTAATTCTTCTGCTCCACCGCACCATCGGCAAAGGTGATTTTCTGGCCCAGCGCCGCACCCAGCGCGTCGATCACGCTGCCCTGCACCTGGTTTTCGGCGCCCGACAGGTTGACGATATGCTTGCCGATATCGGCTGCCACCCACACGTGATGCACCTTCACGCTGCCATCATTGGCTACGCTGGCTTCCACCACATTGGCGAAATAGCCCAAGTGGCTGAAGTGGAAGGCGATGCCCAGCCCGCGCCGTGGCGGCATGGCGCGGCCCCAACCTGCCATGGCAGCCGCCTTGTCCAACACGCCTCGCATGCGCCCGGTGTTGTAGGGGGTGCCCTTCATCGCCTCGCCGGTCTCGCCGCTGAACTCCTCGGCGATCGGGATGGCGCGTGGGCTTCCCAGCACGCCACGGCGATACTCCAGCGGGTCACGCCCGGCCGCAATCGCGCAATCGTCGATGAAGCCCTGGGTGACGAAGGCAAAGGCGTTGTTGATCGGCGCGCGCAGCCAGCCCAGCGTGGATGCGATCGGCAGCACCGTCACATCGGCACGGAAATCCTTGATCACGCCTGACGGGAACAGCGAACCATCGATCACAGCGGTGGGGTTCAGCGCACCATCAGCGCCGAAGCTGACGAAATGATCGTGCCAGGCGATGATGTCGCCTTTCTCGTCCAGCCCGGCTTCCAGCTTGTGCCAGCCACCGGGGCGCAGCCAGTCGTGGGCGAAATCCTGTGCGCGGTCCCACTGCAGCTTCACCGGAACGCCGGCGGCCTTGGCAATCACGGCGGCTTCCACGGCAAAATCATTCATCAGCCGCCGGCCGAAACCACCGCCGGATCGCATCAGGTGGATGGTGACATTTTCTACCTTCAGGCCCAGCGCCAGCGCCACCATGCGGCGCGCGTCTTCCGGCGTTTGCGTCGAAAGCCACAACTCGGCCTTGTCGCCCGTCACATGGGCGGTGGCGTTGATCGGCTCCAGCGCGGCGTGGGCGAGGAACGGGTAGCTGTAATCCGCTGTCACCTTCTTCGCAGCGGTCGCCATCTTGGACGGCGCATTGCCGTGGTTCATGTAACCCGGCTTTTGCGGGCCATCCTTGAACGCCTTGGCTGCGGCGCCTTCCCATGCGGTGGTTGACTGGAAGGCCGCATCGCCGCCTTCCCACACGGCAGCCAGCGCATCGCGGCCCTTCAGCGCCGCCCATGTGCTGGTGGCAAGCACGGCGATGCCTTCAGGCAGCACCTCGATGCCGGGCAAGCCCACATCGATCTGCGTCTTCAGATCGCGGCGCTCGGCGACGTTGATCAGGCCCTTCACCCCCGGCACCGCCAGCGCGGCGGCGCGGTTGGCGCTCTTCAGCTTGCCACCGAACACCGGCGATTTGGCGAACGCCGCATAAACCATGCCGGGCAGGCGGGTATCGATGCCGAACAGCGGCTTGCCCGTCACCAGCGCGCGATTGTCCACGCCGCCGATGCGCGTGCCCAATATGCGAAACTGCGCCGGGTCCTTCAGGGTCAGGCTTTCCGGCTTGGGCGGCGTGATGCTGGCTGCGGCCTCGGCCATGTCGGCATAACGTGCGCTGCGGCCACTGGCCTTGTGATGCAGCATGGCGCTGCCGGTGGTGATCTCGCCTGCCGGCACGCCCCAGGCGTTGGCGGCGGCCTGCACCAGCATGGCGCGCGCGCCCGCGCCCAGCCGGCGCATGCGCTCGAACTGGGTCGGCGTGGCCGATGAACCCCCGGCCAGCTGCACGCCATAAACCTGGCGGTTGCCTAGCGCCGGCACCACGGTCACCTGCGCCCAATCAACGTCGAGCTCTTCGGCAATCATCATCGGGAAACTGGTGCGCACGCCTTGGCCGATTTCCGGCTGGTGGGCGGTGATGCGGATGCTGCCAGTGGGATCGATGATCACGAATGCCGACAGCGCGCCGGGCACGCTGGCCTTTGCACCGCCGGCGAATTGCAGGCCCAGCGACAGCCCGCCGCCAGCCAGCACGCCGGCTTTCAGGATGTCGCGGCGGGAGGCCTTCATGCGGCCGCCGCCTGCTTGATGGCGGCGCGGATGCGCGTGTAGGTTGCGCAGCGGCAGATGTTGCCGCTCATCGCTGCATCGATATCGGCATCGGTCGGCTTGGGCGTGGTGCGCAGCAGCGCTTCGGCGGCCAGCAACTGCCCGGCCTGGCAATAACCGCACTGCGGCACATCCAGCGCCACCCAGGCATCCTGCAGCTTGCGGCCCCAGGCGCTGGCGGAAAGCCCCTCGATGGTGGTGATCTTCGCCGTGCCCACCGCCGAAACCGGCGTCTGGCAGCCGCGCACCGGCTCACCATCCAGCTGCACCGTGCAGGCCCCGCAGAAACCGGCGCCACAACCGAACTTGGTGCCGGTCAGGCCCAGAACATCGCGCAATGCCCACAAAAGCGGCATGTCCCGATCGGCAGTGACGTCAACCGACTTGCCGTTGATGTTCAGCTTCATAATGCGGACTCCCCTGTGCGTGAGTATCAGCATAGCGGGAACGAAAGGGAAGGGGAAGAAGTGGCCTCTGGCGGGCAGGGTCGCAGACCCTGCACCCGTTCGATTTCAGCCGGCCCGCTTTCAAGAGCGCTCTTCATGCTGGCACACGAGAGCCCAGCCCAACGAACGGGTGCAGGGACGAGTCCCTGCCCGCCGGAGGCTTTCCTTTTCTGCTTCAACCGCTTATCGCGCCGGCATGATGTCCCGTCGCTCGCTCCTCACTGTCGCTGTCCTGTCCCCGCTCGTCGCCGCCTGTTCGCGGCTGGGGGCCCTGAACGGGATCAACAATCTCACCCCCGGTGATGGCGGGGTGAAGCAGTTGGTGGACGGCGCCGCCTTCGGGTCTGATCCCCGTCAGACGCTGGAAATATGGGCGCCCAAGGGTGCGACCGGCAAACTGCCGGTGGTCGTGTTCTTCTATGGTGGCAGCTGGAACAGCGGCGGCCGCGACGGCTATGGCTTTGCGGCAAAGGCGCTGGCGGCGCGCGGTTTCGTGGTGGTGCTGCCGGATTATCGGCTGGTGCCGCAGGTGCGCTGGCCGACCTTTGTGGAAGATGGTGCGGCGGCGTTGAAGTGGGTGGCGGCCAATATCGCCAAACATGGTGGTGATCCAGGCCAAGTGGCGGTGATGGGCCATTCGGCGGGTGCGCATATCGCGCTGTTGCTGGCGCTGGATCGGCGCTGGGGTGTGGCGGATGGCATCAAGGCGGCGGTAAGCCTGGCCGGGCCGGCGGATTTCCTGCCCTTCGTGGCGGGCGGCGCGGCGGATGCTGCCATGGGCAATGCGGGCGATCTGGTGCAGACGCAGCCGATCCATTTTGCAAGGCTGGATGCGCCGCCCTTGCTGCTCCTGCACGGTGATGCCGATACGACGGTGCTGCCGCGCAACAGCCTGCGGCTGGCCAATGCAGTGACCGATCTGGGTGGCCGGGCCGAGGTGCGGCTTTATGCTGGCGTTGGCCACATCGGCATATTGCTCGCCTTGTCCAAGCCATTTCGCAGCAAGGCCAATACGCTGACGGATAGCAGCAATTTCCTGCTGAAGACCCTTACGCCTTGACGACGGCCAGCGGCGCTGCTGGCGCGGCGCTGAACACGCGGCGGCTGACCAGTGCCGGATCAAGCCCGAACAGCCCGGCCGCCGCCCCGGCAAACAGGCTGTTGAGGCTGGTCGTGGGCATCAGATCGCGATCATCGAACAGGCGTGACAGGCCCGGCCAATCACCCAGCACGCGGCCCGCTGCCGGGCCACCCTTCAATTGACCTCCAGCCAGCAGCGCCGCGCTTGCCGTGCCGTGATCAGTGCCGCCGGTGCCGTTGGCCGCCACGGTGCGGCCGAATTCGGTGGCGGCGATCACCAGCGTGTTGGCCCAGGCTGGGCCCAGGCCGGTTTTGAGCGTGGTGATCACGCCATCCAGTTGGCGCAGCTGATTGCCCAGCCGCAGCGCCTGGCCGGCATGCGTGTCCCACCCGCCCAGATCGAGCACGGCGATGCGTGGGCCCGCCGGATCAGCAAGCAGACGCGCGGCGCTGGCGGCGAGGCCCTGCGGATTGCCGGTGCCGCCATCGTTGGTGCCAGCCATCATCTCGGTGGCCATCGCCTCGCTCCACAGCCGGTGCAGCAGCGCGTCATTCTCATACAGCGCGGCAACGCGGGCTTTCAGGCTGGCGCTGGCATCGGGCAGGCGGCTGGGGGCAAAGTTGGTGGTGGGCGCAGCCCCGCGCAACAGAGCGGGCAGGGTGGCGGCAATGGCGACGGGCGGCGGGGCCGCTGGTAGCAGAGGCAGTAGCCGGTTCAGCCAACCATCCTTCAGCGCATAGGCCGCATTGCTGCCGGTCTCGAGGATGTTCTGCGCATCGAAATGGCTGCGCTCGCGATAGGGGCTGGCGATGGCGTGCACCACGCTGGCCTCGCCTGCCGCGAACAGCCCGGCAAAGCCTTTGAGTGCCGGATGGGCGGCAAAATCGCTGGTCAGCTTCAGCATGGGGCCGAACTGCTCGGGCGGCTGGGCAAGGCCCCCACGCAACGGGTTCAGGCGGGCATCGCCAATCGGCGGGATGGCGGCCAGCCCGTCCATGGCGCCGCGCAGGATGATGAACACCAGGCGTTGATCGGTGCCGGCCGCCGCTAGCGCCAGCTGTGGGGTCAGGGCAAAGCCACCGATGAGGGCGCCGCGCGCCAGCAGGGAACGCCGGTTGATTTTGGGGTCGATCATCGGCGCAAGAACTCCGGAGCGACGAGGAGCAGCGCCAGTCCCTCGGCCGGGCTTTCTGCCCGTGCAATGGCGCTGGCGGTGGCAGGCGAGAGCGTGCCGGGTAGGATGCGCGGCGCAAGACTGCGCGCATCGATGC
This sequence comes from Sphingomonadales bacterium, assembly GCA_027485735.1. Lineage (GTDB taxonomy): Bacteria > Pseudomonadota > Alphaproteobacteria > Sphingomonadales > Sphingomonadaceae > Sandarakinorhabdus. Next base: position 4,655 of record JAIXQM010000157.1, on the reverse strand, counting down.
TGGCGGCCAGCGGCGCAGCGATGCGGCTGGCGACTTCCACCCGGCGCAGCAGCGCATCGGGCGCGGCCCAGCGCGCGGCGTCATCCTCCCAACCGGCCGGCGAGCCGGGCCGCCACACCGGCTGGCCCAGCTCGCGTAGCGCACCGATGGCCTGCAGCGGCGGCACGTTCTCGCGGCCCAGCGCGCGCAGGGACGAAACCAGCCAGTCCCACGGCGTCTTGAACTTGGCCAATGGTGTCGCCCAGGCCTCGGGCGCTTCCACCAGCGCGCGATAGAGTGCTAGCAATTGCCCGCCACTGGCCAGATAGGCGGCGGCCATGCGATCAACCAGCGCCGGCGGCGGCGCATCGGCGACGAAATGCCGGGCGAGTTTCAGCGCGAGGCGGCGGGCGCTGAGGGGATTGAGCGCCAGATCGTTCAATATGGCCAGCGCCTGCGCCTCGCCATTCTGGCGATAGGGCCGGCCGGCGACAGTGACGCTGCCCGGCTCGTGCCAGTTGGGCTGGAAGACGAATTGCCCATCTGGCGCGGCCACCCCCAAAGGCCGGCGCACGAAGCCGCCGATGCTCCAGCCGGTGAGCGCGCGGGCGAGGCCTGCGACATCGGCCTGTGTGTAATTGCCGGCACCCAGCGTGTGCAGTTCGAGGATTTCGCGCGCCAGATTTTCGTTCAGGCCGGGTTGCCGCGGCGCATTGCGGCGGCGGGCCGCCTCACCCAGCAGACTGTTCGGGCCGATCGATTGCGCCTGATCAAGATAGAATTGCATGCCCGGATGACGGGTGACGGCCAGCAGCATGTCGGCAAAACGCCCGCCGATGTGTGGGCGGATGGCTTCGAACTCCAACGGGCCGCCCATGGTGGCGGTGGCCAACTTGTCGGTGGAAATGGCGAAATGATTGGCCCAGAAATGCACCAGCCGTTCGGCAAAAGGTGTCGCCGTGGTGAGAGACAGCGCCAGCCGTGCATTCACCTGGCCGCCATAGGCCTGGGCAAAGGCCTGGCGGCGCTCGCGTTGGGCCTGGTTGGCCATCGCTTCGGCGCCGGGGCCTTTCGGCGGTTCCGGATCGCCGGGGCGGCGGATGCCCACCACGCCCTGCCGGCGCAGCTGTGCCAGATTCTGCCGATATTGCAGGGTCATCGCCGCGGCATCGGGGAGAGCGGTGATCACGGCGGGGCGCGGATCGAAGCGGCTGATCTGCCCCAGCAGCCAGCCGCGCGGGTCGGCCGGCGCTGCATCGCCGGGGCGGGCGCCAAGGCCGAAGCGATTGAGGGCAATGGCAGCAAGGCTCATGCTTGGGCTCATGCCATCAACAACGCGCCAGCGCGGACTTTCCCTCGCACGAAAAAGGCCCGGCTGTTGTCAGCCGGGCCCAGATCGCCTTGCAAGGGGAAGAGATGCGTGGAGGGTCTGCAACGGGTTGCGGGGCGCGTCCGCCCGTTGCAGCCCAAGCCCAAAAACGCTTGGGGTCTCAGCGATTGACCTGCCGCTTCATGAAGCCAGGCACATCATCATCGCTGGCTTGCGGCGGTTCCGGCTGCGGCGCCAGCGTGGCGGGGGGCGCTTCCGGTGCGCGCGGCTTGCGGCTCATGCCCATCATGCGTTCAAACAGGGTCAGCGGGCGATCTTCAGCCACCGGCTCCGGCGCCGGGGGCGGGGTCGCCGCCGGGCCAGCCGCCGGCGCGACCGGCGTGAAGGTGAAGCTGGTTTCAATCCGTTCGCCCATCTCGGCCAGATCCATGGCGTCGTCTTCCACCGCTTCGGCGGGTTCGGGCTGCTTGCCACCGATGCCATCGAGCACGCGCGCCACGGCTTCCTCGCCCACAGGCAAGTCAAGCGTCGGGGCCACAGGCGCTTCGTTGACCGGTTCCGGCTCCGGCTGCACTTCAGCCACCGGCTCCAGTTCCGGTTCCGGCTGGCTGATCGGCGGCGGCATGGTGAAGATGCTGGGCTGCGAAAGGAAGGCCGGTGCGGCCGCCTTCTTCTGCGGCGCCGGTATCGGCATCGGGCGGCTGGCGGCATCAATGCCGGTAGCAACCACACTCACCCGCATCAGGCCGTCCAGATCCTTGTTGAAGGCGCTGCCCACGATGATGTTGGCTTCGGTATCAACCATGTCGCGGATGTAGGAAGCGGCTTCGTCCACTTCCATCAGCTTCAGATCGTCGCCGCCGGTGATGTTGATGATCACGCCCTTGGCGCCGCGCATCGATACTTCGTCGAGCAGCGGGTTGGCGATGGCCTTCTGCGCCGCTTCGATCGCGCGGCCTTCGCCGCTGGCTTCGCCGGTGCCCATCATGGCCTTGCCCATTTCGCTCATCACGGTGCGGATGTCGGCGAAATCGAGGTTGATCAGGCCCGGCATGATCATCAGATCTGTGATGCCGCGCACGCCCTGGTGCAGCACCTGGTCCGCCATCGCAAAGGCGTCCTTGAAGGTAGTGTTGGCGTTGGCGATCAGGAACAGATTCTGGTTCGGGATGATGATCAGCGTGTCGACATGCTTCTGCAGTTCGGCAATGCCTTCTTCCGCGGCGCGCATGCGCTTGGCGCCTTCAAAGCTGAACGGCTTGGTGACGACACCCACGGTGAGGATGCCCTTTTCGCGCGCGGCGCGTGCCACGACCGGGGCAGCGCCAGTGCCGGTGCCACCGCCCATGCCGGCGGCGATGAAGCACATGTGTGCGCCATCCAGCGCGGTTTCGAGCTGTTCAAGCGTTTCCTCGGCGGCAGCACGGCCGATTTCCGGGCGGGCGCCGGCGCCCAGGCCCTGTGTGATCTTCATGCCAAGCTGGATGCGGGTGCCAGCCGGGCTCATGGCCAGCTGTTGGGCATCGGTGTTGGCGACCACGAACTCCACGCCCATCAGATCGGCGGCGATCATGTTGGCCACCGCATTGCAGCCGGCACCGCCGACACCAATGACAGCGATACGCGGCTTCAGTTCGGTCAGTTCTGGCTTGGCGAATTCCAGCATGTCGTGTCTCCCGAGATCAAAAGCATACTAGATGATGCGCGAATCGCTGGGAAGTGACTTCACAGACTTCCCCACAGTTTTTCGATGACTCCCCCGAATCCGCGCCGAAGCGAGGGGGCTTCGCCCGACACTTGCGCATGCCACACGTCGCCGGGGTCGCCTTGCGCAAACAGCACCAGGCCGGCCAGTGTCGCAAAGGCCGGGCCTTCCTGTGCCACCGGCAGTCCGTTCAGCCCGCGCGGGCGGCCGATGCGCACGTTGCAGCCCAGATAGGAGCCGGCATAATCGGCGATCGAGCGCAGATCGGAGCCGCCGCCGGTCAGCACGATCCGCCGTGCCTGCGGGCCGACAAAACCCAGCGATGACAGCGCTTTGCCAATCTCGCCGAACAACATGTCGAGCCGGGTGCGGATAACGCCCACCAATTGTGCGCGCGGCACCTTGCGGGCTTCCACGCTGCCATCCTCGACCGACGGCGGGATCAGCACCGGGTCGGACTGATCACGGATGGTGGCCACAGCCGCGCCATCAAATGTCTTCAACCGTTCGGCAATGCTGCGCTTGGTGTCGAAGGCCGCCGCAATGTCGTCGGTGATGTCGGCGCTGCCCATTGGCACGGTGGCGACGCCCACGGCGATGCCGAACTTGTGCACGGCAATGCTGGTCATGCCGGCGCCGATGTCGATCAGCGCCACGCCAATATCGCGCTCTTCCTCGTCCAGCACGGCCAGACTGGCGGCCAGCGGGCTGGCAACCAGGGTGGAAATGCCCAGGTGCGATTGCGCCACGGCGCGGGTGAAGTTCAGAATCGCCGGCGTGTCGGCGGTGACGACATGGATATCCATGCCCAGCCGATCGGCATGCAGGCCCAGCGGGCTTTCAACGCCGGGCAGGCCATCCAGGGTGTACAGCGCCGGCAAGGCATGCACCACACTGCGCCCGCGCGGATCGATGGCGGCACGGCCGGCCTGGCGCAGGGTCACCATGTCGGTGGGGGTGATGCTGGCGCCAGCGATATCGATCTCGGCACTGGCCATGCTACTGGCCATGTTGCCGGCGGCAAAGCTGGCCACAACACTGTCCATCTGCATGCCGGCCGCGCGTTCGGCCTGGTCAATGGCGCCACGGATCGCCATTTCGGCCTTGTCGAAATCTGTCACGGTGCCGCGCTTCAGGCCCATGCAGGGCTTTTGCCCACTGCCGATGATGCGGGGCGGCCCGTCGCCGCCCACCAGCGCGATCAGGGCCGACACTTTCGAGGTGCCAACATCAAGCACGGCGACCGCCCGTTCGGACTGGCTGCGGCCAAGGGGAGGGAGGGGAATACGGGGGGCCATATGTTCCTCAGATCTTTTGGGCCTGCGCGGCGGCGCGGCGGGCTTTTTCGGCTTCGGCCAGGGTTTCGGCCACCGCAGGTCCCGCAACGATCATGCGGCCGGGCAGCCGCAGATCGAACCGGGTGAAGCGCCCGCCCAGCAGCCGCTCCGGCCCCTGCCCATCCAGCTTGGCAAATGTGGCCAGCGCCGCGCGGGCCTGGCCGGGCTGATCGGGCAGCGCCAGGGTCTCGCCACTCTTGAACCGCAAATCCCAGCGGCGGCCACCCACGAACACGGCGGCATTCACGTCACGGCCCAGCGGCGTTGCGGCGATCAGTTCCAGCGCGTCGCGCACGCGGGCATT
>JAIXQM010000151.1 GCA_027485735.1 Sphingomonadales bacterium | reverse complement strand
CGGCGCACCTGCGCATCGGCCGCGGCTTCCTCGCGCAGATTGACGACGAAGAAATCCGACGCGCCTTCCTGAAAGCGGCGGCGTTCGGCGCCGGCCATGGTAAGCGCGCGATCCTGTTCGTCGATGGCAATGCCCAGCAGCCGGCGCGACTGGCGGGCGGCGATGGACAGACCAGAGATCTCGATGCGGATCTGATCCTCGATGAAGCGGCGGCGTTGCTGGAAGCCGTCCAGTTCGGCGCGCGTCTGCCCCAACCGACCACGCGCCAGGCGCTGCTGCAGCGGCACCGACAGGTTGAGCCCTACCATGGAGGCCGTGCCGGTAAACGGCCGGCCGGCGGTCCCGGCATCGCCGACATATTGGTTCACCTCGGCCTTCACATCGAGGCGGGGCAGGAAGTTGTTGCAATCAAGCTGCAGCCTGGTGCGAGCCTGGGCGATGCGGACATCCACCACTTTCAGATCAGGCCGGTTTTCCAGCGCGGCCATCACGTCATCGGCCAGCGGCAGCGGATCGCCAAGCCGGCGCGGCAGCCGCTCCGGGCCGGGCACGATCGGGTTGCCATCGGAATCGCGCCAGAACAGGGACAGGCTGACCGCCGCCACCTGCAACGCCTGTTCGGCCTGCACCACCAGGGTTTGCCGGCGCAGGATATTCTGTTCATTCTCGGTGAGCAGGATGGCCGGGCGCAGGCCCTCTGTGACCTGGCGCTTGAAACCGGCCTGGCGATCGAGCGCCAGTTGCAGCAGCCCCTTGAACACCGCCACACGCTGACCGGCGATTACCCAGTTGTTGTAAGCGGTGATGGCGCGGGCCTGCACGCCGATGGCAACCAGCAGCCGATCATTATCGGCCAGCACGACATCACCGGTGGCAATGGCGCGGTTGAATCGGCGTTCATCAATGTCGCGATCGCGCAGCAGCGCGAACATCGTGCCAACGGTGAGACGGCCCAGCTGGGCGGTGTTGTTGCCTGATTGCGACGAGGAAAAGCTGCCGCGCGAAATGTCGTATCCGCCGTAGACGGAGCCGCCGTTGGTGGCGAGCGGCTGCGACAGGCGGAAGCCGGCTTCGGCGCCATCATAGAAGCCAGTTGGCCGGGCTTCGGCGTTGGCACTGAACAACGTATCGAAGGCGCCTTCGGTGGTGAGCACGCGGCTTTCCGCGCCGCGCACCCGCGCCAAGGCTTCCAGAACCTGCGGCGCGTGGAAGCGGCTGGCGGCCAGCACCTCGGCCAATTCGAGCGGGGCGCTGGCGGCCGGCAGCGGCTGTGCGGCGTCACGGGCGTCGGCCTCCAGTTGGCGCCGGTTGCTGGGCTGCGGCTGATCTGGCTGCTGGGCCGCCCCGGGGACAGCTGTCAACGGGACAGCAGCCAGCAGCAGCGCCAGCAAACCAGCCTTACTTGGCAGACGAGGACGCATCGCTGCCCTTTGCGGCCTTCACCTCGCCGTTCATCGCCGGCTCGGCGCCAGGGCGGGTAAACTGGAGCGGGAAATCGTTGAGCAGCCGCCACAGTTCGAACCAGATCGGCACGGTGTTCATCTGCACCCAGCCGCGCACCTTGGCACCCAGCCGTACGGCGCGTTCGTCCGGCCAGGGATCACGGTCCGGGCTTTCGGTGACAAGGATGCGGAACAGGCCGTTGGGCGACGCGTTGAGATCAACCGCGGCGACCTGGCCATCGAAGAAACCCTTGGCAACCGACGGCCAGCCCGAAAACTGGATCGCCGGCCAGCCTTCGAATTCCATGCGGACGCGGCGGCCAACATGGATCAACGGGATGTCGCGGCCGTCCATGTAGAGTTCCACCACCCGGCGCGACTGTTCGGGCACGAAGGTGGCCAGCACGTCACCCTGTTTGACGATGGTGGCGCTATCGATGCTGGTCACCCGCATGATGCGGCCGTTGCGCGGCGCGCGGATCACCTGTTCCGATTGACGGCGCAGGTTGACGTCGATCTTGTTGATCTCGGCCCGTGACGACGCGATCTTGGCGCGGAATTCCGCCACCTTGATCTGGGCCAGTTCCATGTCGCGCCGGGCGGCCAGACCTTCGCCATAAAGGGTGGTCATACGCTTCACGTCGCGCTGGGCGGTGGCGCTGGCGGCTTCGGTGGCGGCGATTTCCGCGACCTTCTGGGCGCGTTCGGCCTGCAGCCGGCTGAGGAAATCGGGATCGAGGTCGATCACCCGGGCGATGGGATCGCCGGCCTTCACCTGGGCACCATCGGTGACGAACCAGCGATCAAGCCGACCGGGCACGAGGGCGGAAATATTCTGCTGCCGGTCGCGCGGATCGTAGGCGATCACGCTGCCGGTGCCCTGGGCCGTCTGCACCCAGGGCGTGAGGATGATGAAGGCCAGAACGGCAATGATGCCGATCACCACCATGCGGGCAAAATTGCGCATCACCGGCGGGGGATTGAGGCCGCGCAGGGTAGCGAAATGGCCGTCGGGCAGGCTGGTGCGATCAGTCGCCATCAACGGTCTCCCGGCCGGCGGCGGCGCGCAGGCCATCGAAGGTGGCACGATCCCGCGTGATCAGCTGGCGATCAAGGCCCAGCCACAGATAGCCATCCAACACCAGATCTTCAGGCCGGTTGCTGAAATAGAGAATGGTGGTCTGGGTGTCGCGAAAATGATCGAACACCGCCTTCAGCCGCGCGCGCGCCACCGTGTCGAACAGCGGCGACAACACCAGGATGCGCGGTTCCGACAGGATCGCGGCCGCCAGTTTCAGCTGCATCATCTTGGCCACGGTAAACGGTGCACCGGTCGAGGAAAGGCGCGTGTGCAGGCCATCGGGCAGCAGCGCCAGTCGGTCTTCCAGGCCCACCAGCTTCAAGGCCGCCATCTGGTCTGCGGCATTCTTGGCCGGGTT
>JAIXQM010000225.1 GCA_027485735.1 Sphingomonadales bacterium | reverse complement strand
GGCAACATGCTGGACCGTGCCGACGAGATCAGGCGCGACCCGGCGGCGCTGATCGCCATGCGCGCCCGGCCCGATGCGCGCTGGCTGGTGATGGATGGCCTCAATCCGGTGGTCAGGTCCGGTGAACCCACGTCGATCCTGTGGGCCTATCGTTCCGATGTGCCACACGATGCGCTGTCGATTTTCCTTGGGATCGGCCCCGATGGCCCGCGCTTTGCGGCAGCGGCGCCATCGGATGAACTGGTGGCCGATTTCGGCGGCAAGCTGCTCGATGCCCGTGCAGCCGGCGCTCTGCTGGCAGCGCCGGAGGCAGCGATCGTGGCGCAGGCCCGCTCCATCCTCGATTGGCACCAGCGCCACGGTTTCTGCGCGGTGTGCGGCGGCAAGACCGAGCTTTCGAAGGCCGGCTATGCCCGCAGCTGCGTCGCCTGCAAGGCCGAACATTTCCCGCGCGTCGATCCGGTGGTGATCATGCTGGCGATCAAGGATGGCCACGCCCTGATCGGCCGCCAGCCGCGCTTTCCCAAGCGGTTCCTGTCGGCACTGGCCGGTTTCGTGGAGCCGGGCGAGAGCCTGGAAGAAGCCGTGCGCCGCGAATTGTGGGAAGAAGCCGGCATCACCACCCGCCGGGTGCGCTATCTCGCCAGCCAGCCCTGGCCCTTCCCATCGAGCCTGATGATGGCCGCCTTTGCCGAAGCCGATGGTTTCGAGGTGCGGCTGGACGAAGACGAACTGGAAGAAGTGCGATGGGTGACGAAGGAGGAAGTACGCGCCGCGCTGGCTGGTAACGGCGATTTCCTCGCGCCGCCGCCGCTGGCCATCGCCCACACGCTGCTGCAAAGCTGGGTGGACGAATAGGCCTCAGGCTCCCACCGCCTCGCACACCAGCCTTGTGGCTTCTTCGGGTGGCATCGGTTTGCCGAACAGATAGCCCTGCACCTGCGTGCAGCCCAGTTGCCGGCACAATTCGAAGGCGGCACGGGTTTCGGTGCCTTCAGCGGTGGTCTGCATGTCGAGACTGGCGGCCAGCCGCACGATGGCCTGGATGATGGCGCTGGCTTCATCGCCCATCGCCGAGGCCCGCGCCACAAAGCTGCGATCGATCTTGATGCGGCTGAAGCTGGCCTTCTGCAGCGTGCCCAGTGCCGAATAACCGGTGCCGAAATCATCCAGCGCGAAACTCACCCCCATCGCCGTCAGCCGCGCCAGCACCTCGATCACGGCCGGCTTTTCCGCCAGGAACAGGCTTTCAGTGATCTCCAGTTCCAACCGCTCCGGGCCGATCTGGTGGCGGGCCAGCGCGGCGGCGATCACGTCGGGCAGGCTCGCCTCCTCCACCTGCACCGCCGACAGATTGACCGAAACTTTCACATGCGCCGGCCAGCGCGTCGCCCAGGCCAGCGCCTCGTCGATCACCCAAGCGCCGATCGGCACGATCAGGCCGGTTTCCTCGGCCACCGGCACGAAATCCAGCGGGGACACCACGCCCAGTTCCGGGTGATGCCAGCGCAGCAGAGCTTCGAACCCGGTGATGCGTTCATCCGTTGAGTCCACCACCGGCTGGAACAGCAGCCGCAACTGGCCACGCTCCAGCGCGGCGGCCAGATCGGCTTCCAGCTTGCGGCGCTCGGCCACGGCCTGAGCCATTTCCGGGGCAAAGCGGCAAGCCGCGCCACGGCCCTGTTCCTTTACCCGATAGAGCGCCAGATCAGCGCAGCGCAGCAGATCTTCCGGCGTATCGGCATCGAACGGCGCCAGCGCCCAGCCCACCGAAGCACCCACCACCGCGGCACCGGCGCGGCCTTCGTCACCCAGCGGGAACGGCCGGGCCATGTCCTTCACGATGCGCTGCGCCAGTTTTTCGGCGCGATCACCGCTGCCATCGGGCAGCACGATGGCAAATTCATCGCCGCCCAACCGCGCGATGGTGGCGCCGCCCTTCACCTGCGCCTTTACCAACGCCGCCAAGCGCTGCGCGACCTGGCGCAGCAGCAGATCGCCGGCAGCATGGCCAAAGCAATCATTCACCGCCTTGAATCGATCGAGATCGACAAACAGCAGCGCCGCCGGCCGGCCCGATAGGGCAGCATTTTCAACCAGATCATCCAGCGATTCGCGGAACAGGCTGCGGTTGGCCAACCCGGTGAGCGGATCGAAGCGCGCCAGTTGCGCGATGCGTTCCTGGCTGCGCCGCACCTCGGTCACATCGCGGCCTACACCGCGAAAGCCGGTGAAATTGCCCGCCGCATCCTGTTTCGGCGTGCCCGACAAGGCCCACCATCTGAGATCGCGGCCCAGCGGCACCGGCACCACCAGATCGCGAAACGCCTCACGCTCGCGCAGGGCATGGGCCAGCGCCGCCGTGGTCGCCCCGCCCTGCACCGGATCCAGCAGCGCCAGCAGTGGCTGGCCCAGCATGTCCGCCCGGCGGCGGCGGGCGACATCGGCAAAGCGCGTGGTGACATGGGTGAGACAGCCGCGGCCATCCAGTTCCAGCAGCCAATCCGATCCGTTCGCTTCATATTCGTTGAGCAGCAGCCGCACCACCTCGCCCTGTTCCTGCAGATCGACCTCGCTCTTCATCCGAGCCATCATGTTGTAGGTGGAAACCAGCGACGTCCGCATCAGCGTCAGACCAATCGTGACCAGCCCCAGCACCACCATGAAATGGTCGAGCGGCGCCCCGACTGGAACCGAAACCACCATCGACGTGCCAACCAGCGCGAAGATCATCAGCATCGCCACCGGCAGGGTGATGACGCAAATGGTGGCGGTGCCGAGGAAGACCAGAGATTCAAACATCAGCACTGCCTGCCCATCGGTGGGAAGCACCGGCATCATCGCATGGACCAGGCCAGCCCAGAACAGCCCCAGCGCCGAAGTTTCGACCACCACTTTCCAATATTCTAAACGCGTGGCGGTCTTGTTTGCATTGCCCGCAGGGTTGAGCAGGCGGCGGCCGACCCAAAGCGATGCCATGAACGCAATGCCGCCCAACCAAGGCGCCAGACCCGCCAAGCCCACACGGGGGCCAAAACCTGCGACCAGCAGCACCAGGTTTACAGTTAGCAGGCCGACATTGAACGGCACATTGCGATCAAGCTGCGCCAGTTGCAGGCGACGGATCCGGCCCCAGAAACCGTCTTCTGCCTGGCCCAGCCCCAGCACTTGCTTCCAGCCAACATCGCGCACCATCTGCACCGGCGGCTTAAGCATGGCGGTCATCGTGTCATCCTTGGCTGTCGGGCACCAACCAAGGGAACGGCGGCAGCCGCGGCGCTTTGAGTCAGGGGGTGGTTTGCGGCTTGGCAGCGGCCACGTTGTTCCTTACTTGTTCACATATGACCCTGCCCGTGGCCCATGATTCTGCGACCCGTGAGCCGCCGTGGCTGGCCGGGCTGAATCCGCCGCAGCGCGAGGCCGTGACGACGACCGAAGGCCCGGTGCTGATTCTGGCCGGCGCCGGCACCGGCAAGACGAAAGCCCTCACCGCCCGCCTGGCGCATATCCTGTTCAACCGGCTCGCCTGGCCGTCAGAAGTGCTGGCCGTCACCTTCACCAACAAGGCCGCGCGCGAGATGCGTCACCGCACCGAAATGCTGCTGGGGCCGATGGCGGAAGGCCTGCCGTGGCTCGGCACGTTTCACGCACTTTCGGCGAAGATGCTGCGCCGCCATGCCGAACTGGTCGGGCTCAATGCGCAGTTCACCATTCTCGACACCGATGATCAGCTGCGCCTGCTGAAACAGGTGGTGGCCGAAGCCGGCATCGACGACAAGCGCTGGCCACCCAAGCAACTCGCCGGGCTGATCGATCGCTGGAAGAACAAGGGGCAGCTCCCCGCCGATGTGCCAGGCGGCGAGAGTTTCGCCTACGCCGATGGTGCGCACGGCGGTGGTGCTGCCATGTATGCGCGCTATCAGGAGCGGCTGAAGGCGCTGAACGCCTGCGATTTCGGCGACTTGCTGTTGCACATGCTGTCCATTTTCCGCCAGCACCCCGATGTGCAGGCCGATTATCAGCGTCGCTTCAAATATGTGATGGTGGATGAATATCAGGACACCAACAGCGCCCAGTATCAGTGGCTGAAATCGCTGGTGGGGCCGGCGCGCAACCTGGCCTGCGTCGGCGATGATGATCAGTCGATCTACAGCTGGCGCGGCGCCGAAGTGGCCAATATCCTGCGGTTCGAAGCGGACTTTCCCGGCGCCAAGATGATCCGGCTGGAACAGAATTACCGCTCCACGCCGCACATCCTCGCCGCTGCCAACACGCTGATCGCGCACAACCGCGGCCGGCTGGGCAAGGCGCTGTTCACCGCCCACACCAGTGGCGAGCGCGTGGAAGTGACGAGCGTGTGGGACGGGCCGGAGGAAGCGCGGCTGGT
>JAIXQM010000241.1 GCA_027485735.1 Sphingomonadales bacterium | reverse complement strand
TTCTATCAATGGTTCCACTTTCGCCTTTCTGGAGCGAAGGACCAGCGCTGCATCATCCGCATCATCGATCTGAACAACTGCGCCTATCCCGGCGGCTGGCCGGGCTATCGCGCCTGCGTATCGGTGGACCGGCAGACGTGGCGGCGCGCGCTGACCAGTTTCGATGCCAAATCCGCCAACGGCACGCTCACCATCGAAGTGACGCCCAGCGTTGACCAGCTGTGGCTGGCCTATTTCGCGCCGTATTCCATGGAGCGGCACCATGACCTGATCGCCCGCACCGCCACCCGGCCCGGCGTGCGCGCCGATGTGCTGGGCCACAGCCTTGATGGCCGGGCGATTGACCGGCTGATCGTGGGCGATGGCGCCAAGACCGTGTGGCTCTATGCCCGCCAGCATCCGGGCGAGAGCATGGCCGAATGGTGGATGGAAGGTGCGCTGGAGCGACTGGCTGACCCGCACGACCCGGTGGCGAGGCTGTTGCGCCAACAGGCAACCTTCCACATCGTGCCCAATATGAACCCTGATGGCAGTTTCCGCGGCCATCTGCGCACCAACGCCGCCGGCGTGAACCTCAACCGCGAATGGAACGCGCCGTCGGCCGAAAAATCGCCGGAAGTGCTGTGCGTGCTGGGTGCAATGGACAAGACCGGCTGCCACCTCGCCATGGACGTGCATGGCGATGAAGCCATCCCGCAGGTGTTCATCGCCGGCTTCGAAGGCATCCCGTCGATCACGCCGAAACAGCTGGCGCTGCTCGCCGATTACAAGGCGCGGCTGGCGCGGATAACGCCGGATTTCCAGACCGCGAAAGGCTATCCCGTCGCCCGCCCCGGCACCGCCAATCTGGCCATGAGCACCAACCAGTTGGCCGAGCGGTTCGGCTGCCTGGCCATGACACTGGAAATGCCGTTCAAGGACAATGATGATCTGCCCTGCGCCGAGTTTGGCTGGTCGCCGCAGCGTTCGATGCAACTGGGCCGTGATTGCCTGGCGGCGATCATGGAAGTGATGCCCGACCTGTAAGCGATTCACCTTGGCTGATTGATGGGGTGACGGGGTGCGCCCACGCCCCCTATCGTGACGGCCAAAGGGAGACCGTCATGAGCTATACCCACGTCCTGTTCGAAGAATCCGAAGGCATCGCCACCCTCACCATCAACCGGCCGCAGGTGATGAACGCGCTCCACGTGGGCGTGATCGAAGAGATGATCGACGTGGTGGACCGGGTGCGCGACGAAGGCACGGCGCGCGTGCTGGTGCTCACTGGCACCGGGCGCGGTTTCTGTTCGGGCGCCGATCTGGCCGGCGGCGGTGCCGGTGGTGGCGCGAAACGATCGGGCCCGCCGGATGCCGGTGCCGTGCTCGAATCGCATTTCAACCCGCTGCTGGAACGGCTTTTTGCGCTGCCGGTGCCGTTCATCACCTCGGTCAACGGCGTCGCGGCCGGTGCCGGCTGTTCTTATGCGCTGGCCGGCGACATCGTGATTGCGGCGAAATCCGCCTATTTCCTGCAGGCCTTCGTCAACATCGGCCTGGTGCCCGACGTCGGTTCGACCTGGCTGCTGCCGCGGCTGGCCGGCCGCGCGCGGGCGCAGGCCATGATGATGCTGGGCGAACGCATCCCGGCCGAAACCGCGCTGGATTGGGGCATGGTCTACAAGGTGGTTGATGATGCCGATCTGGCCGCAGCCACCCGTGCCGTGGCCGAGAAACTGGCGAAGGGGCCGACCAAGTCTTATGCGCTGATCCGCCAGGGCATTCGCGATTGCCTGGATGTGTCGCTGTCCGAAGGCCTGATGGTGGAACGCCGCAACCAGCTTCTGGCCGGGCGCAGCGCCGATTTCGTGGAGGGTGTCAGCGCCTTCCTGCAGAAGCGGCCGGCGGCATTCACCGGGAAATAGCTCACTCCATCACCAGCACCGGCTTCACCGCCTTGCCGCTGGCCATATCGGCCACAGCTTCGTTGATGGCTGCAAGCGGATATTCCGTCACCAGCGGTGCGTGATTGAAGCGGCCGGCACGGTGGCGGTCGATCAGCCAGGGGATGAAGCTCTGCGGATCGGCATCGCCTTCCACGGCGCCACGCAACGAACGCCCGCCCAGCAGTGTGTTGGGGTTGAACGTGATTTCGGTGCCCGGCGCGGTGACGGCCAGCATGGCGAGTTCCCCCCTGCTGGCCAGCGCCTCCAGACCGGCGCGGATCACGGCTGAGGCCCCGGTGGTATCGACGATGCGATCGATGCCGGTCGCCACCACCTCGCGCAGCGCCAGCATCAGGTCGCGCCCATCGGCCAAGATCGTGTGCGTCGCGCCGAGTTTCCGGGCGAGGTCCAGCCGTTCGGCGACGCGATCGACCGCGATGATGGTGTGGCAGCCGCGATCAACGGCGGCCAACAGCGCCGCCAGCCCCACTGAACCGGCACCCATCACCGCAAAGGCCTGATCGGCCTGTACGTTCAACGTGTTGTAGGCGGTGCCAGCCCCCGTCTGCAGGCCGCAACCAAACGGCGCCGCCAGCGCGAAGGGCACATCATCGGCCAGTTTCACCGTGTTGCGCGCATAGGCAATGGCATGATCGGCAAAGCTGGATTGGCCAAAGAAGCCGCCATAGATCGGCGAGCCATTCTGGCTCATTGGCACCCGGCCATCGGGCAGCACGCCGGCATAGTTCAGCGCCATGAAGTTGGCACAATATTGCGGGTGATCATGGCTGCAACTGGGGCAGGCCCCGCAACTGGCATAGCTCAGCACCACCCGGTCACCGGCGGCCACGTTGGTGACGCCCGCGCCCACGGCCAGCACCGTGCCAGCGCCTTCATGGCCCAGCACCTGCGGCAGCGGTGTGCCCTGTTCATAGCGCTGCACACCGACATCGGTGAAACAGATGCCGCACGCCGCCAGCTTGACCAGCACCTGCCCCGGCCCGGGATCGGCCAGCTCCACAGTTTCGATGCTGTAGGGCTGCCCTCGTTGGCGCAGCACGGCAGCGCGCGTGGAGGTTGGCATGTCTCATCTCCTTGATCGATTTTTCAACAGTGTCGCGCCGCGGCGCCGGGCTGGCAAGGCGGATTGATGTTCGCAAGCATGCGCCCGGCTTGACCACGCGCCCGCGCCCGTCCAGATACGGCGTTCATGGACACGCCCGCTGCCCCCCAGCCCAGCTTCGAAGACGCCCTGCGCGAGCTTGAAGACATCGTGCGCAAGCTGGAATCGGGCGATCTCAGCCTCGATGACAGCATCGCGCTCTATGAACGCGGCCAGTCATTGAAATCGCTGTGCGAAACCCGGTTGAACGATGCCCGCATGCGCATCGAACAGATCCAGCAGAATGCCGCCGGCGAAGCCGTCGCCACCCGCCCCTTTGACGCGCAATAAGGGCGAACGGACATGGTGCAGCCCTCGCTCAGCCTGAAGCCAGCCCTTGATGCCATCGGCAAGGCAATCGATCAGCGTTTCGATCGGCTGCTGGCCGTGCCCGATGATAGCCGCGCTCGCCTGTATGAAGCCATGCGCCATGCGACGATCGGCGGCGGCAAACGCATGCGCCCGCTGCTGGTGATTGCGGCCTGCGATATCTTCCATGTGCCACGCGAACAGGCGCTCAGGGTCGCGCTCGCGATCGAGTGCATCCATGTCTACAGCCTGATCCACGACGATCTGCCGTGCATGGACGATGATGACCTGCGCCGCGGCAAGCCCACCGTGCACAAGGCCTTCGATGAAGCCACCGCCGTGCTGGCCGGCGATTGCCTGCACGATCTGGCCTTTGAAATCCTGGCCGATCCTGCCACCCACCAAGATCCAGTCGCCCGGCTGGAACTCATCACCCAACTTGCCGTCCAGTCCGGCCCGGCCGGCATGGCCGGCGGCCAGATGATGGACCTGGTGGCCGGCGACGTGACCTATGATCTGGCCGGCATCACCCGGCTGCAGCAGCTGAAAACCGGCGCACTGATCGTGTGGTGCCTGGAAGCCGGCGCAATCATGGGCCGAGCATCGGAAGCCAACAAGAAAAGCTTGCGCGCCTACGCCCGCGATCTCGGCCTGGCCTTCCAGATCGCCGATGATCTGCTCGACGTGGAAGGCGAGTCCGCCAAGACCGGCAAGGCCGTGCAGAAGGATGCCGCCGCCGGCAAGGCGACATTCGTCTCCTTGCTGGGGGTCGAACGCGCCCGCAGCCAGGCCAATGCCCTGATCGATCAGGCCATCGCCCATCTTTCCGGTTTCGGCCCAGAGGCCGATCTGCTGCGCGCCATTGCGCGTTTCGCTGTCGAGCGTGATCGGTAAGGAGCAAGCCTCATGACCCGCATTGGCGTCTATCCCGGCACTTTCGATCCGATGACCCTTGGCCATATGGACATTATCCGCCGTGGCGCGCGGCTGGTGGACAGGCTGGTGATTGGTGTGGCCACCAACCCATCGAAATCGCCGATGTTCACGCTGGCGGAGCGCAAGGCGCAGATCATCCGCGAAACCACTGACATCCCCAACGTGGACGTTGCCGATTTCGATGAGTTGCTGATGACCTTTGCCGAGCGGTTGAGCGCCACGGTAATCGTGCGCGGCCTACGCGGAGCCGGCGATTTCGAATATGAGTTCCAGATGACCGGCATGAACCGGGCGTTGAATGACGATATCGAGCAGGTGTTCCTGATGGCCGATGTCGCCTTGCAGCCGATCGCTTCACGTTTGGTCAAGGAAATTGCTGTTTATGGTGGCGACATCCGCAAGTTCGTCCCGCCCCGTATTGCTGCCGATGTGGTGGCCAGGGTCGCGGAAACCGGATTGAAAGGCCAATGATGCGATTGCCGTTGCTGATTGCTGCTGTGTTCACTCTGGCTGCCGGACCGGCTTTGGCCCAGCAGCAGCGCATCGATCCCAAGGATCTGAAGGCGCCGCCCAAGCTGCCGGAAATGGCGGCACCGTCCAACATTGCCGGCATGATCGCCCAGGTGGACCAGGAAAATATCCTGGTGCTCGATCTGTCGTCGGGCGGCCGCGTCAAGATCGTCATGCGCCCGGATGTGGCGCCCAAGCATGTGGAGCGCATTCGCACGCTGGCGCGCCAGGGTTTTTACGATGGCACCGTCTTCCACCGCGTGATCGATGGCTTCATGGCGCAGGGCGGTGATCCCACCGGCACCGGCACAGGCGGCTCCAAGCTCGACGATCTGAAGGCCGAATTCAACGATCTGCCGCACGTGCGCGGCGCTGCCGCCATGGCGCGTTCGCAGAGCGACGACAGCGCCAACAGCCAGTTCTACATCGTGCTGATGCCCGCCCTGAAGCTGGATCGCACCTACACGGTGTGGGGCCGCGTGGTGGAAGGCATGGCCTATGTGGACGGCATCGAAAAGGGCGAGCCGCCGGAAAATCCCAGCCGCATCATCAAGGCCAGCATCGCGGCCGACAAGGTGTCGCCGCCCAATTTTGCAGCGCTGAAGGCCAAGGCCTCGCCGATTCCAGCGGGTGTACTGAATCTGCCCCCACCGGCATCCGGCACGCAATCGGGGCCGCAGCCGCCCCGCTGAGCCCCTCCCTCTTCCTCCGACCAAAGGGCTGTTCCCCCGATGCTGGTTGATGATTTCGATTTCCATTTGCCCGAAGACCGCATCGCGCTGCGACCGGTGATACCGCGCGACAGCGCCCGGCTGCTGACCGTACGCGGCAGGGATGTTGGTGTGTTGGACGATCTCCACTTCACCGATCTGCCCGGCCAGCTGCGCCCTGGCGACGTGCTGGTGGTGAATGACACACGCGTGATCCCGGCGCAATTGTTCGCCAAGGTGGGCGAAGCCGCCATTGGTGTGACACTGCACAAGCGCGAGACCGGCAACCGCTGGTGGAGTTTCGTCAAGAACGCCCGCCGCCTGAAACCGGGCACCCGTGTGGACTTCAGCCAGGGCGGCAGCGCCGTGCTGATCGGCGAGGTGATCGAAAAGGCCGACGAGGGCGGCGTGCTCTGGCAGTTCGAAACCGCAGGCCAGCCGCTGGAATCGGCGTTGCACAGCGTGGGCGAAATGCCGTTGCCGCCCTATATTGCCCGCCGGCGCGGCATCGATGCTCAGGATTTCAGCGATTATCAGACGCTGCATGCCGTCAAGGACGGCGCCGTTGCCGCCCCCACCGCCGGCCTGCATTTCACCCCGCGCCTGTGGTCTGCCCTGCACGCAGCCGGCATCTCACGCGAGACCGTGACGCTGCACGTGGGTGCCGGCACCTTCCTGCCGGTGAAGGCAGACAGGATCGAAGATCACCAGATGCACGCCGAATGGGGCAGCATCGACGACCAGACCGCGCTGCGCCTCAACGCCGCCAGGGCTACGGGTGGTCGCATCATTGCCGTGGGCACCACCTCCCTGCGCCTGCTCGAATCCGCCGCCGACAAGGGCGGTGCCATCCGGGCTTTTTCAGGCGACACCTCGATCTTCATCACGCCCGGCTATCGCTGGAAGGCCATCGACGGCCTGATCACCAACTTCCACTTACCGCGCTCGACCCTGTTCATGCTGGTCAGTGCTTTGATGGGGTTAGACGTGATGCGTCGGGCGTACGCGCATGCCATCGAGAACGAGTATCGGTTCTATTCCTATGGCGATGGAAGCCTGCTGCTGCCCTGATGAGTGATCTGTCTAAAATGCACTATCGCCTATCCTGTTTTGCCTATATGAACAAACAGCGAACATCTGAATTGCAGAGCCTGTCCTATGACCTCAGAAGACTGCCAAAGCCTCTTTCTACCCTTCGTGACTGTGCGGGCCTTGTGAGCTAGGATCGGACCATGGCTTCAAATTTCGCGTCAAAGCGGCAAGGTGACCTGAACCGTTTTTACACGCGGACCTCAGTTGGCGATTTATTGGCAAGCCAGTTGACCGATTTCGAACCGGAAAGTGTCCTAGACTTGGGGGCAGGAGAGGGTTCGCTATCAGTCGCGATTGCCAGAAAATGGAGCACGGTAAGGGCCGTTACCGTCGATGTTGATCCCGATGTTGTAGAAATCATCCACAAAAATATTGAAACGACTGGCTGTAGAAATCATTTCCATCATATTGAAAATGTCTTCGATCCCGGTCTTTCAAACACGTTGTCACACTATAATTTTTTCGATCTAGCAGTATGCAATCCACCTTTCTTTCGACCAAAGTGGGACAGAGCGTATGCACAAATTCTTCAAGGTGCTGATCTTGCGATGGCATGTCGATCTACCGCCGAAGTCACTTCAGAAATATTATTTCTAGCTCAGAATCTTCGCATGCTGCGCGATGGGGGGCGCTTGGTTCTGATTGTCCCAGATGGCCTTATTACCGGCTCGCGCATGTCAGCATTTCGACAAGCCATCCTAACTGCACATCGACTGAATTCAGTTATTCAACTGCCTAGCCACTCGTTCCACGACACTGAAGCAAGGTGCTTCATATTGACCCTTACAAAGAACGAAGGGCCTTCTAAAAATGTTCAATTGTTTCGATATGACCCAGACGCGGGAATTTCGGAGCCAATTTCTATTTCAAGCGATCTAGCTCAACAACGGATGGATTTCGATTTCCATAAGGTGATTACCAGCGACGCGGGCAGTCTCATCACGCTTCGGACCATTGGGGCGGAAATCAAAAGAGGCTCGTTCAGTAGCACGGAAAAGAATTTCCTTGGACACTATGCTTTTCATACAACAGATTTTTCGTCGAATTTCGACGGCTTGCTAAATTTTGACTCTCTCACTTCAACGCCTGCCAAAACAAATCAGGTTTTGGCTGAGCCAGGAGACATATTGATGGCGCGAGTTGATAGAAATCTGCATACTAAGGTTGGAATAGTCGTTTCAGGGCAAGCCCCAATTACTGATTGTGTATATCGAGTTCGTTTGCCAAAGCAGTATCAGCGCTCCATTTTTGAGGCACTTCGCTCACCAAAAGGTACAGCAACGTTACTTGCTGCAACAAAAGGCGTTGGCGCCCGCCTCTTAGGAAAGACCGACCTTCTGGACCTGCCAATCCATATCACTATTTAGGAAGTTCCTCAGCAAAATATCCTTTGAGGAATTCGAGCGCCTGCCTTTTTTGATCGACACTTGCAGCTTGCAATATGGCAGTAACGTTAATTTTTCCTGAAGTGCCATCCCAAAAATTCTTCTTCATGACTTGATGCCGCCCACAAAGCGCCTGCCAGTGTCCCGGTTCAGTTGGGTCCGAGTTCGGATCAACCGAGTGCGGAGTGGTATGGTCGGGCGTCAATTTTACAGTTCCGCCCCCGATAGGATCCAGGGCGCCCTCTTTGAGACCACAAAGTTGCCCATCCTCTCGCCATTCACACGCTGTACCCGCACGTGCCAGTACAGCGGCCCATGTTGCGGGAGTAGGCCGCACACGTTTTGCGGCGATCTCTCGGCGTTCAGCACTGGCCAATACATACTCTTCGGGTCGAAGAGCACTCCAATCTCGCCAAGAGAGAATAGTGTATCCTCGGTCTGTCCGAAGTTCAGACAGTCGCTGGTGCCAGTTCTCCGGTTCTTTACCGGTCTCTGGGTCACGAGCCGCCGCAAGTATCTGGGCACGTGTCACGACTAAACCAACATTATTCAGAAACATCGCCTCAAGGCGCGCACGGACAGATTTTTGCTCGTACGTCGCTGTGTCGCTGCTGTAGACCTTCTGTGATGGAATCACCTGCATACCTCCGTGTGACTCTTGTCACCTACTGAAGCGGGGCATGTCCAGTCATTCTACTGGCAGCAAGAGTTCGATTCCAAAGCCTAATTTGCAAATCACGGTCGGTTAACAGATCAGGTAGCCCCTTAGAGCCGCAACTCAGTTATCTAGCAAGTCGCCCAGCTCGCAAGTCAGCGCCTTCGAAATCCGCTCAAC
The DNA here is from genome assembly GCA_027485735.1 of Sphingomonadales bacterium. GTDB lineage: Bacteria > Pseudomonadota > Alphaproteobacteria > Sphingomonadales > Sphingomonadaceae > Sandarakinorhabdus. Next base: position 5,754 of record JAIXQM010000241.1, on the reverse strand, counting down.
GACGGTAATCGTCGGGTTGCGGACCATTCGTTCGATCCCGCTGATATAGGTCCGATCAAGGCCTGCTTGATCGGCCAGCACCTCCTGTGACCAGCCGCGCTCTTTGCGCAGCCGCTTCATGTTTGCAGCCAATCGGTGCCGGACGTCCATCGTCTGGATCGAGCCGGACTGTGGTCGATCAGGCCACGGACTATGAGTCTCATTTTTCTAGCAAAGGGCTGGCGTTCCGATAATCATCGGAGCGTGAAGCTCCCAACCCCGAAGGAGAAGCTATGAACAGAAACGTCATTCTGCCGATTATGGCGGTGGCGCTGATCGCCATTAGCGTTGTCGCCTATCGCAAGTTTCACGATCCCGGCCAGGTAATCACTGCGGCCACCGGCGATGTCCCGGTTGTCTTCCGCACCAATGGCGGCCTGCTGGAGGTGGGCAAGGTCGTCTACAAGCAGCAGTTCACCAAGGAAGAGGCGGGTGAGATTTTCGGCATCGAGGTTCCGGGTTGCCCGACCGAGGCCGTCGTCACTGTCCAGGCGCAATTCACCTACCGCGTGCGGCTTGCTCCCGAATGGAAGGCCAAAATCACGCCTGACAAGCGTGTCCTTGTGGTGGCGCCGCCGTTGGAACCGGCAATCCCCGTCGCCTTCGATACAGCCGCGACCGAAGAGGCCCTGCACGGCTGCCCGATCATCAAGGATCGGGAGGTGTTGGACCGACTGCGGAAGCAGATTTCATCCAAGCTCGCCTCACGCGCCAAACAACCGGAATATAAGCAGTTTGTGCGTGACAAGGCAGCCCTTACCGTCGGCGAGTTCATTCGCAAATGGTACCTGAATGGCCAGGAACTTTCCTATGCAAAGGACTATGCCATCGAAGTCCACTTCAAAGGAGAACCGATTGAAGACTTGATGTGAACCAAGCCATCATCTTGGCGCCAAGGGCCTCGGAGGAAACTCCGGGGCGTTTTTCATTTCAGCCATCTGTTCATCGGCATGTTCGCTTGCCGCTGAGCTGAACCACCACAAACCACCACAAACCACCACAAACCACCGCAACCGCAGCGCCCAGGGAATCCTCCTTGGGCGCTTTTTCTTTGTTTGAAGGAGAACACTCATGCTTTCACTGCGCAACTCAGCGGCGATGCACTCCGCCGCAGCCAACCATCCCGATCCTCGGTTTCGTGCGCTCCTGTCCATGCGGCTGGGCCAAATCGATCAGGGCGATGGGACTGATCTTGGCGAACTCGTCCGCATCGTCGTGTTCGAAGCCGGCGACACGCTGGTTCAATTGCAATCCGCCCTCGGCTTCAACCCCTTCGAAATCGGCCACGAGTGGATCAAGTGTCATGACGGCTGGTTCGAAATCGTCTGGATATTCAGCGATTGGGGCGACGGGGCGATCCTGTTTGTCCAAGATGCCGAAGGCGTGGAACCGCGCCTGATCAGCCTATGCAATGAATTTGCGGAAGGTGCTGAACAATAAATCTCTTGTACGCAACTAATGACATCTTATTTGATAGCATAGCTTATCAATAAGCTGCGATCGTAAAATCAAGAAAGGAACTTGCGATGAAAATCGTGGGATACTTCATGCTTGTCTTTGTGCTGCTGGCCATTCTTCAGTCGCTGGCATTCGTCGCTTCTGTGCTAGACTTCATTGTCTTGCTCTGGGGCGTCTGCTTTCGAACGCGGGAGACCTTTGGCCTAATGGCGGCCTTTCTCTTGCTGGGCATTGCCTGCAGTTCATCCGGCCCATCGATAATGGTTGCCGGTGCCGTGCTCGTCTGGCTGGCGCTCACCCGCCGGCCGGACCCCGGCGGAGGGTAGGCCACCGTCCCTGCCCCCCGACGCCCAGAGTGGGCCGCTGGTGGCCGTTTCGGGGGCGGGCCTGGCCACCCCCCCCCCTGGCCGGGCAGTGCCGGCGCTCTCCGGGGGTTCCTGGGCCTCGGCGCGATCTTGACGCCCAACGCGTCGGCCTGTAGTTGGGAAGTTCAGGCGAGTAAGCACAACCTCGCTGTTAAAACCTTTTGAAAATTGATCCTTCGCTAAGCTGGCAGTGCACCCACAGCGGGAGTCCAAATACAGGGCCTCGCCAGCTAAGGATTGCCCTACAATGACCACATCACCAGATGACCGCCCTTTGGCGGCGCCTGAGACTGTGCCGGTTGCAGATCAAACTATCGCAGAAGCTGCAACACCGCCACCGCCGCCTGCCGAAACCGGCCGACCAATCGTTGCCACCGACAACGCAGCCAATCCGGAAACCACGGTTGCGCCGGTCCGCATCAAGCGGAAGGTCTCCAATCGTGAACTTCCGGACGCACCGGAATACAGGGGCAACGACATCATCCCCTGCACGATCGAAAATCTTGAAACCATCCTCGCGAAGGAGGGCTTCAAGGTCAGGTACAATCTGGTCAAAAAGAAGGTCGAGATCGACGCACCGGGCCATCTCGCCACGGCCGACAATCGCGACAATGTGGGGCTGACACTCATCATCAGCATGGCGGCCCGCTATGGGTTGGCCACCGGCAATATCCCGGCTTTCATAGATGTCATCGCCGACAGGCACGCCTACAATCCGGTCGCCGATTGGATTGGCAGTAAGCCTTGGGACGGCATCGACCGGTTGCCGGCAATCTATGCCACTGTTCAAACGGCACCAGACTATCCAGCTGACTTGAAGGAGACCCTGCTGCGCAAATGGCTGCTCAGCGCGGTTGCGGCTGTCACCCTAGAGTCGGACTTCCGCACGCGCGGTGTGCTGGTTCTCCAGGGTGACCAAGGCATCAACAAAACGACCTGGGTTCGGGCAACCGTCTCACACCTCGCCTTGCGGGATCAGCTGGTGAAGATCGATCACCATCTGGATGTCGGCAACAAGGATTCCGTCCTTGGCGCCATCACCCACTGGATCGTCGAAATCGGTGAGTTGGAAAGCTCATTCCGCAAGGATGTGGCTCGCCTGAAGGGGTTTCTGACATCGCCGACCGACAAGGTGCGCCGGCCTTATGCCAAGGTCGAATCCGAATATCCCCGCCGCACCGTGTTCGTTGCCACCGTCAACGATGCCCGGTTTCTGGTTGATGCGACCGGCAACAGCCGCTGGTGGACGATCCCCGTGGTGAAGCTTGATGCTGACCACGGCATCGACATGCAGCAGCTCTACGCCCAGCTCGCCCTTGATCTTCAAGCCGGTGCGCAATGGTGGCTGACACCGGAAGAGGAAGCCCAGCTTGCCGAAATCAACGTCCAGCATCAGACCATCAGCGCGGTAGATGAGCTGATCCAGGCCCATTTTGATCCAGCACGCGAGGGCCACCCGCATAACCCAAACGTGACCGCCAGCGGCCTGCTCCGGCTGCTTGGCATCGATAACCCCCACAACGCCCAGGCGAGGGAGGCCGGTGCCGCCTTGCGCCAGCTCCTCGGGGACCCGAAAAAGGTCAAAGGCATCTATAAATGGCGTTTCCCCTGCAACCGGGAAGGCCCTGATGGGCCAATCCTGAAGCCGGCGGACGTCGAACCGCAGTCGGCCTTGGCGAAGTGGGCGCAACAGAACGCGCGCCGCCTGCCACCACCCGCCCCCTGCTGCAGCCCCCCGGCTGCCGAGCGCGAATATTGATAGTTTCCAGCGCCTTTCCCCCTGGGGTGGGGGGAGGGGCAGCAGACCCGGTCCGAAAGCGTGTGAGCGTATATTTCGGGCCTTGCCGGGCGCGCTGTTCCCTTCTTTCGCCTGCCAAGTCCCATGCGCCTTTGCTGGCACCTAACCCAAACAAACCAAAGCAAAACCTGTTTCAAATGTCGGCTTTCGTTGGCCGATCCCGAGCTGTTGCCGATGCAGCGGCCTTCTCCATCATCAACAATGAAAGGAAATCACCATGCCTGTCGTGAAACTCGATGCGAACTTCGTGTTGACCGCCACCTGTCCTGAGGGGCGGCAGAAGATCGACTATTATGATGAGACGATCCCCGGCTTCATCCTTGAAGTCCGGGCCACTGGCAGCAAAACCTACAGCCTGCGCTACAAGGACAGCCATGGTCGCCAGCGCCAGTACAAGATCGGTGGATCGGCCGATTTGACCTTCGAGAAGGCCAAGCGCGAAGCCACCAAAATCCGGTCCAGGGTGGTTGTGGGCGAAAACCCTGCCGAAGTGCGGGAGGTCACTCGTCGCATCCCCACCATTGCCGAGCTGGGCAAAAGCTACCTTGAGTATGTCCGCACCTACAAGCGCAGTGCCGACATCGATGCCCGCTATCTGAAGCATCACGTCCTGCCTCGGTTCGGCAAGATGCACCTCGATCAGCTTGAACAGACCGAGGTCATGGATTGGCTGGACAGCAAGGTGCGCGTTGAAGGCTATGCCCAGGCCACGGTCAATCGCTGGCAGGTCATCCTGTGCCACATGTACAAGATGGCGAAGAAATGGGGCATGCCGGGCGCTGATCGGAACCCTCTGGCGGGGGTGCCGCAAAAACCCTGCAACAACGAGGTGGAACGCTTCCTCACTGCCGAGGAAACCCGCCGCCTGCAGGAAGCTGTCGAGGCCAGCAGCAACACCCAGCTCAAATACATCGTGGCGCTGCTGTTGCTCACTGGTTGCCGCAAGCGTGAGCTGCTTGATGCCAAGTGGGAGGAGTTCCAGTTGGATCGGCAGATGTGGCGCATTCCCATGCACCGGGCCAAGACGTCAAAAACACGCCACGTGCCCTTGCCAAAGGCCGCCATGGACGTTCTGGCCCAACTGCCTCGCTGGAAGGATTGCCCCTATGTGGTGCCCAATCCTGACACGCTGGAACCGTATCATTCGGTGTTCAACGCTTGGCACACGGCACGCATTGCGGCTGGGCTTCCTGATGTTCGGATGCATGACCTGAGGCACAGTTGCGCCAGCAACCTCGTGAACAGCGGGCAGTCGCTCTATGTGGTCGGCGCGATCCTGGGCCATGCCCAGACGAAAACCACACAGCGCTATGCCCACCTCAGCACCGATACCCTGCTTGCCGCAGCCAATGCCGCCGCCGATCACATGGGGGCGGATTGGGCTCGGAAGGCCGGGTGACGTGCAATCCCGGCTGCCTTGCCTGTCAGTGCCCGCTGGCAGACAGGGTGGCCGGAGCTTCCCCTTGGCCCAGCCTCGCGCCATGCGGCTGCCACAGGTGCGAATGGGCGGCTGGTGGGCGAACCTGGGTGCCACCTTGTGCAGCAGTGCGCATCCGGCTTATCGCAGATGGCAGCACCGCGCTCCGCCGCAGTTGGGTGGTGGATGGGTGGCCTGAAAAATTGCGATGGGAATCCAGAGATTTGCATTATTTTTCTTCCACCTTTGAACCTACTTGGTTCGCCCTGTTCATGCTGGTCAGCGCGCTGATGGGGCTGGACGTGATGCGCAAGGCCTACGCCCATGCCATCGAGAACGAATATCGTTTCTACAGCTATGGCGACGGCAGCCTGTTGCTGCCCTGATCACGACGCGGGCAACCGGAGTAGCTGAAGCCGCAGCTCCGCGCAGGTGACAGCAACCGTATTCATTTTGGTTAAATATTGGCAAATTTCTATTGTCGAATCGATTCTGCCAGCCCTAGGGTGCCGCCATGGCTGATTATCGCGTTTCCAAAGTCGAAATTCTTCCCGGCACTGATGGCTATGTGGCTGAACGGCTGGGTGGCAGCGGCTGGTCTGATGTTGCCGTCAACATCATGGCCTATATCCGCCGCAATCAGCACGTGTTCCTGATGGCCACGCCCGAAGGCGACG
>JAIXQM010000116.1 GCA_027485735.1 Sphingomonadales bacterium | reverse complement strand
GCAACGCCAATGGAGGCGGTGAGGCATTCGCCCACATTGGCGTTCAGCCCGGCCTTGATCGCCGTTGCGAGGGCGGCAACCGCGGCCGGGCTGTTCTCGTTGTCCATCAGGCGGCACGCCACCTCGTCGATGGAACAGATGTTGGTGACCGGCACATGCCGGTTCACTTCGTCGATCACCTTGTGGTGAAAACGCACATAATCATCATGGCGGCCGGGCACGATCACCACATCGCGGCACATGGCCTTCGCTTGCCAGATCTTGGTGCCGGTGCGGATGCCAAAGGCCTTGGCTTCGTAACTTGCCGCAATCGCGCTGGTGCTGTCGGTCATCACCGGTGCCACCACCACCGGCCGGCCGCGCAGGGCCGGGTTCATCTGCTGCTCAACGCTGGCGAAATAGCTGTTGAGATCAAGATAGAGCCAACGCAGAGGCAGCGAATCAGCCATGCGCCCTGGATAGCAGAATAAGAACAAAATGGGAACAAGCGAACTGCGTCATCCGGCACCTTCCGCCGGCCAGGCGGGCCGCCTATGGTGCGGTTCATGTCGATCGATCCCGAAGCCAAGGCCCTGCTGGATGCAGCCGCCGCCCATGAACCCAGTGGCGTCCGCGCTGTGGCGGCCGATGCGTTGGCCGGCCGGCAATTGCGCTATTATGATTTCTGCATGGCGGCCTTTGCTGTCATTCTCATCTGCTCCAACCTGATCGGCGCCAGCAAGCCGGCGCAGGTGGACGTGCCGATCTGGGGCACGGTCACGTTCGGGGCGGGCATCTTGTTCTTCCCGCTCTCCTACGTGCTCGGCGATGTGCTCACCGAAGTCTATGGCTATGCCCGGGCCCGGCGCGTGGTGTGGGTGGGTTTTGCCGCCTCGATCTTCGCTGCCACCATGAGCTTTGTCGTGGTCTCATTGCCGCCCGATCCGAGCTGGAAAGGCCAGGCCGCACTGGCCGAGGTGTTCGGTCAGGTTCCTCGCATCTTCCTCGCGTCCATCCTTGCCTTCTGGGCCGGCGAAATGGCCAATGCCTTCGTCCTGGCCCGCATGAAACTGCTCACCAGCGGCCGCATGCTGTGGACGCGAACCATCGGCTCGACCGTGGTGGGGCAGGGCGTGGACAGCCTGATCTTTTATCCGCTGGCCTTCTGGGGGATCTGGGAACCGGCGCTGGTGTTCAGCGTGATGGCCACCAACTATGCGCTCAAGGTCCTGTGGGAAGCGCTGCTCACGCCCGTCACCTATCGCGTGGTGGCGTGGTTCAAGGCCGTCGAAGGCCTGGATGTCTATGACACGGGGACCGATTTCACCCCGTTCAAGACGAAGGTGTAGCGGGGGGGGTGTAGCGGACTGATTTCAGAACAGGCTGGGGATCAGGGCGGTGCGGCGCCGGGTTGCGCGCGCCGGGTTCGGGCGGCCACCGCGCGCCAGGAAGGCGCCGGCATCAATCACAAGCATCGCTGCCAGCATCACAACGGACACAGCGGCCATCACCAGCCAGATCACCGCCATCAGCGGCATCAGAGCAATGCCAGCCAGCGACATCGGCGTGGAGGGAGCGGTAACGGTGAGAGCCGGGCTGTACACGGTCGTTTTCCCCGAAAGCCTGTTGCCAGTCGCGAGCACGTCATGTGGGACACTGGCCATCTGCGTCTAAGCCTCCCTGAACCGGGGAACAATCCACGTTCCTTTCAATATTATTAAGCAAAGATTGCGTTTCCGGCAAGCCCTTGGCGTCGATTCCGCCAAGCCGTTGATTTTGCGAAACACGTCTGCCCACCCCGGCGGAGATTCGCACCAGGATGGACGCATCTCCTGACGCAAGCCGGGAGAATCGCAGTCGTTAAGAATGGATTTCCAATCAGGCCCCGCCGCCGCCCACCGGCAGCGCCGCCATCACAGCATCAGGCGCAACAGATCGCGGCCAACGATAATGCGGCCATCAAACGCCTTGGCAGCCGCCGTCTGCCACATGTCATCGGTCACGCTGGCATCGCCGCCCGGCACGAAATGGCTGAGCACGAGGGTCTTCACGCCCGCCGCCGCCGCGATCTCGCCAGCCTGCTCCGCCAGCGTGTGGCTGGCCAGCAGATGCGCGCGCAAGGTTGGCGCGTTCGATTCAGAGGCGATCAGCCGCTCCATCGCCGGCAGATACATCACTTCCTGCACCAGGAAATCAGCCCCCCGCGCCAGATTGATCAACGCCTGGCACGGCCGCGTATCGCCCGACCACACCACCGATTTGCCCGCCCAGTCAAAGCGATAGGCGAAGCTGTCAACCAAAGGCGGATGCTCCACCCGCGCCGCCGTCACCTTCAGGCCGCCTGCTTCCAGCTGCACGCCCGGCTGTACCTCGGCCACGCTGATCATCTTGCGCAAATCCGGCCGGCCCTCATCCGCCATCCGCGTTTCGATATCCACCCGCGCAAAGCGCAGCCAATCCCGCGCCATCTGCTTCATGCCCTTGGGCCCATGCACCGTCACCGGCGTCGTCAACGCCCCGCTCCACGCCAGCCACGGCAGGGTGAAGGCATCGGCCACATGATCATTGTGCAGATGCGTGATCCACACATGCGCCAAATTCTTCAGCGGCAACCCCGCCAACGCCGCCTGTCGCGCGACGCCGTTGCCGGCATCGATGATGTGCAGCTGCCCGCCAATCATCAACGCCATGGCTGGCGCCGCCCTGAGCGCCTTCGGAGTCGGCCCGCCACCGGTGCCGAGCAGCACGAGCTGATCGGGCATCGGCTGGGCGTGCAGTGCGTGCGGCAGCAAGGTGGCCGCACCAGTGAAAGCGAGCATCTGACGGCGTGTGTGCATGGTGGCCTCCCGCCGCAACGGTGCGGGAGCGCTGCAGCAGAGACAAGCGGAAATAGGGCCTCCGGCGGGCGGGGACTCGTCCCTGCACCCGTTTGTTTTTTGGTCTGCGCCAGCATGATGGGCGCTGGTGGGAGAGGCGCGACTGATAACGAACGGGTGCAGGGACGAGTCCCTGCCCGCCGGAGGCCCTGAACCTTGCTGTTCTGTGCCTTCAGCACAGCCCGCCGTTCCCCAAATTATTTGGGATGGACGCAATCTGCGGCCTGTGGTGAGCACAGGGCGTGACGGTTTCAGAACACTCAGCGGAGATGTTTTCCGGTCTTTCCGATCGCGAACGGGAAGTCCTGCGCCTGTTGGCGTCCGGCCATACCGTCAAGACGATCGCCGCCCAGCTTGGCAGCACGGAAACTGCCATCAACGAGCGGTTGCGCGATGCCCGCCGCAAGACCGGCGTTGGCAGCAGCCGTGAACTGGCGCGCCTTTTGGATGCCCAGAAAAGCTGGGACAGGAAAATCGATCTTCCGGCCGGCAACGCGGCGGTCAACCCTTCGATCCAGCCCGCGAATGGCGGGCTGTTCAGATCGAAGGGACAGATCATCATGCTTATCGCCTTGCCGCTTGCCGCTGCTGCCATGGTCGCCGTGGCGACGCCGTCCACAGATGCCCCGACCGTTCAGACAATTGCCGCCAGGCCGTCGCCATTGGTTGGCAGCTGGGCGCTGGACGTGGCGCGGATCCCGGAAAACGAACGGCCGCAGCGGGTCACCATCAGCTTCCGCGTCGCGCCGGACGGGAAATGGACCACGTTGGTGGAGATCGTGGCGCCCGATGGTTCCAGCCAGCATGCGGAATCGACCGCGGCCACCGATGGCGTGCCCGTGACAATCAGTGGCACCATGGGCGCCATCGACACGGTTGCGCTGCGTCAGCCGGCCACGAATACGTTGGTGATGACGCTGGGCAAGGGCGGTGTGCCGGTTTCGACCCGGGTCTATGCCGTTTCCAAGGACCGCAAATCGATGACCGAAACCATTGTCTGGGCTGGTGGCACCTTGCCGAAGCTGGAAACCACCCATTTCAACCGGATCGACTGACGGCGAAATCCGTGTGGTGGCGAGGACAGTATTTCCTTCCTCCCCACCTTGTCATGCTGGCGCAGGCCAGCATCCACTGCGCTGCAAGCGCCCTTTCACCTGAGAGGGCACCCGATCGAAGGTGGATGCTGGCCTGCGCCAGCATGACAATTGCTTGAAGTAAGGGGCAATCCAAAACGAACGGGTGCAGGGTCTGCGACCCTGCCCGCCGGAGGCATCACTTTTCCTTGAAACTCAGCCCAGCGCCGCCTGCACGGCTTCGAACAGCCGGCGGCCATCGGTGCCGCCCTGGGCATCTTCGATCAGCCGTTCCGGGTGGGGCATCATGCCGAGCACGTTGCCGGCGTCGTTGAGGATGCCGGCGATGTTGTGGGCGGAGCCGTTGATGTCTTCGGCGTAGCGGAAGGCGATGCGGCCTTCGCCTTCGAGGCGCGCGAGAGTTTCGGCGTCGGCGAAATAATTGCCGTCGTGGTGGGCGACGGGGATGGTGACGGTTTCGCCCTGCGCGTAGCGGCTGGTGAAGATGGACTGGCTGTTGGCGACTTCCAGTTTCACTTCGCGGCAGACGAAGTTGAGGCCGGCGTTGCGCATCAGGGCGCCGGGCAGCAGGCCGGTTTCGGTGAGCACCTGGAAGCCGTTGCAGATGCCCAGCACCGTGCGACCTTCGCCGGCAGCCTGGACGACGGCTTGCATCACCGGCGAGCGTGCGGCCATGGCGCCGGAGCGCAGATAATCGCCGTACGAGAAACCACCGGGGATGCCGATGAAATCAAGGCCCTGGGGCAGGGTGGTTTCGGCGTGCCACACCATTTGGGGCGCGGTGCCGGTCACCTTGGTGATGGCATCGGCCAGATCCCGATCGCAGTTGGAACCGGGGAAGACGATGACCGCGGCCTTCACGGCATTTCGATCCGGAAATTCTCGATCACGGTGTTGGCGAGCAGCT
>JAIXQM010000128.1 GCA_027485735.1 Sphingomonadales bacterium | reverse complement strand
TCGGCTTCGGCCGAAAGGCGGATCACCTTGGCATAGCAGCCGCCTTCGAAATTGAAGACGGCGGTATCGGACCAGCCATGTTCATCGTCGCCGATCAGCGTGCGGCTGGCGTCGGCGGAAAGCGTAGTCTTGCCGGTGCCGGACAGGCCGAAGAAGATGGCGGTATCGCCATCCGCGCCGATGTTGGCCGAGCAGTGCATCGGCATCACGCCCTTCAGCGGCAGCAGATAGTTGAGGATCGAGAAGACCGACTTCTTCATCTCGCCGGCATAGGCCGTGCCGCCGATCAGGATGGTCTTGCCTTCGAAATCCACCGCCACGATGGTTTCGCTGCGGCAGCCATGGCGGGCCGGATCGGCCTTGAAGCTGGGCAGATCGATGATGGTATATTCCGGCACGAACGCCGCCAGATCGGCCAGTTCCGGGCGCACCAGCAGGGTGCGGATGAACAGGCTGTGCCAGGCATATTCGGTGATGACGCGCACGTTCACCCGATATTCGGGCTGCGAACCGCCATAGAGATCCTGCACGAACAGGTCGCTCTTGCCCTTCAGTGCGGTTTCGAAATCCGACTTGATGGCGGCGAACTGCTCGGGCGTGATGCTCTTGTTCTTGTCCCACCAGATGCTGCCGTCGGTGGCGGCATCACGCACGATGAACTTGTCGTTGGCGCTGCGGCCGGTGTGCTTGCCGGTTTTCACCACGAGCGCGCCGTGTTCCGACAGCAGGCCCTCGCCGCGCTGTACGGCCAGTTCCACCAGCGGGCCGGTGAGCAGGTTCCAGTGCAGGGCGGCGGGCGTGGCGAGACCCTGTTGAACAAGGCCATGGGCGGGCACAACGGTGGACGGCACAGCGGATTCTCCCAAGACAACGGTGCGGCTTGTGCCCCCCGGATTTGCGAATCCGCATAGCGGACGCATCCCGGTTCGTCAAAGAAGCGGGGCCTGTTTCGGGCGCATGCCAGCCATGTCCTGTCGCAACCGTCTGGTTGAGCGTGCGGGCCGGTGGCGGCGCGCTCTTGCCACCGGCCGGCCAAGGTTCCAAAAGGCCAGTCGATGGATATCGAAAACCCGCCATCCCCCACCATTGCCCTGGTTGATGATGATCGCAACATCCTCACCTCGGTGTCGATTGCGCTGCAGGCCGAAGGCTTTGCGGTGCGGCTCTATTCCGATGGGGACAGCGCCTTGAAGGCGCTGATCGAGAATCCGCCCGATCTGGTGGTGCTCGATATCAAGATGCCGCGCATGGATGGGATGGAGGTGCTGCGCCGCCTGCGCGAAAAAGTGCAGGTGCCGGTGATCTTCCTGACCAGCAAGGACACCGAGATCGACGAGGCGCTGGGCCTGGCCATGGGCGCCGATGATTATATCGGCAAGCCGTTCAGCCAGCGCCTTTTGATCGAGCGCATCCGCGCCGTGCTGCGCCGCACCGCCAACCGCCGCGTGGCTCCCGATGCGGAAAGCGAAGCGCCGGCCGTCGATCCGATCGTGCGTGGTCGGCTGACCATGGATCCAGCCCGCCACCGCGTGTTCTGGGATGCAGGCGAAGGCCGCCGCGGGGATGTCGCGCTCACGGTTACCGAGTTCATGATCCTGGAAACGCTGGCCGCCCGCCCCGGCTTCGTGAAGTCCCGCGATCAGCTGATGGATGCGGCCTATTCCCACGATGTCTATGTGGATGATCGCACCATCGACAGCCACATAAAGCGCCTGCGCAAGAAATTCCGCGCGGTTGATCACCAGTTCAAGGCGATCGAGACGCTGTACGGCGTCGGCTACCGCTTCAACGAGGAGTAGGCTCAGGTGAAGGCCGAGGAGGCCGTGCAGGAATGGCGCCGCGGCCTTGGTTTTGGCTCGCTGCGCACCCGCATCTTTGCGGTGAACCTGCTTGCCGTGATCGTGCTGGCGATCATGCTGCTCTATCTTGATACGGTGCGATCGCGCCTGCTCGATGAACGCACCGCCAGCCTGGCCAATGAAGCCATCACCGTCTCGCGACTGGTGGCCGATCTGCCGCCAACGTCGCGGGCGGGCAGCGTTTTGCGGCTTGGCATGGAACGCGGCACCCGCGTTCGGCTGTATGCGCGCAGCGGCGAGCGGCTTGCCGACAATTGGCTGAATCCGAAGACACCGCGTTTCGTGATCGAAGACCCGGCCGCCTATGGCTGGCGCCGGTCCTCGGCCAAGGCGATCGATCGGGCGCTGGATGCGGTGCTGGGGTTTCGTACCCTTGCAGCCTATTTCGAACCGGCGGTGGACACGGCCAGCGTGTGGCCGGAACTGGCGCGCAGCAGCAGCGCCGCCCAACCGGTCACCGATCTCAGGCGCGCCAACGATGGCAGCCTGATTGTCACCGCTGCCGCGCCGGTGCCGGGGGTGGGCCATGTGCTGCTCACCGATTCGGCGGACGATCTGGCCAGCATCCTGCGCCGCGAACGCCTGACCTCGGCGTGGCTGTTGCTCAGCGTCATGGCGCTCACCCTGGGCCTGTCGCTCTATCTGGCGCGCACCATCGTGCGGCCCTTGCGGATGCTGGCGATTGCCGCGCACCGGGTGCGGCTGGGGCGCAGCCGCGAAGTGGTGGTGCCACGCCTGCCCGACCGCAGCGACGAGATCGGCGCCCTGGCCCGCGCCATTTCCGATATGTCCACCGCATTGCGGCGCCAGATCGACGCGACCGAGGCCTTTGCCGCCGATGTGGCGCACGAACTGAAGAACCCGCTGGCCTCCCTGCGTTCCGCCGTGGAAGTGCTGGACCGCGTGGAGAAGCCCGAACTGCGCGCCCAGTTGCTGGCGGTGATCCGCGACGATGTTGGCCGCATCGATCGGCTGATCACCGATATCGCCGATGCCAGCCGGCTGGATGCCGAACTGTCGCGCACCGGCTTTCAGCCCATCGATGTCGCCGCGCTCGCCGATGGCCTGGTGGCGGCCTATGCCATTGCCAGCAGCGCGGCCAATCGGTCGCGCACGGTCAGTGTCGAGCGCGCCGGCCTGGCTGGGCCGGTGCTGATCGAAGGGGACGCCAACCGCTTGGCGCAGGTGCTGCGCAACCTGATCGACAATGCCATCAGCTTTTCCCCCGATGGCGGCCGGGTGACGCTGGCGCTGGCCAGCCGCGGCGATCAGGTGGAACTGGCGGTGAGCGATCAGGGCCCCGGCGTGCCGCCCGCGAACCGCCGCGACATTTTCCGTCGTTTCTATTCCGAACGGCCGGAAGGCGAGGATTTTGGCCGCCATTCCGGGCTGGGCCTGTCCATTGCCGGCGCCATTGTGGTGGCACACGGCGGCCAGATCATCGTGGAGGATGCGCCCGGCGGCGGCGCCATGTTCCGCGTGTTGTTGCCGGCGGCCTGACGATGGAAACGATCCACGCCACCGCCGTTGCCCTCGATGGCCGCGCGGTGCTGCTGTTGGGGCCATCGGGCGCGGGCAAATCCGATCTGGCGTTGCGGCTGGTGGCGGCCGGCTGGCGGCTGGTGGCGGATGACCGGGTGGTGGTGACGGCCGAGGGCAGCCGCGTCATCGCCAGCGCGCCACCGCGCCTTGCCGGCCTGCTGGAAGTGCGCGGGGTTGGCATACTGCCGGAACCCACCGCGCCGGCGCCCATTGCCCTGGCGCTCGACCTGTCACGTCCGGCGGAGCGCCTGCCCGAAATCGACCATCTGCCACTGGCGGGCGAGACGGTGCCGTTGTTGCCGTTTGATCCCTTCGGCGAGTCCGCCCCGGCCCGGGCCGCCCGGGCCCTGAGTCTCCATGGCTTGGCAATGCATGGGCTTCCCGGCAGTAAAGACGCGATGAACCCGTCGATCCTGATCATTTCCGGCCTGTCCGGCGCCGGCAAATCGACCGTGCTGCGCGCATTGGAAGATGCCGGTCATGAAGTGGTGGACAATCTGCCGCTCTCGTTGTTCGACGCGCTGATCGCTGGCGCCACCAGCCGCCCGCTGGCGCTCGGCATCGACAGCCGCACCCGCGCCTTCGATGCCGCCGCCTTGGGCCAGCGCGTCGCCGCGCTGCGTGATTCGGGCCGCGATGCCCGGCTCATCACGTTGGAATGCAGCGATGATGTGCTGATCCGGCGCTTTTCCGAAACCCGCCGGCGCCATCCGCTGGCGTTGGACCGTCCGGCCATTGATGGCATCCGCGCTGAACGCGAATTGCTCAGCCCCCTGCAACGCTGGGCTGATCTGGTCATCGACACCACCGATCTGTCGGTCACCGATCTGCGGATGCGCATCGCCGAACGCTTTGGCGGTGGCTTCTCGCCTGGCCTCACCGTCACCGTGCTCAGCTTCGGTTTCTCCGCCGGCCTGCCGCGCGATGCCGATTTGGTGTTCGACATGCGCTTCCTCAGCAATCCGCACTGGGATATCACGCTGCGCCCGCTGACGGGTGAGGACAGCCAAGTGGCGGCGCACGTGGCCGCCGATCCGCTTTATGCCCCCACGCTCGACAAGATCGACGATCTGGTGACCAGCCTGCTCCCCGGCTACGCGCGCGAGGGCAAGGCCTATCTCACCATCGCCATCGGCTGCACCGGCGGCCGTCACCGCAGCGTTGCCGTGGCGCGCGCGCTGGCGGCGCGGCTGGAGGCTGCCGGTCAGAGTGTCGCTCTGGTGCATCGGGATATCGCTAAACAGGCAGGAGACGCGGCCGTGGTGGCAGGCGACCCATTGACAGAATCGCCAAAAAGGCGTGACGGCGGCGAGCAATGATTGGACTGGTTTTGGTAACCCATGGGCGTCTCGCGGCCGAGTTTGTCGCGGCGATGGAGCATGTCGTCGGCGCACAGGATCGCGTCGAACCGATCTGCATTGCCGCTGATGACGACATGGAGCTGCGCCGCGCCGATATCGCCGCCGCTGTTGCCCGCTGCAACGCTGGCCAGGGCGTCATCATCCTGACCGACATGTTTGGCGGTACGCCGTCCAACCTCGCCATCTCGCTGCTCGGGCCGCAGGTGGAAGTGATTGCCGGTGTGAACCTGCCGATGCTGATCAAGCTGGCCAGCGTGCGCAAGACCGCCACGGTGGAAGCCGCCGTGCAGGCCGCGCAGGATGCCGGGCGCAAGTATATCGCGGTCGCCAGCCGCATGCTGGGCGAGGCCGCTTGAGCGAGACTGTTGGCCCTGTTCAGGTCCCGATCACCAACCGGCGCGGGCTGCACGCACGCGCCAGTGCCAAGTTCGTCACCGTCGCCTCCAGCTTCGATGCCGAAGTGACGGTTTCGCACGACGGGTCCTCGGTCACCGGCACCTCGATCATGGGCCTGATGATGCTCGCCGCCGCCATGGGGGACAGCATCACCATCAGCGCCACCGGGCCGGATGCTGAAGCCGCCGTGTCGAAACTGGCTGGCCTGGTGCTGGACAAGTTCGGCGAGGATTGACCGACTGGGCGTTCGGGTCTCTTCTGCCCCAATGCGCCATCTCCTCCTCGCTACCGCCCTTCTCGCCGCCCCGGCGTTCGCCAAGCCCGACGCCGATACCAAGGCGTGGTTGGCCCGCACCGCCGAACTCAGCAGCGATGCGATGGAAGGCCGCGACGCCGGCAGCCCCGGCCACGCCCGCGCCATCACCCTGGTGGAACGCTGGTTCAAGGCGGCGAAATTGCAACCGGCGGGGGAAGGCGGCAGCTTCCGCCAGACCGTGCCGCTGCATGAAGTGGCAGTGACCGCCGCCGAAATGCGCGTGGTGGCCCCCGATGGCAGCGCCGCGCCGCTGAAGTTCCTGCACGAAATCACGCCGCGCCCTGCCACCGATCTGCCGGCCACACTGTCGGGCGCGATGCGCTTCGCCGGTTATTGCAGCAAGGCCGAGGCTGGCTCCGAACTGAAAGGCAAGATCGCCGTCTGTTACGGCAGCCGCCGTGCCGGGCGGGCGCAGGCCGCGGAACGGCTGGCTGCCGTGACGGCGGCGGGCGCGGTGGCGCTGCTCACCATCGATGATGTGGGTTTCACGGTTGAACCGCCACGCTGGCCCGACGCCTATGCCCGCGCGGTGGCGCATGAAGGCACGGCGCTGCCCACAGGGCTGCCGCAGTTCCGCGTCAACGGCGCGGCCATGGAGCGCCTGCTGGCCGGCACCGGCCGGCTGGCCGCCACCCTGCTGACCGAAGCCACCTATCATCGCGATCTCGAGAGCTTCGATCTGCCCGGCCGCTTCGAGGCAAAGCTGACGACAGCACAGCGCAGCTTCACCAGCCAGCAATTGCTCGGCCTGCTGCCCGGCACCGACAAGGCCATGGCCGGCGAGGTGATGCTGCTCGGCGCCCACATCGATGGCTATGGCTTTGGCGAGCCGGTGAACGGCGACGGGCTGTACAACGGCACGCTGGACGATGCCGGCTATGTGGCGCTGCTCAGCCAGTTGGCGGCACGACGCAAGGGCAAGGGCTTTGCCCGGCCTGTGCTGTTTGCCGCGTGGACAGCGGAGGAAAAGGGCCTGCTCGGCGCGCGCTGGTGGCTGCAGCACCCGACCGTGCCCAAGGCGCAGCTGGTGGGCGTGATCAACCTCGATCAACTGCGTCCACTGTTCCCGCTGAAGGCGCTCACCCTGCACGGGCTGGACCAGAACACGCTGGCCGATACGGCGAAATCCGTCGCGCAAAGCCTGAAGATCGAGATCCGCCCTGATCGTGAACCGGAACGCAACCTCATCCGCCGCGTCGATTCATGGCCGTTCATGGAAGCCGGCATCCCGGCGGTGAACTTCGTCTTCGCCTATAACCCGCGCACCGAGGAAGAGCGCATCTACCGTGACTGGTACCAGCGCCGTTATCACCGCCCGCAGGATGATATTTCGACGCCAATGGACCTGGATGCGGCGCGGGATTTCAATCGGTTTTTCTACACGCTGGTGGAGACGGCGGCGAATGCAGCGGAGCAACCGACAGCCAAGTCGACTCCGGTGATTGTGCCGGTACAGCGCTGAGGGTGCTTCAGGCGCCGATTAACTGCGACAGGATGCGACCTCATTTACCCGGCCAGCAAGCTCGGCAATTGAAACGCTGTTTGTGAGCCGTCGAACGCTTCCTAAACCGATGCGAGCAACCGTTGGGATGATGACCGAAGGGAGTACGAAGAACTCCCACTGCTGCGGATCTCTATGATCTGCGCCATCGTCGCGGCGGTCATGATAGGCCAAAACCTAGATATGGGCTGCCCGGCCATGTTCCTGTACGAACACGGTGCCTTCCCATCGCCCAGTGCGCGCTTTCACATCGAAGCCGGGCGCAATCTTGGCCCCGGGAACGGACTCCCAGCTCTGACGATAGGCGGACTGCTTTACCTCAAGCCTCGTCCCGTCTGGATGTTCGAAATCCCATGAAGAATAATCAGCACTGCACCATGTCCATTCCGGCTCAAGAGCCAACGCCACCATCGCTTCAACGATTTGCCCTCGCAAAACGTTCGTCACAAGCCGCTTACCGAATGCCGCTTCGCTTGCCTTTGAGACAACATCACTGGTGTCAAAAGGGAGCTTCAACTGTCGATAGCCTGCGTTGCGGGTTGAAGGACAAACGAATGAGGCTGCTTAGCAAGTTGCTTATTGCCCCGGTCGGTAGGTCTTCTCCACATGCCCCTGCAGCTGCGCGTCGGTGAAATAGACCGGGCGGAAATCATGCGTCCGATACCGCTCCGCCTGGTCGCGGAAGTGCGGGCTGGCCGGGCTGCTGGAGAGGCCGCCTGCGTGGACGGCGCGGGCTTCGGGCCCGTCCTTGCCGAAGCGGACGACGGCGACGAAGCTGTTGCCGTAATCGCCATACCAGCGCTTGGTGCCCTCACGCTGGCGGGCGCCGAAGCTGGCGAGGCTGCCCCAGTTGCCGCTGGCAAAGCCGATCGGCGTTGAGGGCAATTTGTCGTCATAGGATTGCGCGATGTTGGCGGTCAGGCGCTGGAAGCGGTT
>JAIXQM010000168.1 GCA_027485735.1 Sphingomonadales bacterium | reverse complement strand
GGGCTCAGCAATTCATCCTTGGCCAAGGCGATCAGGATCGGCTTGGCCAGTTCCGGCTTGCCATCCTTGAAATGGGCCACCGCCACCAGTTCACCGGCCACGCCGAACCAGGCATTGCCCGGCACCGCCAGCGGCTTCAGCTTTGCCACCACCTCGGCCGGGCGCATCTGATCAAAACCAACGCGCACCGCCTTCACCAGCGCGGCATCGCGCAGCGGCTGCGGCAACGCGCTGTCGTTTGCCACGGCGTCATACAGGCCGCGGGCCTTAGGCTTGTCACCGCCAGCCAGCGCATCATTGGCCAGCACCATGCGGGCCAGCCCCGAATAGGCACCGGGGCCATCGCGGGTCATCGCTTCCAGCACCGGGCGGGCACGGGCGCCATCGCCCACTTCAAGCTGCTCGATGGCGCGGGTCAGCGCGGCACCGGCTTCGCCAGCGGCCTTTTCCTGCCTGTCCTGCCAGAACAGCCAGCCGGCAAGGCCAGCCAGCGCCAGGATCAGCGCGGCAATGGCCAGCGTGCCAAACCGCTTCCACAGGTTCGCGAGCTGCGAGCGGCGATATTCCTCGTCCACTTCACGCAGAAAGGCATCTTCGGGATTGGCAGGCGTGTTGGCCAAGGTCGTCAAGCTCCTCAAGCGTGGGAATGGCATCGCCACTCTTGCCGGGGCGTGAATGCCCGACAGCGCATCAAAGGTAAAGACTTACCGATAGAGCTGCGCATCACCCGGAAAACGCCGTTCACGCACCGCGCCGGCATAGCGCGCCGCCGCATCGGAAATCCGCGCCGCCAGATCATCGAAGCGTTCGACAAAGCGTGGCACGCGTTCGAACATGCCCAGCATGTCGTCCACCACCAGCACCTGGCCATCGCAGGTGGGCGAAGCGCCGATTCCGATGGTTGGGCAGGCCACGGCCTGCGTGATGGCGACCGCCAGCGGCTCCACCACACCTTCCACCACCAGCGCAAAGCAGCCGGCCTCGGCCACGGCCTTGGCATCATCCAGGATCTTGGCCGCTTCGGCTTCGCTGCGCCCGCGCGCGCCATAGCCGCCCAGCGCATTGACCGCCTGTGGGGTAAGACCAACATGCGCCATCACCGGAATGCCGCGTTCGGAAAGGAACTTCACCGTGGGCGCCATCACCGCGCCGCCTTCCAGCTTCACTGCCGCCGCACCGGTTTCCTGCATCACCCGCGCCGCTGTGCGGAATGCGGCCTGCGGGCTTTCCTCATAGGAACCGAACGGCAGATCGATCACCACCACGCTGCGATAGGAACCCCTCACCACCGCTGCGCCATGCGCGATCATCATGTCCAGCGACACCTTCACCGTGGTGTCGAGGCCATAGATCACCTGCCCCAGCGAATCGCCGACCAGCAGCAGATCGCAATGCGGATCGAGCAGCTGCGCCATGCGCGCGGTGTAAGCCGTGAGCATCACGATCGGCTCACCGCCCTTGCGCTTCTGAATGGCCGGCACTGTAAGGCGGCGCACGGGCTCCGGCACCGGGTGGGCGCGGCTTGTTGCGGTGTCCAGCGTGAAGGTGGTGCTCATGGCCGGGCCTTTACCCCCCCGGCCCCTGCACATCAACCAGACTGCTTGGTCGCCGACCGTACGATCAGATCGCCTTGGCAGCGCACAGGCTGAAGGCAGCGGTAAGAGCAGCTTTACAGGCCGCCCTTCCCCGCTGATAGTGCAGCACAAAGTGGCCAACGCCGGCGCATGATCGGCAACGCCAAGGGGACGATCAGCATGGCAGCAGCTGCAGCCGAACATCCTGACAAGCCGCGTCTGGGGACGCGCATCGCCTATGGCTTTGGCGCCGGTGCCTATGGCGTGAAGGATGGCGGATTCAGCTATTTCCTGCTGCTCTTCTACAGTCAGGTAATCGGGGTGGATGCGCGGCTGGTCGGCCTGGCCATCACCATCGCGCTGGTGATCGATGCGGTTGCCGATCCGATCATCGGTTATTGGTCGGATAATCTGCGCTCGCGCTGGGGGCGGCGGCACCCGTTCCTCTATGCTTCGGCGCTGCCCACCGCTGCCACCTATTTCCTGATCTGGGATCCGCCGGCCGGCTGGTCGCAAACGGCGCTGTTCTGGTATCTTCTGGGGCTGGCCACGCTGATCCGCATCAGCATCAGTTTCTATGAAATTCCCAGCACCGCGCTCGGGCCGGAACTGGCGCGCAGCTATGATGAACGCAGCGCGCTGTTCGGCTGGCGGCTGTTCTTTGCCTGGGTGATCGGCAGCATCATGACGGTGGCGAACTTCACCCTGATCTTCCCGGCCTTTGTCACAGCGGCCATCCCCAACGGCCAGTTCAACCGCGATTCCTATCAGCTCTATGGCATGATCGCTTCGGCGCTGATCTTTGTGGCGATCATGGTCTCTGCGCTGGGCACGCACAGCCACATCAAGCATCTGCGTGCCGCCCAGGCAAAGCGCGCGCTGGGCCTGAAGGCGATCTTCAGCGAGATTTTCGAAACCATCGCCAATCGCGATTTCTCGGCGCTGTTCATGGCGGCGCTGTTCGGCGCTATCGCCACCGGCATCTCGGCTTCGCTCAGTTTCTATTTTTCCGCCTATTTCTGGGGTTTCAGTTCCGAACAGATCGGGCTGATCACCATGAGCGTGTTCCTTTCTGCCGCCATCGGCGGGGCGATGTCACCGGTGGTCAGCCGCACGCTGGGCAAGCAGCGCGGGGCCGTGGTGATCGGTCTGCTGGCCGGGATCGTGCTGCCGCTGCCGATCATCCTGCGCCTGTTCGGGCTGCTGCCGCCCAACGGCGATCCAGCGATCTTCTGGATCGTGTTCTTCGTCACCATGATCGATGTTGGCCTGATCATCTGTTTCCAGGCGCTCACCGCCTCGATGCTGGCCGATCTCGTCGAACAGGCCGAAGTGCGCACCGGCCGGCGCAACGAGGGCATTTTCTTTGCCGCCAACACCTTCATCCGCAAGGCCGTGCAGGGCCTGGGCGTGATGGCCGCCAGCTTCGTGCTGACCCTGGCGCAATTCCCCAAGGGGGCCAATCCGAGCCAGGTTCCGGAGTCCAGCCTGTGGCAGCTGGGCGCGACTTATGTGCCGGCGATCTGGCTGGTGTGGGCGCTGATGATCTTTGCCGTTTCCCGTTATCGCCTCAGCCGCGCCGGGCACGAAGCCAATCTGGCCACGCTGGCGGAACGCGGTTAGCCCGCCCCGTATCGGCGCCCGCTATCGGGCGACGAACACCGATTTGGGCAGCACGACATGCACGCCCTTGTTGCGGTCCACCAGTTCGGTGATCTCCACGTCACCCGAAACGCTGATCAACATATAGGCATCGTCGCGGCTCATGCCTTTGGCGGTCACCAGGAAATCGATCATGTTGCGCACCGCCTTACGGGTGGCGTTGCTCAGATCATCATCGAAACCCATCGCGATATAGGCCGTTGGGGTTTCAGCACGCGGATAGGAGGTGGCGACCTTCTTGTGGAGGATGAATTCGAAGGTGCCGATCAGCGAGGTTTCCAGCGCGGTGATCGTCACTTCGCCATTGCCCTGCGCGGCGTGGCCATCGCCGGCCTGGAACAGCGCGCCGGGCACATAGACTGGCAGGAACAAGGTGGTGCCGGCCACCAGCAACTTATCATCCATATTGCCGCCGTTGATGCCGGGCGGGGCTGAATCCACCCGCCCGAATGTGGCCGGTGGTGCCACGCCCATGCTGCCGAAGAACGGCGCCAGCTTCACCTCGATCCCAGGGCCGAACTTGCCAACCATGCGTTCACGGTCCAGGGGCACGATCTTGATGCGCGAATAGGGGAAATCGTCGGTGAGGAAACCGGCGCCGTACCGGAACGACGTGTAGCTGTAGGGGATGGCCAGATCGATCTTCCTGATCCGCACTTCCAGCGTGTCGCCGGGTTCGGCGCCTTCGATGGCGATCGGCCCGGTGAGGATATGCCCGCCGGGCCCGCGCGCGGAGAGCGGCACGCCGTCGAACACGGCGCGCAATTCCGGTTCGATATCGTGCGGTGCCACCCCGGCCCGTTCCAGGCCAATGGGGCTGTTGGTGAGCAGCGTGTGCATCACCACCGTGTCACCCGAACTGATGGTCAGCACCGGCTTGTCGGCGGCATCATAATGGCCCCACGCCACGGTTTGTGGGGTGGGTTTGAGCTGGTGGGTGGCGGCAAAGGCCGGAGCAGCGACGGCAAGGGCAGCGAGCAAAGCAAGACGCATCACGATTCGTCCTTTTCAAAAAAAAACGCACCAGCTCAGGCGCCGGCCATCTCCATCACCACGTCCCACTCTTCATCGGTGATCGGCACAACGCTCAGGCGGAACTGGCGGAACATCGCCATGCCGGCCAGCCGCGGTTCAGCCTTCATTTCGGCGAGCGTGACGGAGCGCGGCATCGGCGCTTTCGGGCCGACCAGCACGGCCGGGAAACGGCCCTTAGGGTCGCTGGGATCGATGAAATGCTCGCCCACCACCTGCGCGATGCCAACGATGCACAGGCCTTCGTTCGAATGGTAGAAGAACAGTTCATCACCGATCTTCATAGACCTGAGGTAGATCGCGGCCTGGTTGTTGCGCACGCCGTCCCAAGCGGTCTGGCCATCCTTGTTCAGCTGTTCCCAGCTGTATTTGAAGGGTTCGGATTTCACCAGCCAACGGGCCATCTCAGAACGCTCCTGCCCAGGCGTCCGGCTTGAAGCCGATCAGGGCAACGCCCTCCCCTTCAACGATTGGCCGCTTGATCATGCTGGGATTGGCCAGCATCAGCGCCATCGCCTTGCCTACATCCAGCCCGGTCTTGTCTGCATCGGGCAGCGCCTTGAACGTGGTGCCGGCGCGGTTCAGCACCGCCTCCCACCCCCAGCGCGCCACCCAGCGGGCGAGCGCATCGGAAGGCACGCCGGCCTTCTTGTAATCATGAAAATCATGCGCCACGCCGGCAGCCGTCAGGAAGGTGCGCGCCTTCTTCACCGTGTCGCAGTTCGGAATTCCGTACAGTTGCAGCGCCATCGCCCGCCTCCTTTGCCCGGCGCCTCCATGCCAAGTCACAGGCCCGCTGCCAAGCCGGCGCGCATCAGGTCGCAGCCGTTGGGTGGATTCCGAAGCTGTCAATCAATCGGGGAACTGATGAACATATTGGCTGTGATAGGCTCCGCAAGGAGCGGATATGGGCAAAAGTCTCCTGCTGTTGCTGTTCGGTGTGCCAATACCGATCATCATCATCCTCTATTTCGTGTTTTTCCGTTGAGAAGAAATCGCCCACCATGTCGGCGAAAAAGAACGCGCCCGGGTTGGCCTGTTTGCGCAGGCCAAGAAGGGCGGCCTTGATCTCGCCGCGTTGGGTGCGCAGGTGGCGGTGGAAAAGACCCGCCTGACCGCCGATTACAAGGCCAATGGCCTGCCCATGCCGGATGCCACCACATTGTTTGCGACCAGCATCGGCCAGCTCCAGCCGGCCTGAACGAAATGCATGCGACACGCCGCCCGGCGCAAACGCAGAACAAAGCGGCTACACCGGCGCGCATGGAGATTGTCTGGTTCAAGCGCGATCTGCGGGTGCATGATCATGCGCCGTTGGCCGCGGCGTGCGCCAGTGGGCGTCCGGTGCTGCCACTCTACATCGTCGAGCCGGAACTGTGGCAGCAACGCGATGCCAGCGGGCGGCAGCTCGCGTTTCTGGCTGAAAGCCTGACCGATCTGGACCGCAGCCTCGCCGCCCGCAGTGGCCGGCTGGTGGTGCGGATGGGCGATGCCGTGCAGATCCTGCACGATCTCCATGCCACGCACGGTATCACCGGCATCCATGCCCATCAGGAAACCGGCAATCTGTGGAGCTTTGCGCGCGACAAGGCGGTGCGGCGCTGGGCACGGGGTGCCGGCGTGCCCATGCATGAAGCGCAGCAGCACGGCGTGTGGCGGGCGCTGAACAACCGCAACGGTTGGGCAGCGCGGTGGGAGGCGATGATGCGTGAACCCCGACTGCTGGCACCGCAGGCGATCAATATGGCCGATGTCGCCAGCGAGACCTTGCCGGAAGCGGCAGCGCTTGGCCTGGCGCCAGACCCCTGCCCCGGCCGCCAGCGCGGCGGGCGGCGCGCAGGACTGGCCTTGCTGAAAAGCTTTCTGAGCGAACGCGGCCGGCCCTATCGGGCGGCCATGTCTGCGCCCGGCAGCGGGGCGGATCATTGTTCCCGCCTGTCGCCACATCTGGCGCTGGGCGCGCTTTCGATGCGCGAAGTGCTGCACGCCGCCGCCGCCGCACGGCTCCGCTGGAAAGACGCTGGCGACACGCGCTTCACGGGTTCCATCGACAGTTTCATCAGCCGGCTGCACTGGCATTGCCACTTCATCCAGAAGCTGGAGGATGCGCCGTGGCTGGAACAGCATTGCCTGCACCCGGCCTATGCCGCCCTGCCCGCCCATGATGCCGCGCGGCTGGCGGCGTGGGTGGAGGGGCGCACCGGCTGGCCGTTCGTCGATGCCTGCATGCGCAGCCTTGCTGCCACCGGCTGGCTGAACTTCCGGATGCGGGCGATGGTGATGGCGGTGGCGAGCTATCACCTGCGGCTGGATTGGCGGCACAGCGGTGCGGCGCTGGCACGGCTGTTCACCGATTATGAGCCCGGCATCCACTGGCCCCAGGTGCAGATGCAATCAGGCACCACCGGCACCAATATCCCGCGCATCTACAACCCGGTGAAACAGGGATTTGATCAGGACCCGGATGGCGTGTTCATCCGGCGCTGGCTGCCTGAACTGGCCCATTTGCCGACGCCCCACGTACACGAGCCGTGGCTTGCCGAGGTGCGCCCCGCATACCCGGCGCCGCTGGTTGATCATGAACAGGCGGCGCGCGAGGCCAAGGCCGCCATCACCGCCATCCGCCGCGATCCCGCGCACGGGGGCCCGGCCCGCGCCATCGTGGCCAAACACGGCAGCCGCAGGGCCGGCTTGCCAGACACGACCCGCCGCCGCAAAACTGCCGCCGTGAATAACCAGGGCCAACTTGATCTGTGACCACGGAGGGCAACCCGATCACGCCGGCCGGCATGGCGGCCCTGCGCGCCCGTTATGAGCAATTGCTCCACACGGATCGGCCTGCCACCGTGGAGGTGGTGCGTTGGGCCGCTGGCAATGGCGATCGCAGCGAGAACGGCGATTATATCTATGGCCGCAAGAAGCTGCGCGAGATTGACCGGGAACTGGGCCATCTCGCCAAGCGCATGGCGGCCGCCCGGGTGGTCGATCCCGCCCGCCAGACCGAGCGGGATCGCGTGCTGTTCGGCTGCACGGTGGAAATCGCCGATGATGACAACAATCGCCGCACGCTCACGCTGGTGGGCGATGACGAGCAGGATGCAGGCCTTGGCCTGATTGGCTGGAGCGCCCCCATCGTGCGCGCCCTGCGGGGTGCACGATTGGGGCACGTGCGCAGTGTTCGGTTGCCCGGTGGCGAGAAGAACTGGGAAGTGCTGGCTATATTGTGGCCAGCCGGACACCCCGGCTGACCATCTCCCCTGCCATCTCGGCCACCGCAACCATTATCGGCCGGAACGACTGATGACGGCAGAGTTCAGAATGGCCCCGACTTGCGCTTCGTCAAACCCCAGACCGGCCAAAACAGTCGTGGCGCAATCGCGAGGAACGCCATAGCCGCCCTTGAGCACCGATATCTCGACATCCACGCCATGTGCCCTGAACAGGTTGCGCAAGCGGCAGACGTAGACCTTGACGATTTGCGGTGACTCGGTTCCCAGAGCCTTACGGAAATCATCGTTTGAAACGATCCGGCCGTGATTGGCGAGCAGCGTGGTCAGGACCACCAGCGGTGCCATGCTGAGATCCGGCAACCGTGATTTGAAAATCTGCAGGAGATCGACGTCGAAATCCATATGGTCGTAACGACGCCATGTCCGCTTGTCGCTCTTGTCGGATTTGCCCGACGGTGAGCGCGCACGCCAATCCGTGCCGGTCTCGTCTTGCTGCTCCTGCGCGTCCCTCATCCCCTGAGTAGGCCAGAGGAGCTCTCCGTTTGCTTGCGTTTCGCGCCCCTGTGCCACAAGGGCGCGGCAGGTGCGGAGCAACGTTTCAGCTTGCAAGATCATCGATTGCAGCGCGCCAGCCGGATCGGCGAAATCAATCATTTCGATGGCCCGGCGTTCGGGGATGGCAGTGCGCACACCATCCAACATGTTATCTACCTGCTCCGTCATATCGTTATCCTTGTGGCCTGGCGCGGTGCGGCAGGCTGCTGCTGATGTTGAACGCGACTGATCAAAGCCTGTCTGGCGGCACCCAATTTGGACGGCCCGCCATGACCCGAAAAAAACGATGTTAAGTTCACCAAATTGCCGCCAACCCCGTTCACGATGATTGACCTTGCGACAAGCAACGTTACTTCCGATACTGGAACATTTACGCTCGTGTCCGCTGGCGCTATTCAACAAACCAATCAGGCACGAGACAGCTTTATATGCTCCAATAATCCCATCCTGCGTCATTCGGGTGCAGTATTATCACCCTAAACTGAAAAGCGCGCAGATAAAAATGCCGATGCCGATTGTGAACCGAAAGAAATTAATTATCTATTTCTCCGAACGGCCGCCATTTTTCTTCAAAAGGTCTCTTTATAGAAATGGATTTTGACTTATTGGAAATTCAGAATTATTGATTAAATAAATTTATTTTTTCATATTTGCTCAACAAGCTCGACTTTTTCTGATGACGACTGAGAACGCTTGCGATTGTTTTTCAATTCATCATCAATATTTTTTTCCTTGAGCAAGTTCGATAAGAAAATAGCTCCAAATTTATCGCGATCGTAACCAACCACTTTTTCATTTGTTGCGTAATGTTGCAGCGCAATCTGGGTGACGAGCAAAGACACGAACCAAACCGGCACAAGAATTACCCATAAGGACATATCCGACAGCAGCAGGACCGCCAGGATCGCTACCGCGGCCATGGCGAACACCCTATTGGCTTGTCGTTCCCGTTGTTTGCGCATCGAATTAACCTCTGTGTGCGTAGTTATCGCAGTTTTTTAGCTGGGTCGGCAAAACGCTTCACATCCACAAACGAACGATTTTGTTCGATCAGGCAGCCTGAGCGCGAGGCTCTCCGTCTCTGCCGCCTCTGCCAGCCGGGCGCGGGCCGTCACCGCTGCCGTTGGATCTGGCGCGCCTTAAGGGCGCTGCTTCACCCGCAGACGCTATTCTCGAACAGATCATCGTGGCGGTGACGACCGATTGAGCCCTGTCGGCGGGCAGAGAGGGTGCTTCGCTGATCGCGCGCTAAGCTCTTGATCTCGAAGTCAGGATGTCGGCAGCGCGCAACCTGCTGGCCAGCACCTGTTCGCGGGCCGCCCTTCCTTGGCCGTTCAGCCCAGAATGAACTCGGCAATATCGGCCTTGTCAGCGAACCCTGTCTTTCTGACCCGTTTGTCGACAGCGTCCGCAGTGATTGTGCTGAGGCACAAACTGCTCAACCGATTAAGCAATGGAGAAGATCCGCGATCGGATAGATCGTTTACGCCCATCGCCTGTTTGATGCTGAGCGAACCCCTTTGATTGCTAAGAAACAGCAATTTGGCTTCAGGTCGAAGTGCACCCAATCCCGCGCGGCCCAATAAGTGTCGTTCGATATCAATCACCTGCATGATGAAAATGTCGGCTAACGGCTGCGCATCATCTATTTTTTGAGGATCCGTTTCAGCGGCCCAGCGGCCCGTGGTGAACCGAGAAAATAATGAACAATATGGGATTTATACTCAATTCCATTAAGAATTTCAGAAGTTCATGGGCTTCCGGGTGAACCACGCAATCATTCGGTTTGAACAGGGTTCGCTTCTGGATGCGATCGCCTTGGCGATGAAGCGCGATTTCGATGCGGCAAGGTAAACTACGCCGTTTGGATGCGGTCCGGCCACCGAAACGTTCGTGAATGAGACGCCCTCCCACCATGATCTGTAACCAACAAACAGTGAGTGGCACGGAAAACCGCAAAGCGCTGGCCTGTTTTGCCACAGGATCGGCGACAATCACCCAGGGTTGACGGTGGTTTATACCCTGCCGGCAGCCGCGTGTGCGCACGGCCTAGCGCGAAGGCTGCTTCAGCGATGCCGTGACGGGCCTTCTCGCCAGCGGTAGGGCGGCACAATGGCCCGTGTCCGTTTACAGGTCTGCCAGATCGGCAATATAGTTCTTGAGCGCGCGTTCGACGGTTGGCTCGATGGCCAGGAAATGGCGCCGGCCATCACTTTCATCCGGGACACGCATCAGCACGCCATCGTCCACCATGCGCGTGATCAAGCGCAGCGCGGTGGTGGTCGCCACCCCAGCGACAATGCAGGCGCTCGAAACGGCAACTTTGCGATCTTCCAGCGAGGCCAGGATCAGATCGAGCAGGATGTTCCAGGCCGGGTCGCCCAACGCCTTGCCGCCAATCGCCATCGCCCGGGTGGATTCTGCACGGATCAGCTTCCGGAGCAGGGCGGCGTCTGGATTGGTCCGCATGGACGTGGGGACATCCACAGCAGCCGCCGCATGACCGGCCTGATTCTGCAGCAGGCTGCCGAGCAGGCGGATTTCGCCGGTCAGGGTTGAAAGCTTGTCGTCCACGGATTCTGCGCGCGCGGTCTTCGCCCGCATGTCCCGGATCAACGCAAGCGGGGCATCGAGTGCCGCCATCGCAAATGGCTTGATCAGCAGGTCCACCGCCGACGCCCGCAGCGCCTCGATTGCCAGTTCCACTGTCGGATCGGCCGTTGTCAGGATGAAGCGCGGCCACCCCTCACCCCGGGATGAAGGGCGCAACGCCGCCATCTTCATCAGGGTCATCGCGGCGCCGCCGTTCACGCCGCCATCAACGATCACTGTCGAAATGGTCGGATCGGCCAGCTCTTCAACAGCCTGCGCGTAGCTGTGGGCGGCCACAACCGCATATCCAAGATTTTCGAGGTGATTCAGGCACGCCTTCACAAATGCGAAATCGCTATCGGCGATCAGGATCTTGTCCGGTTGCCTCATCGTTTTCTCTTTGCAATAATTATTTACGATATTTATTTTATGTAATCTGAAAATAAACGCTCAGATTACAATTACCGTCCCCGTAGTTTGCAGCTTTAATAGTGGCCGTTATCGGCCCAAACCGCAAAAAGATGCAATACCGGAGATATATTTATCCATTTCTGACGAGAAATCCGATTCTGGTCGTTTAAGTAGATTCACTTAGATGATTCTTGGGAACATTATTCCGTAAAAACCGGCACTTGCAGGGTTCTATGGTTACAGCCGCAACCGGTGACAACTTGATTTGCCGCTGATTGGAAGCCGAAGCTAAATTTTGGTGCTCCGAAAGGAGGTCTGCCGGACGGCGTTGGCCTGCAGGTTGAATGGCGGCGCATTCGTTCCGCTGGCGATCAGGGGGGTGAACCGCCGGAGATGCGCGTCCACTGCGCGCATGTCCCGGAATGTCCAGCAGACGAGACGCCACGGTTGGGGTTGGTTGCGCCCCATCCCACTTGAAGCGCAACGGCCCACGGGTCCTGCCGTGGCGTCTCCCCGCTCTCACGATATCACCTTGATGGCCCGGCGGAAGGCGCGGAGGGTGCCGGCGAGCTATTACAAATTAGATTGGTTAAACTTTTGCAAATACCCATATTCTAGCACTGGCGAAATAACATCTGAACTGGCGGTTAATGGCTCTCCTGCCTCTCTCGTTCGGCCAGGCACGAGCCCGTCGTTTCACGTCCGCCGTAGCCGCCGCCGAAGCCATGGCAACAACGGTCCCAAGCCTGCAGATGTTCGATTTGCCCGGCCCGGGGAACCCCGCTTTCGCCTCTGCAAATCTGGTCTGCGGCAGCGTCAACATCGCAACCGATTCCGTGACGCCATGTCGTATCACCGTAGCGGATTCGAAGGGCTGGCATTTCTTGCTGAATGTTGCCGGCCAGGCACAAACTGACATTAATGGAAAGAAGTTCGATTTATTCCCCGGCCAGGCGATGGCCATTTTGCCGAACGTGAAGCGCACAACCACACGAACCAGCGGCGGTAATTTCGTTGCCGCCATTGATATTGACGAACTCATGAACCGACAGAGGGCCATGAGCGGCACAGAGACCATCGTGCATTTGCCTGACGACCGGCCCACAATAATCCCTCTCGGCTTTCAACCCGCCCTCTGGCGGACCTTCACCCATATCTGCAAGATCATAGACGCCTGCGGCGAGGATGGCGCGCTCGCGGCCCGCCTGGGTGTCGATGATCTCATCTATCGATGGGTGGCGACGACCCTGCTCGAAGCCGAAGACACGGCAGAAACGCAGCATGTTCCACGAGGCCGCGTTGATTTCGTGTGTGATTACATCCGCGCCACCATCGATGTGCGCCCCTTGACCTTGACCGAGATGGAAAGCGCGAGCGCACTTTCGGCACGGTCACTGCAATATAGTTTCATGAGACGGTTCGGCTGTTCACCCATGCAATGGCAGCAACGTGAACGCATGATCAGGGTGCGGGAACGGCTCTTCCTCCTGCCTCCCGATGCAACGGTTACCGGACTAGCCTATGAAATGGGCTTTTCAACACTCAGTGCGCTGACGACATTGTACAAACGGCATTTCGGGGAAACCCCGATCCAAACCATTGGATCGGGGCGAATTCATCGAGATGCGCGAATTTGAAAGCTGGATTCGTTTTTCAGACTACGCGTTCTGCCAGTTTTGATAGATATTTAAGATACAAGATCTCCATTGGAAACAAACTGTCTTGAAACATAACATTGGAGAAACGCATTGAATTGGCAGGTTATTACCCTGCATGCCTGTGAAAATTTCAGGCTGGCAATTGATGAGAAACTTTCTCAACTGGGCTATCAGACCATTGCCTTGCCGCGCGTTGAGGACCTGATTGCCGCCGGCCGTCGTGATGACCATTGCATCCTGCTGTTTGATATGTTCGATGACGAAGCGTGGGTCTTTGTGAAATCGGCGTTACAGCATTGGTTGCCAAACGCCGTCACGCTTCCTGTCAACGCCATGAATTTTTCAGACCGTGATGCAACGAAGATCGACACCTATTGCGACATGATCGCGTTATCGAAAAAATTGTTCGTTGTACATTCTTCAGTCGTTGGCGAAGCCGCCTACGCTTGAGCCATACGGCACCGGTTTCCCGCTGCCGCACCCTTTCTGCCTTCACCCCGAAATTGCTTGCCTGATCCTGTCACGCAGAATCGACCCGGTTTGAATGACGGGAATCTGGCAAAGTGAAGTCCGGAAATCTTTTCTAGCAAACAGGTTGGCGCTGGAAATCCGTTCGGATCAGCGGCGCTTGCGCGTGGCCGCCGCGGCGATCAGCACGAGGCCGAGGAAACCCATGCTGGCCCAGAATTGCGGTGCCAGATCGGGGGTGAGCGCCATTGCCGCCAACACGCCCAGCATGGCCGCAACCGCCACAAACCGCCCCCAGCGCAGGAAGCCGCCGCCGATACCCATCCGGATCGCCGCGACAACAACCAGCGAGTAGACGAACACCATGGTGGCGCCGGATGCATTGACCAGGAACGCAAACACCAGCGACGGCGACAGCACGGAAGCGAACACGCAGGCCAGGCCCACCAACGTGCAGGCGATGATGGAACGTGCCGGTACGCCGCGGCTGTCCACCGCCACGCTCCAGCGCGGCGCATCGCCATTGGCGGCCAGCGTGAACAGCGCCCGGCTGGCGACATAGATGGACGAGTTGAGGCAGGACAGCACGGCAACCAGCACCAGCAGGTTCATCAACAGCGCCGTGCCCGGTACACCGATCACATCCAGCGCGGCGGCAAAGGGTGATTGGCCAGCCACGATGCTGCGCCAGGGCACGATGCAGACAATCAGGCTCATGGCGCCGATGTAGAAGACGCTGATGCGCAGGATCAACGTGCTGGCCATCTTGGCGACCATATCGCCCGAATCCTCGGCTTCGGCGGCGGCCACGGTGACGATCTCGGCGCCCACCAGGGCAAAGATCACCGTGGTGACGCCAGCAATCACCGCGCCCCAGCCCATCGGCGCCAGCCCACCATCGTTGGTGAGGTTGGCAATGCCGGTGGAGGCCGGCGATCCGAACAGGAACACGCTGCAGATGATGATGAACAGCGCGATGGCCACCACCTTGATGGTGGAGAACCAGAATTCGAACTCGCCGAAACTGCGCGCCGAAAGCAGATTGGAACCGGCCATCAGCAAGGTGAGCACGGTGCCGATCAGCCACACCGGCAGATCAACCCAAAGCGCGACGATGCCGGCCCCGGCGATTGCCTCGATGCCGATCACCACCGCCCAGAAATACCAATAGAGCCAACCAGCGGTGAAACCGGCCCAGCGGCCCAGCCCGGCGCGGGCATATTCGGTGAAGGTGCCGGCATGCGGCACCGCCACGGCCAGCGCCGCGATCACCCGCATCACGATCAGCACGATGGCCCCGGCCAGCGCATAGCTGATCACCACGGCCGGACCGATCGAGGCGATGGCCGCGCTGCTGCCGACGAACAGGCCGGCGCCGATGACGCCGCCCAGCGTGATCATGGTGACATGCCGGCGCTTCAATGTGCGCGCCAGTGCCGGGGTCGTATCCGCTTCGCTCATTCCCGCCCCCGTATCGCCGGCCTCATTCCCACTCGATGGTGCCGGGCGGCTTTGACGTATAGTCGTAAACCACGCGGTTGATACCCTTCACCTCGTTGACGATGCGGGTGGCAGCGCGCGTGAGGAAGCTGGCCTCGAAGGGATAGACATCGGCGGTCATGCCATCCACGCTGGTGACAGCGCGCAGGCCGCAGACCCGATCATAGGTGCGGCCATCACCCATCACACCGACGGTGCGCACCGGCAGCAGCACGGCAAAGGCCTGCCAGATCTCGTCATACAGGCCCGCCTTGCGGATCTCGTCGAGATACACAGCATCGGCCTTGCGCAGCGTGTCGCAGGCTTCCTTGGTCACTTCGCCGGGGATGCGGATGGCAAGGCCGGGGCCGGGGAACGGGTGGCGGCCAACGAAGGCTGGCGGCAGGCCGAGCTCGACACCCAGGCGGCGGACTTCGTCCTTGAACAATTCCCGCAGCGGTTCGACCAGCTTCATGTTCATGCGTTCCGGCAGGCCACCGACATTGTGGTGGCTCTTGATCGTCACGCTTGGGCCGCCGGTGAAGGAGACGCTCTCGATCACGTCGGGATAGAGAGTGCCTTGGGCCAAGAAATCAGCGCCGCCGATCTTCTTGGCTTCGGCCTCGAACACCTCGATGAAGGTCTTGCCGATAAACTTGCGCTTGGCTTCCGGATCGGTGACGCCGGCAAGGCCACCGAGGAACAATTCCTCGGCTTCGACGTGCACCAGCGGGATGTGATAATGTTCACGGAACAGGGTGACGACCTGTTCGGCTTCGCCCAGCCGCATCAGGCCATGATCGACGAACACACAGGTGAGCTGATCGCCGATCGCTTCGTGAATCAGGACGGCGGCCACAGCAGAATCGACCCCGCCTGACAGGCCGCAGATCACCTTGGCCGATCCCACCTGCTCGCGGATTTCAGCGATCTTGGAGGCACGGAAGCCGGCCATCGACCAGTTCGGCGTGATACCGCAGACATTGACGACGAAATTCTTCAGCAGTGCGCCACCATCGGGCGTGTGCACCACTTCGGGGTGGAACTGCACACCGTAGCGGCGGGCTTCGTCGTTGGCGATGGCCGCGAACGGCGCGCCGGCGCTCACCGCCACGGCACGGAAGCCGGGGGGGATCGCCTCGATGCGGTCGCCGTGGCTCATCCACACGGTCGGCCGGTCACCCTTGGCCCACACGCCGGCAAAGAAGGCACAATCGTCGACAATATCGATTTCGGCGCGGCCGAACTCGCGGTGATCGGAGGCGACAACGGCGCCGCCCAACTGGTAGCAGAGCGACTGTTCACCGTAACAAATGCCAAGCAGCGGCACGTCGGCGGCCAGCACGACATCCGGGATGCGCGGACCGTTTTCATCGCTGATATTGGCCGGGCTGCCCGACAGGATGACGCCCTTGGGCTGCATCCGTGTGTATGCCTCGCCGCCTTTGGCGAAGGGCACGATCTCGCAATAAACGCCAACTTCGCGAATGCGCCGGGCGATGAGCTGCGTCACCTGGCTGCCGAAATCGAGGATGAGGATCGAGTCGTCTGGCGTGTGCATCGCGGGCGCTTAGGGCGTGGCGGCGTTTGGCGCAACCACCAGCGG
>JAIXQM010000221.1 GCA_027485735.1 Sphingomonadales bacterium | reverse complement strand
TGCAGGATGATCGGCATCACCTGTGCCTCGATCACTTCGCCCATCTCGCGGTACAGCTCATCCATGTCGTCAAAGTGGCGGAAGACCGAACGCAGGCCGACGCCCGCCACCTCTGCAACCCGCGCCGCGCTGGGCGAAACATCGCCCTTGCTGACCAGATCGAGCATCGCGGCGACAATCTTGCCCCGGCTGGATCGGCTCCGTTCGCGTCGGCCATCGGCCAGCGGCGCTTGCGAACGTGATGCCATCTTGTGCGATACATTGGCCATGAACCCTGTTTTGCGGCAAACCGGCATTGGTGCAAGCAACAATAGTGATTGCAAAAATTCTTGGCACTTTTAATGCCAATATCAGGGTTCGATCTGGCGGCAGCCGCGCGGCGCGACGCCATGGGCGGCCCGGAATGGAGCGGTAGGCTTGATAGCTGAAGGGGTCGGCGCTGTTGGCTTATGGCGCCTTCCGGCTCTGGTATGACAATTGGTCTATCGCGGTTACAAGGGAACATTCTTCGAAGGCGGCATTCATGTGCCGATGATGATGCGCTGGCCGGGCAGGATCGCGCCGGGCCGAAGCGCGAAATCACCTTCTGGCGCTCTGGCGACTGCCGCGTGGTGCGTGCGGGCGACTGGAAATTGCAGGTTTCGAAGCGCCCTGACCAAGCCTGGTTGTTCAACTTGGCGAGTGATCCTGCCGAGCGTGTCAACCTGGCCGCGCGCGAACCGCAGCGTGTCGCCCAGTTGCGCAAGATGATCGAAGATCAGAATGCGCAAATGCCCAAGCCGCTCTGGCCCGGCCTGCTCGAAGGCGCGATCCGCATCGACGTGCCGCTCAATGCGGCGTGGAAGAAGGATCAGGAATATGTCTATTGGACCAATTGACCGCGCAGAGATGTTTCGGACATGTCCGTCGCTTGTACAGCGGCCTTCTCCTCTTTCAGCCGGGCAGTATGACACGATCGATCGGTCGTTCCGCGCAGGCTTCCGCTTTGCACTTTTTATGGCTTGCTGAGCGGCGGTATCGGTCACAGGCTGCGTGTCGGGGCAAGGTGATGGGGGATTGGTCATGGAGAAGAACATCGGTCTGGCACGCACGATGACCAGGGCCGCCAGCGCCGGCTCGGGGATCGCTGTTGCCCTGTGGCGCAGCCTGACGGTGCTTGCGGTCGGATTGGCCTCCGTCTCGGCGATGGCCCAGGAAACGAAAACCACCGTGCTGACCGGCGGCATGCTGATCAGCGGCCTCAGCGTGCCGCCGCTGCACAATGCCACCATTGTCATTCGGGGCGAACGGGTGGTCGCGGTCGGCCCGGCGGCAGAGGTGAAGATCCCGGCCGGCGCGACAGTGATCGATACCAGCGGCCAGACCATGATGCCCGGCCTGATCGACGCCCATGCCCACCTGTTCATGATCGGTTTCGGTGACGAAGCGGGCTGGTTCAAGTGGCTACAGGGGGCAGGCAAGAAATATTCCATCGAGAAGGTGATGGAGCTGTCGGCCTGGCAGTTGCTGATGTCCGGCGTGACGTCAGCGATCGATCTGGGCGGCAATGCCACCGAAAGCATCAGCCTGCGCAACCGCATCAACACGGGCGAAGTTCCCGGCCCGCGGCTGCAGGTGTCGGGGCCGCTGGTGACGCGCCGGGCGTTCGGCGGCTTTCCGGCCGAGGCGTCGGCGGTGATCACCACGCCGAAGGAAGGCGCCGATGTCGTCGATCGCCTGGTCAAGCAGGGCGTTGACGTGATCAAGGCGCATGCCGGCCTGACGCGCGACGATTATTTCGCCATCGTGAAGGCCGCGCATGCCAACCGCGTCAAGGTGCATGCGCATGTTTATGCCGAAGCGGATGTGCGCAATGCCTATGATGCCGGCGTCGATGTGCTGCAGCACATGGGGTCGGCTGGCGGCCCCACCTACAGCGCCGATCTGGTGCGCACGATTTCCGAAAGCAACCGGCCCATCGTGCTGACCGCCGCGCATCGCAGCTGGATCTTCCCCGATACCGTGCAGTTCCCCGGCCGGTTGCAGGATCCGGTGCTGAAAGACCTGTTCCCCGCCGATATCTGGGCGGCAATGCAGGACAGTTTCAAGGAATGGCCGGCCGAAAGCTATTTCGCGGGTATCAACCGGCAGATCAAGTTCCGCAGCCCGCAGGTGAAGCAGCTGATCGAATCCAACGCGCTGATGGGTGTTGGCACCGACAGCGGCACGCCAATGAACTTCAACACCGACGGCCTGGTCCGCGAAATGAAGGTGCTTGTAGATGAAGGCCTGTCGCCGCTGGAAGTGATTGCCGACACCACGCGCGTGAATGCCCGCATCATGGGCAAGGCTGACCTGGGCACCATCGAACCCGGCAAGCTGGCCGATATCATCGTGGTGCCGGGCGACCCGGTCTACCACAATCTGAACAATCTGTTTTCTGTCCAGACCGTGGTGAAGAACGGGATCGTCTACAAGAGCCAGGGCAAGCCATTGGTGAAAATGCCGGAGTAGGCCTGTGATGGTCGGGTTTTGGTAATGTCATCCTTGGGAGCGCCGATATGGCCATGATAACTCTGACCAGCGACGCCGATGAGCGGGGCACGCTCGGTCGCCGTGAGATCTTGCTGGGCGGTTTGGCTGGCGCTGTTCTTTCGGGCGCGGCGGCACGGTCGGCTTCAGCGCAAGTGCCTGCGGCTGCACCGGCCGGCCCGGTGGCCGGCGTTGGGCGCCAGGCGCCGGACGCGCCTGCGACGGGGGCGGCCACGGTCGCGCAGCACCGGGTGGAGGTCGCCGGGCCGCATGGTATTGTGGCCGCCGGGCACCCGCTGGCATCGATGGCGGGCCTGCGGATGCTGATGCAGGGCGGCACTGCCGCCGATGCGGCCGTGGCAGTGATGGCCGTGCTGAATGTCGTGGAACCTTGGGCATCGGGCGCTGCCGGCAACGGATTTGCCACCTGCATGGACGGCAAAACCGGCAAGATCAGCGCGCTGGCCTTTACCGGCGCGGCGCCGCAACTGCTTGAAGACACCGCTTCGGCCGCCGACCTGACCGCCGGCCCCAAGGCCGTGGTGACGCCGGGCGCGTTTGGCGGCTGGATCGAACTGGCGCGGCGCCATGGCAAGCTGCCACTGTCGGTGCTGCTGGAACCGGCCATCGGCTATGCGCGTGATGGCCATCCGCTCGATCCGTCGATTGCCCAGACGATCGCGCGTCAGCAAGCCATGCTGACCCGGTTTCCCACCACAGCGGCGATCTATTTCCCCGATGCTAAGCCGCCTGCGCCGCGGGCGATGTTCCGGAATCTGCCCCTCGCACGCAGCTTCCAGATGCTGGCCGACGCCGAAACGGCGGCATTGAAGGCCGGCGCGAGCCGCGACCGGGCGCTGAACGCTGCCTATGATTGTTTCTACAGTGGCCCCATCGCGCAGGAGATGGATCGCTTCTCGCGCGCCAATGGCGGTTGGCTGCGGCTGGACGATATGCAGCGGTACCGGCCGAAATGGGTGGAACCGGTGGCGACCCGCTATCGCGGGCTTGATGTGATCTGCTCGCCGCTGACCTCGCGCACCGGGCTGGAGACCTGCGAGCAGCTGAACCTGATGGAAGGCTTTGATATTGGATCGCTTCCAGCCGACAGCCCGCAGGCGCTGCACCTGATTGCCGAATGCATCAAGATCACCAAGGCCGATGTCTATCGATATGCCGCCGATCCGGCGTCATCTCCGACACCGGTTGCGACGCTGATTTCCAAGGAGTTCGCCAATCAGCGCCGGCGCCTGATCGATCCGGCCCGCGCCATCATGTTTCCCGCCGGCGCCGACATCGGTACCGCCGGTGCAGTGGCGCGTTCGCCTGTCGCGGCAGGCAGTGTGCCCGGCGACACCACCAACATCTCGATCGTCGATGGCGACGGCAACGCCGTCGGCGTGACCACCACCCTGGGCGGCGGCTTCGGCGCTGGTGTCATCATGGGTGACACCGGCATGTTCTGCAACAATGGCCTGCGCGAAGGCTCCACGGCGCCCTATCGTGAGCATCCCAATTTCGTGCACGGCGGGCGGGTTCCGCTGCTCGGCAACTGCCCGACCATTGTTCTGGACAAGGGGCAGTTCAAGATGGTGTTCGGGTCGCCGGGCGGGGAGACCATCGGCCAGACGCAGTTCCAGCACCTGATCAATGTGATCGACCGCGGCCTGCCGGTGCAGGCCGCCATCGAGGCGCCGCGCCTCGCACTTGATGCCGATCCG
The DNA here is from genome assembly GCA_027485735.1 of Sphingomonadales bacterium. Lineage (GTDB taxonomy): Bacteria > Pseudomonadota > Alphaproteobacteria > Sphingomonadales > Sphingomonadaceae > Sandarakinorhabdus. The sequence continues at coordinate 7,384 of JAIXQM010000221.1, read as the reverse complement.
GGCTTCTACACGCCGGGCGCTGCGATCACGCTGCAACTGGAATCGCGGTTTTCGTCCGATACGGTCGCCCGCCTGCGCGCCATGGGTCATGCTGTCCGGACGGTCGGCCCTTATGCGATCGGCAGTATCCAGGCGGTCTTGCAGTCGCAGTATGGCACGCGGCTGGCCGGGTCTGATCCCAGGCGCATGGGCTATGCCGTTGGCTATTGAGCTGCCCGGCCGCAGAAGGGAGATGACCATATGACGGGTTTGAAGGGCATCGTTCTGGCGGCTGCCTTTGGGCTGTGTGCTGCAACGGCGCAGGCGCAATCCGCCGGCGACTGGGCGCATTTCGGCGGCACGCTGGGCGACACGAAATATTCGGCGCTGGATCAGATCAACGCCGGCACCATCAATCGACTGAAAGTGGTCTGGCGGGCCCCGGCGCTCGATCCGGCCCTGCGCGCCGAAAATCCCACGCTGGTGCCGTCGAACAACTTCCGCAACGCGCCGCTGGTGGTGGGCGGGGTGATGTACATCAGCAACCAGATCGGCCTGGTGGAGGCGCGTGATCCGGCCAGCGGCCGAATCATCTGGCGCCAGGCGCCCTTTCCCGGCGATCCGCGGCTCACCCCGGCAGCGGCCAGCCGTGCGTTAGCGCTGTGGGGCAAGGGTGCGGCAGCCCGCATCGTCACCGTGCGCGGCTCCTATCTCTATGTGCTCGATGCCCGCACCGGCAAGCCGGTCACGGATTTCGGCGATCAGGGCCGGGTCGATCTGCGCGAAGCGCCCAAGACGATATTTTCGTGGACGGCACCGGCGCCGATTGTGGTGCGGGATGTGATCGTGATTGGCGGCCAGCCGATCGCCACCGGCGTTGCCGACATCAACAAGGCCTCGCTCACCGGCAATGTGCGCGGCTTCGATGTGCGCACCGGCAAGTTGCTGTGGACCTTCCACACCGTGCCGCGCGAGGGCGAACCGGGCGTGGAGACCTGGGAAAATGATTCCTGGCGGGTGGGCGGCAAGACCAAGGTCTGGTCGGCGTTCAGCGCGGATGAAAAACTCGGCCTCGTCTATCTGCCGCTCAGCGCGCCGCCGAGCGACTATTACGGCGTGACGCGGCCCGGCAACAATCTCTACTCGGATTCGCTGGTTGCCGTGGATGCCCGCACCGGCAGGAAGGTGTGGCATTACCAGTTGGTGCATCATGATCTGTGGGATTATGATCTGCCCTCCCCGCCGATGCTGGCCGACATCAAGGTGAATGGCCGCCTGCGCAAGGCCGCCATTCAGGTCACCAAGATGGCCTATGTCTTCGCCTTTGACCGGGCGACCGGCGAGCCGCTGTTCCCCATCGTCGAAACGCCTGTCGCGGTATCGACCATGCCGGGCGAAAAATCGTCGCCGACACAGCCGATTCCGGCCAAGCCCAAACCATTCGACCGGCAGGGCATGGATGAAGATCAGTTGATCGACTACACACCGGCGCTGCGGGCCGAAGCAGTGCAGATCCTCAGCCGCTATCAGCATGGCCCCATGTACACACCGCCATCGGCGGCTGGCGGGCCCGATGGCAAGCTGGGCACGCTGTACATGCCCGGCTGGGTGGGCGGCGCCAACTGGACCGGTGCCGCGCTCGATCCGGAAACCGGGGTGATCTATGTCCCGTCGGTCAGCGTGCCGTGGATCGGCCGGGACAATTACAAGCGACCGCCGGAATCAAGCCTGTACATGGAAGGACCGCAGGGCCTGCCCATGGTCAAGCCGCCCTATGGCCGGATCACCGCGATCGACATGAACAGCGGTGATCATCTGTGGATGGTGCCCAATGGCGAAGGCCCGCGTGACCATCCGTTGCTGAAGGATCTGAATCTGCCGCCGCTTGGCCAAGCCGGCCGCGCGGCGCCGCTGCTCACCAAATCCTTCCTGTTCGTCGGTGAAGGCGACAAGGTGGGCCTCAGCATTCCCAAATTGAGCGGCGGCAACATGTTCCGCGCCTATGACAAGAAGACCGGGAAGGTGGCGTGGCAGGCCGATCTTGGTGCCGGCACGACGTCGCCGCCGATCACCTACATGCACAAGGGCAAGCAATATATCGTGGTCGGGGTTGGCGGCGTTGATCATCCGGCCGAACTGGTGGCCCTGAGTTTGAATTGAGGCGGATATGGTTGTTTGCCGTTCTGGAGGAAGCATGCGTTTTCGGACAAAACCCTGGCTGATGGCGGCGCTGATGGCGGCCCTGCCCGTTGCTGCGCCCGCACAACCGGTCGACACGCCGGGCGTCACGGCGCCGCTCACGCCGGCCCAGATCCTGCGCAACTATCCACCCGATGCGCTGTCCGGCGCGGCGGTGGACAAGCCCGTCGTGCTAAAGAGCCAGGGCGGCATGTCGATGCGCGTCGTCAAGCTGGCGGAAGGCCTGTCGCATCCCGATGGGCTGGTGTTCCTGCCCGATGGGCGCACCATGCTGATCACCGAGCGTGGCGGGCGGCTGCGCGTGGTGCGCGAAGGCGTGCTTGATCCGAAACCCGTTGAGGGCCTGCCGGCGCTCAACAATGTCGGCATCGGCGGCCTGCACGATATCGTGCTGCATCCCGATTTCGCCCGCAACAATCTGCTGTATGTCTCTTACACCAAGGAGGTGAAGCCCCGGCTGGCCACGACACTGGCGGTGGCCCGCGCCCGCTTCGAAAATGGCCGACTGACCGCGGTGCAGGACATTTTGGTGGCAGAGGCGTGGGAAAGCCCGCTCGGCACCTATGGTGGCCGCATGGTCTTTGGTCCGGATGGGATGCTGTACATCAGCGTGGGTGACCGCGATGGCACGACAGCCAGCGACCAATCAAGCGCACGCCCGCAGGCGCAGGCCCTGAACAGCCACATCGGCAAGATTCTGCGGGTTCGTGACGATGGTTCGGTGCCGCCCGACAACCCGTTCGTCAAAACAGCGGGCGCGCTGCCGGAAATCTACAGCTATGGCCACCGCAACGTCTATGGCATGGCCTGGGACCCCAAGACCGGCGTGATGTGGGCCAGCGAGTTCGGCCCGGCCGGCGGCGATGAAATCAACAAGATATTGCCCGGGCACAATTATGGCTGGCCGCTGGTGTCGCTGGGCCGCCACTATTCCGGCAACCTGGTATCCGACCAGCCCTTCCACCGCGACGGCATGGATGATCCGATCTATTTCTGGAATCCCAATTTCAATCCGGAAAACATGTTCTTTTACACCGGGAACAAGTTTCCCCGCCTGCAGGGCAGCCTGATCGTGGCCGGCGCCAATACCAGGAAGATCGCCCAGATGGTCATCCGCGGCGATTTCATCCGGCAGGGCGATACCATGCTGGATGAACTCGGCGTGCGCTTCCGCGACATTAGGCAAGGGCCAGAAGGCAATATTTATGTCCTGACCGAAGGCCGCCTGCGGGGTCCGAATGACACGGACGGCATGTTGCTTCGGATCGAGCCGTCAACAATGGCCGCGACCGCCAATAATCCGAGGGGCGCCGCAGCGACAGCACCTGATTGACAGGCGAAACACGCGTACCGGTAGCAAAAAACAGACCGACGAGCTGCGCGGCCTGCAACAATCGATTTCGGAGTGGTGATGTCTCGCTTTGGGCCTGGTTTGATTTTCGGCTTTTGTGTTTTCAGCGGAGTATTTTCTGCGGTTGCAGTTTCGCACGTAATCGGTCTGCCTGAAGCCGCCGGCAAGCAACAGGTGCTGAGCGCATGTACCCGGTGCCATGGCGTGGACGTCATTGTCGCCCAACCGAGATCGCCGGAGCAGTGGGCAGAGGTTGTCAGCGTCATGATCGGACATGGCGCAGTCCTCACCGACGCTGAGTATAGCAAGATTGTCGACTATCTTTCGACCAACCTGGCGCCAAAGGACCCCGCAGGTTGAACCTGTTTGGGCACAAGCGAGTGGAGCAACCTGTCTCTAGGGTCAGAACCCATTGATCTGAACGTCGCGATCTTATTCAGGCTCTGCAAGGGGACTGCGGATGAAGGGTTTTTTTGACTGACGGACGAGCAGATGGCGCGGCTTGAGCCGTACGTCCCCAACAGCCACGGCAAGCCACGGGTTGATGATCGGCTGGTGTTGAGCGGCATCGTTCTCGTGAACCGCAACGGGCTGCGCTGGTACGATGCAACGCGGGAGTATGGTGCACACAGGGCGCTCTAAAACCGATGGAAGCGGTGGAGGGAAAGAGGCGTTTTCCTCCCCATGATGGCAAGACTGGCCGCTGCGACCACCACGCCCAAGACGATCATGATCGACGCGACTTGCCTGAACGCACACCATACGAGATCGAGCCTGCGGGTAAAAAGGGGATCTCGGGCGGCTCAGCGGTCGCACAAAAGGCGGCATGAATACGAAGCTCCACGCTGTCACGGGTGCCGACGGTCGCCCGCTCAGCTTTTTCATGACCGCTGGCCAGGTCAGCGATTACACCGGCGCTGCAGCGCTACTGGATGATCTGCCCAAGGCACATGACGAGGTGTGGATCGGCGCGCAAAGCGGGATCCCACAGGCAAGCACAGCAGTGCCGCCGCCAGCACGTTTCCGATTGACTTCAGGGGCGTGCCAGCTCCGGCGTCTCGTCGCTGCGGCCGAAGAAGCGCAGCATGCTTTTGAGGATCTTGCCCGCCAGCGAGGCCCGCTCGGCAGCGACGACTTCGCGCTTTCTGGAGCCCACCGCGCTTGCGACCCGCCGGTCCGCGACTGCGACTGCAAGAAGCTCCGCCGCATCCGGGTTCGCATCGAGCAGCGGTATCAGATCTTCCTTGTCGATTTCGAACGCCACCGTATCGCTGAGCGCCATGATCGTCGCGCTGCGCGGATCCCCGGTGAGGAGCGACATCTCGCCGAAGAAGTCGCCGGGCCGAAGGGTCGCCACATCGACTTCGCCATCTTCGCCCTTGACCAGCACCGAGGTCAGCCCCTCGCTGAGCAGGAACATGGACTGGCCGGGGTCGCCGGCGGTAATGATCTGGGTGCCCGGCGCGAACTGCCGCATCGTCATCCGCTCGGCGAGACCGGCCAGCTCGCCCTCGGCGAACGGCTTGAACAACTGGATCTTCTTGAGCAGCCAGATGCGGTTCAGGATGTCGCCGAGATTGTGATTCAGCTCGGGTGTCTCGCGGCTCCAATTGTCGAGCTTGGGATGAGCGAGCGTCAGGCCGGTCAGCTTCATCTGACGCTCAACATGGCCCAGGATAATATGCTTCGCCTGTGCCGGGCTCAGATTGAATGGGTCGAGCATATATTGCATCTTGTAGGTGATGCCGGTGGTGTTCAGTTCACTGATCCGCGCCTTGCAGTCCCAGATCTCCTTGTGCTCACGCGCGGCGGCTTGGCCCGCGGCGTTGAGGACACGGACCGCCCGCTCGCCCGACACCTCGAAATCCAGTGTCACGGCAAGCTCGAACTCGGTGGCCGGCTCGGGCTTGGACAAGTTCATCACGATTGCTTCGCTGACGACGCTGTTGGGGATGATCAGCATCGCGTTCTCGGGCGTCTTCAGATAGGTGCTGCGCCAGTTGATCTGGACTACGCGGCCCGAAATGGTGGTGGTGCCCGGCCTGCCGACGAGCATGATGAAATCGTTGATCGCAAAGCCCTGGTCGAGATTGAGGGCGATGCCGGAAAAGGTGTCGGAGATCAGGCTTTTGAGCGCGAAGCCGGCAACGAGGCCGATGACGCTGGAGGTGGCGATCGCGCCGGTCATCGGTATCTCGAACAGCGTTCCCGCCATGCCGACCCCGGCCGAGACATAGATCAGCCCATTGGTGATCTGGACCAGCAGCTGTGGTGCATGCTTGCCCGTCGTCCGCCCGACCTGGTTCCAACCCAACACCTGGACGAGCCGCGCCGCGAGCACCCCTCCAGCCGCCCAAGCCAGGATGTTCAGCGCGAGCCAGGCATGGTGCGGGTTCATACCCGTTGCGCTGGCAAACTGCGTGTGGACGCCGAGCTGAACCGCCAGCAAAGGGATGACCAGAGCCGTCGCCAGAATGGCGATCGTACGATAGGAAACGCGCTTCATTCAAATAACTCCTTCCCGGGAGCGTGCGCCACAGCGTTACGACGCTGTGAGGAGCGCGCGTCCGGTCAGTTTCGTCACCAGCAAAAACCCACACGACGTCGCGATATACAATCGCAATGGCGGAATGGATTGTGCATGCACATCAATAATGCTGCGGCTGGCCGGGGCAAAAAGCGCTCTGACAGAAATCCATCCGCGCATCAATGAATGATGAAATCTTTGAAATCTCGCACCAACACTTTTATCCGGCTCTGGGCTGCCCAATCCGTATCGTTCAGATCGCGACTTTTAAAGGTTTGGTAGAGCTTATTGTTAAAAAGTGCGTCAATTGCCGCATCCATATTCGGTGCCGAGCGCGATAGAACATTGGCGTACTCGTCAACGCGCCAGTAAAATCCGTATTTCTTGATTTGCGGGACGCCGGTGGTTTTCCGGGCAAGCTGCTCTGCTGCAACGCCTGCGACGTCTTCAGCGGACACCACGGGCTTGCGCATCGTCAGCATCACCATGACCGTGCGGAAATAATCCTCTTTCCGGTCGTTGGTGAAAAAGAGCTGCACACCGGGTATATCGCGCAATACCGGAACGCCCGAATTGCCACGCACCCGCTCACGCTCCGCCAATCCACTCAAGATCACGGTCTGGCCAGGGCTGACCAGAAGATTTGCTGATGTCGTCAGACGGGATTGAGACAGCGCGACGCCGGCTGTGCCAGTGGCTGGCGCTGTTACGAAGGAACGCGCAGCCCTGACCGTCAAAAGCACATGATCATCGTCAATGAACGTCGGCGTGACGGAGAAGCTTACGCCGACCTGTTTATCGACCAAGGAAGCAACTGACCCAGGCGATCCACCGACCAAAATCGAGATATTTGCACCGGAGAAAAACGTCGAAGGCAGTCGGTCGATGGCGAGCAGGGTTGGCCGAGCAAGCACCTCGTTGCGGTTCTGCGTCGCGTTGGCGATGTTGAGCGAATAGGCGAGCGCCGTACCTGCACCCAATGACCCGCCAAGCGACAGATTTGTGCTTGTGGGGCCAGAACCAACGAAGCTTGTTTGAGATGCCGTCGAGCCGCTCAGGCTTGCCGACATCCCGAAATACCCCGTCAGATTTTGCAGCAAGTTCGATCCGAAAGAACGCGAAACCGTATCTTCGGTTCGCAGCATCACGACATCGATGATCGCCATCTTGGGTGTCCCACCCGTGGGGCAAGGCGCGGGGATGGCGGGCAACTGAACAGTTTCATCGCCGCTGCTGGCAGTCGATCCGACCTGCATAGGAACTTGCGCGTCGTTTTGCGGGCCGTCTGGACAAACCCACCATGGCTGAACCGGCAAACGCGGCAGTGG
>JAIXQM010000039.1 GCA_027485735.1 Sphingomonadales bacterium | reverse complement strand
TGCAGGAATTCGTGGAACACATCGCCGATGCTGCGGTGCAGATGGGCGCGTTGGCCGCACTTGCTGCAGAACGGGCCAGACAGCGCGGTGCCACAGTTGGCGCAGGCGCCGCTCTGCCCGCCGTCGCCCGCAGGCCGATCCAGGGCATTGGCAGCCAAGCCCGCCGTGACCAAGGCGCCTGCCGCTTCGATCTGGTCAGACATCAAGCCCCCCGGTGTCTTTGAACTGTGCCTGTGAACGCGGTGATGTTTGGCGTGAAATCCACAGCAAAGGCAAGTGGACAAGCCGCCACCACATTGCTTCGCCTGTGCCCCGGCGCTAGGGTTCAGGCCAAGATAGGGAGATGATGATGGCGGGCGTGAACAAGGTGATCCTGGTCGGACGGCTGGGCAAGGATCCGGAATCGAAAACCTTCGCCAATGGTGGCACCGTGGTGCAGTTCACCATGGCCACGTCGGAAAACTGGCGCGACAAGGCCACCGGCGAGCGCAAGGAAAAGACCGAGTGGCACAACATCGTCATTCGCAACGAGAATATCGGCCGGGTTGCCACGCAATATCTGCGCAAGGGCAGCGAAGTCTATGTCGAAGGCGCGATCGCCACGCGCAAATGGCAGGATCAGAACGGCGCTGACCGGTACACCACTGAAATCGTTATCGGGCCTTTCAAGGGTGAGCTGACTCTGATCGGCGGCCGTGAAGGCGGCGGCGGCGGGATGGCTGGTGGCGGTGGTGGCCGCGGTGCCGATGATTTCGGCGGCGGCGGCGGTGGTGGTGGTGGCTATGGCGGCGGCGCGCCTGCGGGTGGCGGCTTTGGCGGTGCACCGGCCGGCGGCGGCAAGCGGCCGGGCGCGTTTGACGACGATCTCGACGACGACGTGCCGTTCTGAGGTTCAGCTCTTCTTCAGCACCGCAAACGGGCTGCGCAGGGCAACCGCTTCATCTTCGCTGATCACGCCGGCCACGCTTACGGCCGAGCGCGGATAGGGATCAAGGCCGAGCGCAAAGGCCTGGGCGGCGATCTCGCCAAGATCGACGATATCGCCCTCCAGCTGTTCAACGTCGAGATCGGCGCTGGACAGTTCGATCTCGCCGCCCTCGGGCGTTGCTTGCGTCAGCAGCAGCGCGATGCGCTCTGTCACCAGGAATGGCACCGGCTCGGCGCTGGCCACGCAGGGCTGGGTGCCGGCACCGTGCACTTCGCCGGTGATGCGGATGCCGTTGGTGTCGCGCTTCACCTCCAGCGACGCCGTCAACCGATCGAGGCTGAGCAGGGTGAAGCGGCCGGCCAGCGCGGTGCGTTGGCCGGCATCGGCTTCGAGCATATGCTGCTTGGGGCTGCCGATTTCGTGGGCGCGCACGACGTGGCTGAATTCAGGGGCGGCGCTGCTCACGGGGTCGGCTCCAGATCGCCGGCGGCCAGCCGGTCATAGGGGGTGTCAGTAAGGCGGATCCACAGGCCCAGCGCAGCCGCTGCCACGAAGGCGACCGCGGCATCGGTCACCGGTTCGCCGCGATAGAGATTGCGGCGCAGGGCCTGGCCCATGGCGGCGGCATCGCCGCGCGCGTCGCGATAGGCGCCGATGCGGCCGCCCAGCGCGGCCATCATGCGGCCCATGTGCTTGGGGATCACCTGATCACCAATGCCGTCCTGGCGCAGATTGCCCTCCATGTCGGTGAGGAAATGATCGGCCAGATCGGCCGAAAGCTGCGCCGCCGGGTGGTGGGCATCACCGCCGGCGACCTCTTCCAGTCGCAGCAGCAACAAGGACAGCACCAGCACCACCATGTCGAAGCGGCCATCCAGTGTATCCGGCACGGCCCCTTCCACATAATAGTGCGGCTGCCGCGCTTCGTTCACCACGGCGGCATAAAGCGGTGCCACCGGCGACGGCGATGCGCCGCCAACAAGGCGTTTCAGGCGATCAATCAGACCCATGCGAGGACGCGCTAGCATAATCGCCTCGGCTGGCATAATGAACTTGCCGAACAGGGATGTCGCAGCGGGGGCGGCGCTGGAGTGTGAGATGAAGACCGGATTTGCCACCATAGTGTTGATCGGTGCCGCCCTGGCCACCAGTGGCTGCTCGCGCATCAAGGCGCAGCAGGGCTATCTGATCGATGAAACCCTGTTCACCTCGATCCTGCCGGGTGTGGACAATCGCGAATCGGTTTCACGCACCCTGGGCCGGCCAACGTTCGCGGCCCAGTTCGATACTGGCAGCTGGTATTATGTCAGCCGCCTCACCGGCCAATATGCGTTTGTCGCGCCGAAGACCCTGCAGCAGCAGATCCTGATCGTCAGCTTCGATGAACAGGGCAATGTGTCGACCGTGCAGCGCCGCGGCATGGAAAAGATCGCCCGCATCAACCCCGAAGACGACAAGACCGCAACGCTCGGCAAGTCGGAAAGCTTCTTCCAGGAGTTGTTTGGCAACGTGGGCCAGGTCGGTGCCGCCGGCGGCCCGCTGGGTGGCCAGCCGACAGGACGCGACGGCCCGCGCTGATCAGCGTCGCCGCGATGTGCCGCGCGCTTCTGCTGGCCGGCCTGCTTGCCGCCCCGGCGCTGGCCGCTGATCAGCTTTCCAATTCTGTTACCCAACCGCACCTGGAAGGCCGTTGGCTGGGCCTTGCCGCCTCCGATGCGCCCGCCGCCTTGTGGTGGGCTGGCCCCGCCCAGCGGGATGCCGCCGGACCGGACACGTTGGGCAAAGCGCTGGCGGGGGTTCCGGGCCTGATTCTCACCCCTGCTCCCGGCAATGGCACGGCCGCGCTGATCGTGCGCCACGGCCGCAGCCAGCCCGATGTGCCGTTCGGCCCGGTGGCCCAGCCCGGCGCGCCGCTGCTGCTCGCCGGCCTGTTCGATCATGATCTGCTGCTGGTGGCACCCGCCGGCGGGCTGGGCGGCGCGGCCGGTGCACTCAGTCTGTCCCTGCGCCGGCCCGGTGACCGGCTGGCCGGGTTGGGCGAGTTTGCCGCCGGCGCGTTCGGTAGCCGCCGCGCGCTGGCGCGGATCGATGTGCCGGTGAGCAACGGCATGCGGCTCGGGTTGGGTACGCATGTGCAGCATGATCTGGGCTGGCTGCGCAACACGACCGCCGGCGAACGGCTCAATCGCAGCTTGCGTGCCGGGCTGGCGGGCACGCTCGACATCGATTTGGCCCCCGCGCTCAGCTTGGCGCTGACCAGCCTTTATGCGCGCAGCAAGGCGGGCAATCTGCCGGCCTTTGTCTGCGATCCCAATGTGCCGGCAACATGCGATGGCCGCTTTGCCAGCACCGGGTCGGCCGATCTCGCCGCGCAGACGCCGGGCCAGCGCGCTGATGTGGCGCTGCATGATCTGCGGCTGGTGCATCAGCGTGAGGCGCTGCGGCTGGAACTGATCGGCACGCTGGCGCGGCAGACCGGGCAGCTTGGCCTTGATCTGGGCCAATCCAGTCGCCTGGCCAATCCAGTTGCCGCCGGCTATGGCCTGATTGCCCGAAGCGTTGAGGAAAATCAGGGGCTTGATCTGATTGGCCAGGCGCAGGTGGGCGCGCTGACCATGCGTGCCGGGGCCGGTTTCAATGCGGCGCAGACACGCCGTGATGCCATCGATACGCTGGCCGGCGCGGTGCTCGCCGATCGCCAACTGCGCCAGGATCGTGACAGCGTTCATGGCTTTGGCCAGTTGCGGCTGGAAGCCGGCCATGGCCTGGCGCTGGAAGCCGGGGTGCGGGTCGACCGCCAGACGCTGACGCTGGCCGTGAGCGAACGCCGCACCGGCTGTGCGCCCAATGCCATGCCCTGCCTTGCGCCGGCTGGCCCGGCCCGGCAGGAACGCTTGCTCTTCACCCCTGAACTTGCGCTGTCGTGGGCGCCTTCACCCCATTTGCGGCTGTTTGCGCGCAGTGCCCGCAGCGCCCGGCTGCCGGGCTGGAACCTGCTGGCTCGCAGTACGGCCGAACTGGTGCTGATGCCGGATGAAACCGGCTGGCACCACGAGGCCGGGGTGAAGGCCAATCTGTGGGATGGCCGCGCGCGCATGGACGCCGGCGGCTTTGTGGCGCGCACACGAGGGCTGGTCTCGCCGCTGCTCGGCATTGATCCGCTGGCGATGGCAGTGGCGGCGACTCAACGGCGCGACATGCGCAATCACGGGGTTGATGTGGTGGTGAGCGCGCGTCCTCTGGTTCATTTGGAACTGTCGGCGACTCTTGGCTGGCAACAGGCGCGCTGGACCGGAGCGGTGCCGGCGGGCGGGCCCAATCGTCCGCTCTATGCGCCCGATACCACGGCCAGCCTGTCGGCGGCGTGGCGGCAGCCGCTGGTGGGCACCGGTTCCGTGCTGGTACCGCGTGTGGCCGCGCGCTGGCGCAGTGCCATGGCGGTGGGGCCGGCACTGGGTCTGACCGATGGAATCTCGCCCGGCGGCTGGCAGGTGGCCGCCGCCCTGCAATTGGAGATCCCCGATGGCGGCTGGCTGATGAGCCTGGAGTGCGAGAATTGCCTCGACCAGACGCTCACCGACGGTGCCGTGGTTGGCTTGCCCACGCTGAATCCGCCGCGCTGGTGGCAGCTGCGCTTCACACGGCGCTTCTGATTGGCGGTTTTTGTCTGGTCCAAAGTGGCACGAAAGCCACGTTTTGGCGTCTTTTCGCGCCTTATTGCGCTGCGATGACAAAATTCCGCTTGCACCGTGGGGGACAAGCCCGCTTTAAGCCGTTCATCAGGGGAAAACTGATACCAAGTGCCCTCCGAGGGGCGTGTTTCACGAGAAGGGGAATTTATGGCCATTGAAGCCAAGAGCGGACGCAATACCTCGGCGCTGATGAAGCCGCTGACGCCGCAAGGCCCGCTCGCCGCCATTGTGGGCGCCAGCCCGCTGCCGCGCGGCCAGGTTGTTGCCAAGGTGTGGGACTATATCCGCGCCAACAATCTGCAGAAGCCGACCGACAAGCGCGTGATCGTGGCCGATGCCAAGCTGAAGCTGGTCTTCGGCAAGGACGAATGCACGATGTTCGAAATGAACAAGTTCATCGCCCAATATCTGAAGTAAGCACTTCGGAACGAGATGTGAGGGGCGCTGCCGGGGATGACCCGGCAGCGCCCCTTTCGCGTTCAGGCGCGGGCATTCAGTCTGGCAGTTTCCGGAAGCGCGCGATGAAGAAGCCATCGATGCCGCCTTCCACCTGGCCCGGCAGGGTGCGCACCCAGCCATCGGCGGCGGGTTTGAGGCCGGCGGGCAGTTCGCTGGCCTCGATCATCTCGCGCGGCAGGCCGGCAATCACGCGCTCGGCGATGCGCTCGCCTTCCTGGGGGAACAGGCTGCAGGTGGCATAGATCAGCCGGCCGCCGGGTTTCAGCCAGGCCGCGGCGCGGCGGAGCAGGGCGGCCTGCAGCAGGGTGACGGGCGCCAGATCGGTATTGCCCTTCAGGTGCAGCACATCCGGGTGGCGGCGGAAGATGCCGGTGGCCGAACAGGGTGCATCGATCAGGATATGATCGAACAACGCCTCGGGTTCCCAGCGCAGGGCATCGACGGCGACCAGTTCGGCCGTCAGCCCAGTGCGCGCCAGATTCTCGCGCACCCGCTCCAGCCGGTGATCCGACACGTCGAGCGCCGTCACATGGCAGCCGCGCGCCGCCAGTTGCAGAGTCTTGCCGCCTGGCGCCGCACACAGATCGAGCACGCGATCGCCGGCCTTGGCCGGCAGCAGGCGGGCGGGCAGGCTGGCGGCGAGATCCTGCACCCACCAGGAGCCTTCGGTAAAGCCGGGCCATTCGGTGATGCTGCCCTTCTTCGCCGTGCGAACATGGCCGGGGGCAAGGCTGATGCCTTCCAGCGCCAACGCCCAATGATCAGTTTGCGAAGGGTCTTTGAGCGTCAGATCGGTCGCCGGCTCTTCGGCCAGGGCGGCGCTGGCGGCTTCGGCCACGGCCACGCCCCAATCGCGCGCCCAGAATATATCGAACGGGCTGGGCAGGCGCGGCGCTGCCGGCAGGGTGGCCGGGCGGCGGATCAGGCTGCCGAGCACGCCATGCACCAGCCGGCGTGGCCCGCCTTCCACCAGCGGCAGCGCTGTGGCCACCACGGCGTGCGGCGGCGTTTCCAGCTTCAACCAGCCGGCCAGGGCGACTCGCAGGGCGTGGCGGGCGCGGGCATCAATGGGGAGCGGCCGCGGCGTCGCGCTGTCGATCAGCGCGTCCAGTTCCGGCAGCCAGCGCAGTACGGTCAAGGCCAGCAACCGGGCCAGCCCGCGATCCTGCGGCAGCGGCAGATCATCGGCATGGCTGGTGGCGGCATCGAAGGGCGCACCGCGATCGAGCACCGCCTGTATGATTTTCAGCGCAGCGCGGCGGGCGGCAACGCCGGTATCATCGCGATTGGTTGTCGGGCGGCCAGAGCGTTCCGGCTTGCGTTCGGGTTTGCGGGGTTGGTTCATCGCCCGCCCCTTGCCGCAAATGGGGGCGCTTTCCCACCTATTTCCGTCTTCCAAGGAAACTGCCGATCACCTTGAAATAGGAAACGGGGAACAGGCGCACCATCCAATCGATGAAACGCGCATCCGGCCCAATCAGCACGCGGGTGCTGCGTTTTGCCATGCCGGTGATGATGGTTTCGGCCGCCTGTTCGGGCGTGGTGGGGGCGTTCTTCTCGAACTCGGCGGCGAAATCGGTGTTGGGGTCCTGCCCCGGCAACAGCGCGATCTGCTTGCTGTTCTTCGCCACGTTGGTCTTGATGCCGCCGGGGTGGACGCGGATGACGCTCACGTTGGGATCGGTCACCGCCAGTTCCAGCGCCATCGCCTCGGTCAACCCGCGCACCGCATATTTGCTGGCGTTGTAGGCGCTTTGGGTGGGGTAGCCCATCATACCGAACACGCTGGAAATATTGACGATCCAACCGATGCCATCCTTGGCGGCTGCACCCCTCACATGCGGCAGCGCGGCGCGGCAGCCGGCGACCACGGCATTGAAGTTGACGTTCATCACCCGGTCGAAATCCGCTTCCGGGCAGTCGGCAAAGGGCGCCACCACGCTGAGCCCGGCATTGTTGATGATGCCATCCAGCTTGCCGAAATCCGTCACCGCGCCCGCAACCCAGGCGTTGAGCGCAGCCGTGTCGGTCACATCCAGCGCCGTGATGCTTGCCGGCCGATTGCCGAGCAGCCGCTTGGTCTCCGCCAAGCCGTCCGCATCCTTGTCGGCCAGCGCCAGCACCGCGCCGCGCCCGGCCAGGTTCAGCGCCAACGCCCGCCCGATGCCGCTGCCGGCGCCGGTTATGGCAATCACCTTGTTGTCGAACATGTTACGCCCCCTGCTTCGCTTCACCCCATTGCTAACAGGCGGGCGGCGGTGGCAACACTGATTTATGGACAAGGACAAGCCCCAGACCCCCGATCCGCGCGACAAGCAGCCGGAAGCGCCGCCACCGCCGCCAACCGATAAGGAAGTCGGCGGCCGCAAGGGCCCTGATCCGGTGCGCTATGGCGACTGGGAAAAGGGCGGCATCGCGGTCGATTTTTGAGAGCGCGCTATTCGGCTTTCAATGGCCGCGCCAGCAAAGCGCTGATGGTTTCGCGCACCGACGCGCCGGCCAGCAGGGCGGCGACAGCCTCGGAAATCGGCATCTCGATACCGGCGGCGCGGGCAGCTTCCACCAGTACGGGCGCGGTAGCAGCGCCTTCGGC
>JAIXQM010000045.1 GCA_027485735.1 Sphingomonadales bacterium | reverse complement strand
CGGTGCTATCAACGGTGCCATATCATGCGCCCTGCCATCCTCAACCCCCTGTTCGCCGAAGTGGCCGCGCTGAAGGGCGTCGGTTCGGCGCAGGTGCGGCAATTGGCGCGACTGAAGATCACGCGGGCGCTCGACCTGGCGTTCCATCTGCCGACGATGGTGATCGACCGGCTGGCGGTGGACACGCTGGACGAAAGCCTTGTTGGCCGGCCGGTGGTGGTGCCGCTGACGCCGGCCCGCCACGAGCGCGGCGGCCCGCGCAGCCCGTTGCGCGTGGCGGCGGTCGATCGCGGCGGCCAGTGGGTTGATCTCACCTTCTTTGGCCAGACCGCCAATTGGGCACAGACCAAGCTGCCGATCGGCGTCGAAAAGCGGGTGATCGGCAAGCTGGATCGGTACGGTCAGAAACTGCAGATCGCCCATCCGGAAGTGCTGGCGATGGACAGCGCTGCACCGCCGGGCTTGCGCGAGCCGGTCTATCCGCTGACCGAAGGCGTCACCAACCGCCGCATGGGGCAGTTGGTGGGCGAGGCGCTGACGCGCGTTCCGGCTTTGGCGGAGTGGATCGAGCCGAGTGTCATCGAACGCTACGGTTGGGCATCGTTCACCGAATCGCTCCACGCCGGGCACCGCATGGAAGGGGGGCGCGACCGGCTGGCCTACGACGAATTGCTGGCCAATCAGTTGGCACTGCTGCTGGTGCGGGCCGATACGCGGGCGCGGCGCGGGCGGGCATTGGCGGGCAATGGCCGGCTGGTGCAGCCGTTGATCGCCAGCCTGCCGTGGCAACTGACCAATGCGCAGAACCGCGTCATCGGTGAAATCACTGGCGACATGGCGCAGGCTCAACCGATGCTGCGGCTGCTGCAAGGCGACGTGGGTTCGGGCAAGACGATGGTCGGCCTGATCGCCATGCTCACCGCGGTGGAAGCGGGAACGCAGGCGGCCTTGCTGGCGCCCACCGAAATCCTCGCCCGTCAGCATCATGCGACACTCACCAAGGTCGCCGCCGGTCTGCCGGTGCGGATCGAACTGCTCACCGGCCGCGACAAGGGCAAGGCACGCGAGGCGTTGCTCGCTGATCTGGCAGCGGGCCGGATTGATATCCTGGTTGGGACCCACGCCATCTTCCAGGAAGCGGTCGCCTATGATGATCTGGGCCTGGTGGTGGTGGATGAACAGCATCGCTTTGGCGTTGCCCAGCGGCTGATGCTGGCCAACAAAGGCCGGGTGCCGCCGCACGTGCTGGCGATGACCGCAACGCCCATCCCGCGCAGCCTGGCGCTCACGCGCTTTGGCGAAATGGACCAGAGCCAGATCGACGAACGCCCGCCCGGCCGCCAGCCCATCGAAACGCGGGTGACGGCGCGGTTCGAGGATGTGGCGGCCGGCCTGGCCCGCCATGTCGAAGCGGGTGGGCAGGCCTATTGGGTGTGCCCGTTGGTGGATGGCACCGAGGATGCGGACGAAGCCGCCGCCACCACGCGCGCCGCCTTCCTGAAGGGCCGGCTGGGCGAGGGCAGAGTGGGCCTGGTCCACGGCAAGATGAAGGGGCCGGACAAGGATGCGGTGATGGCTGATTTCGCCGCCGGACGGCTGGCCGTACTGGTGGCGACAACCGTGATCGAGGTGGGGGTGGACGTGCCCAACGCCACGCTGATGATCATCGAGGCGGCGGAGCGGTTCGGGCTGGCGCAGTTGCACCAGTTGCGCGGCCGGGTCGGACGGGGGAGCGGCCACAGTGTCTGCATGCTCCTGCGCGGCGAGGAGCTTTCGGAAACCGCCCGCAGCCGGCTGAAGCTGATGCGCGAGACCAACGACGGGTTTCGGATTGCCGAGGAGGATCTGAAGCTGCGCGGCGCCGGGGAGATTCTGGGCACGAGGCAATCGGGCGAAGAGGCGTTTCGCTTTGCCGATCCCGAACGGGTGCAGAAGTTCGTCACCATGGCGCGCGATGATGCGCGGCTGCTGCTGGATCGCGATGGCGGTCTGGATGGCGCGCGGGGGCAGGCGGCGCGGGTGCTGCTCTATTTGTTCGAGCGGGATGCGGGGGTGGCGTTGCTCAGGAGCGGGTGATGCGCCGCGGCCGGCGGCAGAGCCGCCGTGTCCGCAGGGTTTGCCAAAAAAGGAAGAAGAAAGTGCGTGGCGGAGCCACGCCGTCGAAGCTGTTCTGCCGGCTGAAGGCCGACAGCCAGCCCGGCCGATCTTGCCCGAGTCCGGGCGCAACGCTGTGCGTTGCGCCCTGGCCAGGCTGCGATGCGATCACGCCGCCTGTAAGCCGGGTTCTGTCCAGGGCCGTAAAGCCCCTGGGCGACCATTCCTCTCGGACGGCGGTTACCCGCCGCCTCCAGCAACCAACCCGGATGACTGGGCCGGTTCCTGCCCTGCATGCCGAAACATGCGCGCCATCCCTATTCGGTCTTGCTCCCGGTGGGGTTTGCCGTGCCGCTTTGGTTGCCCATCGCGCGGTGCGCTCTTGCCGCACCGTTTCACCCTTGCCTGTCCTCTGTT
>JAIXQM010000153.1 GCA_027485735.1 Sphingomonadales bacterium | reverse complement strand
CCCTTGGCCTGCGGGCTGCCCACCGGCAGGCGCCACACCTTCAGGCGATAGACCTTGCCGGCCGAGGAGAAGAACAGCACCGGATTGTGGGTGGAGGTGACAAACAGCGTCGTCACCGCGTCCTCGTCCTTGGTGCCCATGGCATTGCGGCCCTTGCCGCCGCGGCCCTGCGCTCGATATTCGGCCAGCGCCACGCGCTTGATCCAGCCGTCGCGGGTCACGGTCACCACCATGTCCTCGCGCTCGATCAGATCCTCGTCGTCGATATCTTCGGCGTTGAACACCAGTTCGGTGCGCCGCTTGGACTGGAATTCATTGGCGACATCGTCCAGCTCGGCATTCAGCACGGAACGCAGGCGCACACGGCTGGTCAGGATGTCGAGCAGATCGGCAATGGCATCGGCCAGTTCCTTCAATTCACTGCCGATTTCATCGCGGCCCAGCGCGGTGAGCTTGTTGAGGCGAAGATCAAGGATGGCGCGCACCTGCAGATCCGAAAGCCGGATGGTCGGTGCGTCCACGTCCACCGTGCCGGCTTCGACCAGCGCCAGATAGGGGCGAATCTCGCCCGCATCCCAATCGCGCGCCATCAGCGTTTCGCGCGCTTCGGCCGGGCTGGCGCTGGCGCGGATGATGCGGACGACTTCGTCCAGATTGGCGACCGCAATCACCAGGCCGATCAACAGGTGGGCCCGTTCGCGTGCCTTCATCAATTCGTGCTTCGAACGGCGGGTGATGACCTGCTCACGGAACTCCACAAAGGCGTGGATGATGTCCTTCACGCCCATCAGTTCCGGGCGTCCGCCACGAATGGCCAGCATGTTGAAGGCAAAACTCTGCTGCGCCGGCGTGTTGCGCCACAGCTGGTTCAACACCACGTCCGGCGTCGCATCGCGCTTCAGATCCAGCACGATCCGCACGCCTTCGCGATTGGATTCATCGCGCAGGTCAGACACGCCCTCGATGCGCTTGTCCTTCACCGCTTCGGCGATCTTTTCCACCAGCGCGTTCTTGCCTTGCTGGTAGGGAATTTCGGTCAGCACGATAGCGCGCTTCTCGCCGCGGCCTTCTTCCACCACGTGGCGCGAACGGATGCGGATGCTGCCGCGCCCGGTTTCATAGGCCTGTTTGAGCTGGCTCGAACCCAGGATGATGCCGCCGGTGGGGAAATCCGGGGCCGGCAGGTGGTGCATCAGGCCTTCAACGCTGATCATCGGATCGGCCAGCCAGGCCCGTACCGCATCGATCACTTCGCCCAGATTGTGCGGCGGAATATTGGTCGCCATGCCCACGGCGATGCCGCCGGCACCATTGACCAGCAGGTTGGGGAAGCGCGCCGGCAACACGGTCGGTTCCTGTTCGGAACCGTCATAGTTGGCGACGTAATCAACCGTGTCCTTCTCGATATCGGCGAGCAGCGCTTCGGCCGATTTCGCCAGCCGCGCTTCGGTATAGCGCATGGCCGCCGGGGCATCCGGATCCATCGAGCCGAAATTGCCCTGGCCGTCGATCAGCGGCAGTCGCATCGACCAATCCTGCACCATGCGCGCCAACGCATCGTAAATCGCGCTGTCACCGTGCGGGTGATATTTGCCCATCACGTCGCCGACGATGCGGGCCGATTTGCGATAGGGCTTGCCGTGCGTGAAGCCGTTTTCGTAACTGCCCCACAGGATGCGCCGGTGCACCGGTTTCAGGCCATCACGCACATCAGGCAACGCCCGCGAAACGATGACCGACATGGCATAATCAAGGAAACTCGTCCGCATTTCCGTAACGATGGAAATCGGCTGGATGTCGGGTTCGCCGGCGGGGGGTGTAGTGGTTGATACCATTGGGCTTTTCTTGGCTCTTTCAGGCGTACTTCAGATGCCCATCCGGATTAGGGGAAACGGTGCGAAAAGGCCAGTGGAAAGGGCAGGCGTTCAGGGCTTGGGCAACGACTGGGTTGCAACCGCCCGGAACAAGGCAAAGCCCAGCCCCGCCCGCAACAACGGCCCGTTGATCGACAGGTTCGGCCAAGGCGCAATGCAGCCAGAAGCGATGGGTTCGATCGCGGCAAAGGCCTCCCGTTCTTCGGGCAATCCCGATATCGCCTCGGCAAACCGTCGCGCCGCAGCCGGGTTCGCCGTCACGATGCACGCAGAAACACTGGCCACAATGGCAAAATCGCTGGTGGGCGGCACCGGCAGCGGCGGCACCACCAAGACGTCAGGCAGGCGCTCCGGATGGCGCACGAAGCCCATGCCGAACAGGCCGCGCGAAACACTGGCCTGCATACGGATCAAGGAGCTGCGCTGGTTGACAGATAGACAGGCTTGCAGCGCCTTCATAACCGGCTTTGGCCATTCTGGCGGCCCGTCAATCGCCAATACCCACGTCGCCAGATCCTGCGCCCTGCTGCGAACCGCGCAGTCAATCATCTTGTTCACTGATTCCGCATCGGCCCGGCGCCGCGCCACAGCATCCTCGGCAAAATTCTTCGATTGCGCGGCGCTTGGCACAGCAAGGCAGGCGACAGCCAAAGCTGCGGCCACGATGGTAACGCGATGCATCAAGCGAGCCTCCTGATCCACTCGGCGGAGTGTTCGGATGGCCGGCGGCAGGAGTCAACACCGCACAGACGGCTTGCCACTGGTCGCAAGTAACAATGGCTGGCAGCGTACGCCCTTGGCGACTGAGGCCTGGCGGATGATAGCTGCTACTCCGCCGCGATCCCCATGTTCGGCACCTGGATGAAGCCCTTGCGCTTCGCAATCCGCGCTTCGATCTCCGGCCGGAAATGGCGGATCAGGCCCTGGATCGGCCAGGCCGCGGCATCACCCAGCGCGCAGATGGTGTGGCCCTCCACCTGCGTGGTCACTTCCAGCAGCATGTCGATCTCGTGCGGTTCGGCATCACCCGTCACCAGCCGTTCCATCACCCGCCACATCCAGCCGGTGCCTTCGCGGCACGGCGTGCACTGGCCGCAGCTTTCGTGCTTGTAGAAGTAACTCAGCCGCGCAATCGCCCGCACGATGTCGGTGGACTTGTCCATCACGATCACCGCTGCGGTGCCCAAGCCGGATTTCAGATCGCGCAAGCCGTCGAAATCCATCGGCGCTTCCATGATCTGGTGCGCCGGCACCAGCGGCACCGAAGAACCACCAGGGATAACCGCCAGCAGATTGTCCCACCCGCCGCGGATGCCGCCGCAATGCGTGTCGATCAGTTCACGGAACGGCAGGCCCATGGCTTCTTCCACCACGCAGGGCCGGTTCACATGGCCGCTGATCTGGAACAGCTTGGTGCCTTCATTCTTGGGCCGGCCGATGGCGGCGAACCATTCCGGGCCACGGCGCAGGATGGTCGGCACCACGGCGATGGATTCGACATTGTTCACCGTGGTCGGGTTGCCATAGAGGCCGGCGCCGGCCGGGAACGGCGGCTTCAGGCGCGGCTGGCCCTTCTTGCCTTCCAGGCTTTCGATCATCGCGGTTTCTTCGCCGCAAATGTAAGCCCCGCCGCCGCGGTGGACGACGACATCGAAATCATAACCGGTGCCGCAAGCGTTCCTGCCGATCAGGCCGGCGGCATAGGCCTCCTGCACCGCCGTCATCAGCACCTTGGCTTCGGCAATATATTCGCCGCGGATATAGATGAAGGCGGCGCGGGCGCGCATGGCAAAACCGGCGATCAGCGCGCCTTCGATCAGCTTGTGCGGATCATGGCGGATGATCTCGCGATCCTTGCAACTGCCGGGTTCGGATTCATCGGCGTTGATGACCAGATAGCTCGGCCGATCCGGGTTCGGCGTCTTGGGCATGAAGCTCCACTTCATGCCGGTCGGGAACCCCGCGCCGCCGCGCCCGCGCAGGCCGCTGGCCTTCACCGCGTCGATCAGGGCATCCGAGCCAACGCTCATCAGATCCTTGGTATCGGCCCAATCGCCGCGCGTGCGCGCCGCTTCAAGATTCCACGGCTGGAAGCCATAGAGGTTGGTGAAGATGCGATCCTTGTCAGCCAGCATGGCCGTTCACTTTCCCGTTTGCCGGCGCGACGCCGCGCCAAGGGCAATACCCACCACCAGCAATGGCATGGCGGTGGTGACCATCGGCTTGTCATTCACGATCCCGAAAATCAGCAGCACGATGGCGCCAAACATGAAAAGGATGGCGGCAATCTGCAGCGGTTTCATCAAATCGCCTCCGTCAACGTCGTCGGACCACCTTCGGGGCACGAGGCGGTGCGGCCGATCTGGCTGCCCACCGTGGGCTCCTCCCCGCGTGCCAGCATGTCCAGAATGACGGTCATGCTGTCGTAGGTCAGATCTTCATAATTGTGATCGTTGATCTGCACCATCGGCGCATTGGCGCAGGCGCCCAGGCATTCCACTTCGGTCAGGGTGAACAGGCCGTCCGCCGTGGTGGCGCCCTTGGCCATTCCCTTGTCCTTGCAGGCCTTCATGATGTCGTCCGAACCGCGCAGCATGCACGGCGTGGTGCCGCACACCTGCACGTGGAAGCGGCCGACGGGCTTCAGATTGTACATGGTGTAGAAGCTGACGACCTCGTAGGCGCGGATATAGGGCATGCCGATCTGGCTCGCGACAAACTCGATCACCGGCACCGGCAGCCAAGCCACGCCCGTCATGTCCCGCACCTGATATTGCGCCAACCACAACAGCGGCATGATGGCGCTGGCCTGCCGACCGGGCGGATAAAGGCCGATCAGGCGCTGCGCTTCGGCGGCGTTCTCGGCGGTCCAGTTGAAATCGGAAAAATCGCTCACCGGATGAACTCCACGCGGCTGCACTTGTCGCCGTCGAAACTGTAGACGCTCATCACCTCGAACGGCTCGCCCGCATTCGTGCGCCACACCTTCTCGTGCAGCACAGCGAACGGGCCAAGCTCGTAACCCGTGATGATCTCGGCGCGGTTTTCCGGGAACTGGGCGAACATCGCCTTCAGGCCAGACCGCACGCCCTCTTTCCCATCCCGCAACACCGCCCCGCGATAGCCGGCTTCCGCCGCATCATCGGTCATCAGTGCAACATAAGCGTCCGCATCCTGCGCGTTGTAATGCGCGATCATGGCCTCGGCGATGGCAAGCTTATTCATGATTGGCGCCGCCTGGCCGACCAGCGCACGAATGCCGCCGTCCACAAGGTCGCGCCAAGCGCCACGATCGGCATGCCGGCGCCTTCGCCCCACAGCTGCGCCGCCGCAAAGCCGGTGGCCGCGATCACCGCAGCGCCCAGGGCCGCCACGGCCAGAAGCTTGCCCTTCTCGCTCACCGGTCAACCTCGCCGAATACGATGTCCAACGAACCCAGCACCGCCGGCGCGTCGGCCAGCATGTGGCCCTTGCACAGGAAATCCATCGCCTGCAGGTGCGCCATGCCGGTGGCGCGGATGTGGCAGCGCCACGGCTTGTTGGTGCCATCGGCGACCATGTAGATGCCGAATTCGCCCTTGGGGCTTTCGGTTGCCACATAGGCATCGCCGGCCGGCACGTGCAGGCCTTCGGTATACAGCTTGAAATGGTGGATCAGCGCTTCCATCGAGCGCTTCATCTCCCCGCGCGACGGCGGCGCCACCTTGCGGTTGCCGGTGATGTGGCTGCCCGCCGGCATCTCCTTGGCGCACTGCTTGATGATCTTCAGGCTCTCGCGCATTTCCTGCATGCGCACCATGAAGCGGGCATAGCAGTCGCCATCGTTCGACACCGGCACGTCGAAATCCATCAGGTGATAGGCGTCGTACGGCTGGCTCTTGCGGATATCCCAGGCCACGCCGCTGGCGCGGATGCACGGGCCCGTGAAGCCCCAGGCAATCGCATCTTCCTTGGAAATGATCCCGATATCGACATTGCGCTGCTTGAAGATGCGATTGTCGGCCACCAGGCCCTGCATCTCGTCGAGCACCTTGGGAAAATGGTCACACCAGGCCAGCACATCGTCCAGCAGGCCCGCCGGCAAGTCCTGGTGCACGCCGCCGGGGCGGAACCAGGCGGCGTGGAAGCGCGCACCGGAAACGCGCTCGTAAAACTCCATCAGCTTTTCGCGCTCTTCGAACAGCCACAGGATCGGCGTCATCGCGCCCACGTCCATGGCGTGCGCGGTCGTGTTCAGGATGTGATTCAGAATGCGCGTGATTTCCGCAAACATCGTGCGGATATATTTCGCCCGCAGCGGCACCTCGATGCCGGCCAATTTCTCGATGGCCAGCACATAGCTGTGCTCCATGCACATCGGGGAGACGTAATCGAGGCGGTCCATATAGGGCAGCGCCTGCAGATAGGTCTTGTACTCGATCAGCTTTTCGGTGCCGCGATGCAGCAGGCCGATGTGCGGATCGCAGCGTTCGATGATCTCGCCGTCCAGCTCCATCACCAGCCGCAACACGCCGTGAGCCGCGGGGTGCTGCGGCCCGAAATTGATCATGTAGTTCTGGATTTCGTTGCCGTCCTTGGCGGGCAGCACGTCGGTGGTGTCGTCAGCCGTCCACGCGGCACCAGCAGAACCCAGGCTGCTCATTTGCCAGTCGCCTTTTCATCGCCCGGCAGCACATAATCCGTGCCTTCCCAGGGGCTGAGGAAATCAAAGCTGCGGAAATCCTGCGCCAGTTTCACCGGCTCATACACCACCCGCTTATGCTCTTCCGACCAGCGCAGCTCGACATGGCCGGTCAGCGGGAAATCCTTGCGGAACGGATGGCCTTCAAAGCCATAGTCCGTCAGGATGCGGCGCATGTCCGGATTGCCGGTGAACATCACGCCGTAACAATCCCAGGTCTCGCGCTCGTACCAGCCGGCGTTGGGATAGAGATCGGTCAACGACGGCACCGGCGCACGGCCATCGGTGGAAAGCTTCACGCGCAGCCGCAGATTGTGCGTCATCGACAGCAAGTGGATCACGATCTCGAAGCGTTCGGCCCGGTCCAGATAATCGGCGCCACAAATGTCGGTGAGCTGGTTGAACTTCAGATCGGCCGCATCGCGCAGCGCCGTGATCACCGGCACCAACGCCTCGCGCTGCACAACCGCGGTCGTCTCGCCGGCATGCTCGATCACCTCGAACAGCGCATCGCCCAGCACCTCGCCCAGTCGCGATGCCAGGGCATCATGTGTGGCCATCACCGGCCAGCTGTGCTTGCCCAATTCAGGCGCAACAATCGTCATACATCAGCGCTCGAACACGCCCACGCGGCGGATCTTCCGCTGCAGGGCCAAGATGCCATAAAGCAGCGCCTCGGCCGTGGGCGGGCAACCGGGCACATAAATATCCACTGGCACGATGCGGTCGCAGCCGCGCACCACCGAATAGCTGTAGTGATAATAGCCGCCGCCATTTGCGCAGCTGCCCATCGAGATGACATAGCGCGGCTCGGCCATCTGGTCGTACACGCGGCGCAGCGCCGGGGCCATCTTGTTGCACAGCGTGCCGGCCACGATCATCACGTCAGACTGGCGCGGGCTGGCGCGCGGCGCGATCCCGAACCGTTCCAGATCATAACGCGGCATGCTGCTGTGCATCATCTCCACCGCGCAGCAGGCGAGGCCAAAGGTCATCCACCACAGGCTGCCGGTGCGGGCCCAGTGGAACAGATCTTCGGTGGAGGTGACAAGGAAACCCTTGTCCGCCACTTCCTGGGACACATCACCCAGGAACTGATCACGGTTGTTGGCCGGCAGCAGGATGCCGCCATTGGTGACCATCAGGTCATCGCCGGGCTGGTTCACTCCCACTCCAACGCTCCCACTTTCCAGGCGTAAACCAGGCCGATGCCGAGTTCGCCCAGGAATTCCATCATCGCCCACCACGCGCTTTCCCCGCCCCAGTGCAGGGAAACCGCCCACGGGAACAGGAAGGCCGCTTCCAGATCGAACACGATGAACAATATGGCGACGAGGTAGAATTGCACATCGAACTTGGTGCGCGCGTCGGAAAAGGCGGGGAAGCCGCTTTCATATTCCGACAATTTCACCGCTTCCGGCTTGGACGTGCCGATCAGGCCCGACACGGCAATGGGCGCACTGACGAAGATCAGCGCGAAGGCGATACCCACTGCGAAGAACAGCAGCACCGGCAGATATTCAGAGGCAATGGCCGACATGGCCTGGGGGTTTCCAACAGCTGTTGCAATGCAGCGTGATTAGCCGTCCTGCCCCGGCAGGGCAACCTCTTCGAGCCGATAATTGCGACATTTTGCAGGTGCGTGGCACTGGCAACCCCCAGCGCCCAGCGCTACCGCAACGCGCCCGCGATCAGCTTGTGCAGGCGCGACTGGATCGACTGGTTGCCCACGATGATCTCGCGCCGGCCGACCATGCCATCACTGCCCCGGAAATCGCTGACAAAGCCGCCGGCTTCCTTGATGATCAATATGCCCGCCGCAATGTCCCAATAGGAAAGCCCGGTTTCCCAGAAGCCATCGAAACGTCCGGCCGCCACCCAGGCCATATCAAGGCTGGCCGCACCGAAACGGCGCACGCCGGCCACTTCCGGCATCACGGCATTCAGGATCGAGTTGAACTGGGCGCGATCGCCATGGCCCTGATAGGGGATGCCGGTGGCGATCAGGCAATCATTCAGATCACGCCGGCCCGAAACGCGCAGGCGCTGAGTCTGCAGCCAGGCGCCACGGCCCTTTTCCGCCCAATAGCTTTCGCCGGTGAGCGGCTGGTGGATCAGGCCGGCAGTCACTTCGCCATCGATTTCGGCGGCGATGGAAATGGCGAAATGCGGGATGCCGTGCAGGAAGTTGGACGTGCCATCCAGCGGATCGACGATCCAGCGGCAGCGTTCATCCTCACCCTTGATCTCGCCGCCTTCTTCCAGCAGCAGGCCCCAATCGGGGCGCGCATGGCGCAGCACTTCCACCACCGCATCTTCGGCGGCCCGATCGGCATTGGAAACGAAATCAGCCGGGCCCTTGCGGGACACCTGCAGCGCATCCACTTCCCCGAAATCGCGGCGCAGCTTGGGCGCGGCCTTGCGCGCGGCCTTTTCCATGACGGTGATGAGAGAGCTATGGGCGACCATGGCGAAATCCTTGCAGCCGGCGTGAATGCGCGGGCGGCGATTGGGGAATGGGAATGCGAAAGAGCGATAGAGGACGGGGCGCGCCTTAGCGGATGCGGGGCGCGATTACCAGCCCAGCACGTCCCTGAAAGCGGCAACCCCCGCACCCGGCCCACCCT
>JAIXQM010000246.1 GCA_027485735.1 Sphingomonadales bacterium | reverse complement strand
GTGCTGGCCTGTTCGAACCGGTCGATCACCACGGCCAGATCCATCTCGTCGGGGCGGACATCGTGCGGCACATCGGGAATCTCGTCGTGCGGCGACAGCCACAGCCGCTCGCCATCCGGTTTGAAGTAGAAACTACTATCGCTGCTCATCACGGTCGGCAGATCGGCCGGCGGGACGGGATCGATACGCAGCACGGCCATCGTGCGGCGCAGCGGCATCAGGCCCTTGGGCGCTGCGCCAGCCAGCGTCGCAAAGCCATCGGCCCAGGCCCCGGCGGAATTGACCAGCAATGGCGCCGTGAACACGCCGGCGCGGGTGGTGATGCGCCACATGCCCGCGCTGCGATCCAGCGCGGTGACTTGGGCATTGGTGATGAGCGTGGGCTTCGCGCCATTCACACCGCGCAAAAAGCCCTGGTGCAGGGCAGCCACATCAATATCGTGGCAATCGGGCTCGATCAGGGCGCGATTGCGCCATTCGGGCTTCAGCATTTGCCCCGCCGGCGATGCCGCCAGCGCCGCGGCGTCCAGCCAATGATAGGCCACACCGCCCTCATCATATTCTGCGGCCACCCGTTCCAGCCCGCCCGCATCCTCGGGGCTTTCGATGATCAGGCTGGGCCGGTGGTGCAGCAGCGGCGGAAAGCCGGCAGGCGGCGCGCCGAAAAAGGCCCGGCTGGCGCGGCTCAACGGCACGACGGCCGGGCCGCCATAGCTTTCGATGAAGATGGCCGCCGATCGCCCGGTGGTGTGATAGCCCGGGCGTTCCTCCATCTCGATCAGGGCGACCCGCAGTTGCGGCGCCGCTTCCAGCAAGGCCCAGGCCGTGCTGGCCCCGGCGATGCCGGCGCCGATGATGGCAATGTCGAAATCCTGGCTCATGTTTGCCCGTCGAAGAACGCCAGCATGCGGGCCAGCACCACGCTGCGCAGCGGCTCAGCTTCGCGCAACAGTTCGTGGCCGGCTTGGGGGTATTCAACCGTTTCGCCGCCGAGGATGCGCGCGACAAAGCGGCGGGTGGCCTTGCTGTCCACCAGGCCATCTTTCTCCGGAATCAGCGCCAGAACCGGCACGGAGATAGCCTCGGGCACGCCGCGCGCGTTCAGCGCATCGATGCTGGCAAAGGCATCGTGCAGCCAACCCCAGGTCACACTGCCCAGCGCCAGCGCGGGATATTGCCCGATCCACCAGCTTTCATCGGAATAACGTTCGGCATCACTGGTGAGCAGCAACTGGCGCTTGCTGCCTGCAACACCGGGTTCATAGGGGCCGCCGCCCAGCACGAAATCGCTGCCGCGCCGCCATTTCACCATGCGTGCCGCCAGCCAACGGGCAAGGCCCGGGCCCAACGGGGAGGCCGACAGCCCCAGCATCGGCGCCAGCACGACCGCACGGCTGATGCCGCCACGCGCGGCCGCCAGGTGACGCAGCACCATATGCCCGCCCATCGAATGGGCCGCCGCCACCACCAGGCCACCGCTACGCTCCACCGTCCATGCCACCAGTTCGGCCAGATCTTCGAGCCAAATGTCAAAACCGGGTGAAGCCCCGTGCATCGGCGTCTTGCCCACCCGCCGCGACAGGCCCTGCCCTCGCCAATCAAAGGTGGTGACGCCCCAGCCGGCATCAACCAGGTCGTGCAGGGTTTCGGCATATTTCTCGACGAAATCAGCCCGGCCGGTGACCATCAACATATGTCCCCGTTCCGGATTGCGGCGCGGCCAATGTTCCAGCCGCACCGGCCAGCCATCGCGCAGCGGCAGGAAAAGGCGCTCTCCGCCCGCCGGCAGGCTGCGGCGGCGCATCCACGGGTCAGTTTCGGGCACAACATTCATGGGGCGCATCGATAAAGCCGATTCGCGCCGCTTGCCAGCGCCTTGGGTTGCGGCTTAGCTGGGCGGGCGATGCATCCCGCCCTCAAACTGCTCACCGGCCTGGCCGCCACTGTCGTGCTGGCGCGCGGTGCTTCCCTGCATCAGGGTCAGGTGATGATGGCCGAATTGGGCCAAGCTGCGGCCACTGCCATGCAGGCGAACGGCGTGGTTGATGGCAGCATCAGCTTTCGCCAACCATCAGGGCTGGTGGCCCGGGTGGCCCGACTTTCCGGCACGGCCGATCCCGCCACACGCGCTGCCGTCATCGCTGATCTGAAACGCCACCCCGGCATTGCCGACGCCGTCTGGAGCCCGCAATGATCTGGCTGTTCGGCGAGATCTGGTTGTGGGTACTAGCCGGCTTTGCCGTCGGGCTGGCCACCGGCTGGTGGATGTGGAAGCGCTGAAGAGTAGGCCTTTCTAATTGGCCTTCTTGAGCGCCGCCTGCGCCGCCGCCAACCGCGCGATCGGCACGCGGTAGGGCGAGCAACTCACATAATCCAGCCCCAGGCCTTCGCAGAACAGGATGGAGGCCGGATCGCCGCCATGCTCGCCGCAGATGCCGAGTTTCAGATCGGGCTTCACGCTCCGGCCCCGCTCGGCGGCCAGCGCCACCAGTTCGCCCACCCCGTCTTCATCGATGGAGACGAACGGGTCCTTGGGATAAATGCCCTTTTCCACATACGGCCCCATGAACCGCGCCGAGTCATCGCGGCTGATGCCCAGCGTCGTTTGCGTCAGATCATTAGTGCCAAAGCTGAAGAACTGCGCATGGGCGGCAATCTCCGCCGCACGCAGGGCCGCGCGCGGCAGTTCGATCATGGTGCCGACCAGATAATCCAGCGTGGTGCCGGTGGCGGCAAACACGGCTGCGGCTTCGGCGTCGATGGCGGCCTTGGTCAGTTCCAGTTCCTTGGCCGTCGCGACCAGCGGCACCATCACTTCCGGCACCACCGCCGCACCGGTTTCCTGGGCCACCATCACGGCGGCTTCGAAAATGGCGCGGGCCTGCATGGCATAGATTTCGGGATAGGTGATGCCGAGGCGGCAGCCGCGGTGGCCCAGCATCGGGTTGAATTCATGCAATTCGTTGATGCGGCGGCGCACCAACGTTTCAGGCAGACCAGTGGCGGCAGCGACGTCGGCAAAACCTTCATCATCATGCGGCAGGAATTCGTGCAGCGGCGGATCGAGCAGGCGGATGGTCACCGGCAGGCCAGCCATCACGCGGAAAATCTCGGCAAAATCGGCGCGCTGTTCGGGCAACAGCTCGGCCAGTGCGGCTTCACGCCCGGCGGTGTCTTCGGCCAGGATCATGCGGCGCACCGCGGTGATGCGGCTGGGTTCGAAGAACATATGTTCGGTGCGGCACAGGCCGATGCCTTCGGCGCCGAACTGGCGCGCAACGCGGCAATCTTCCGGCGTTTCGGCGTTGGTCCGCACCTTCAGCCGGCGATGCTTGTCCGCCCATTCCATCAATATGCCAAAATCGCCAGACAGATCGGGCTCCACCGTGGGCACGTCGCCCAGCATCACGTCGCCGGTGGCGCCATCGATAGTGATGCGATCGCCTTCCTTCACGATGCGCCCACCAGTGCTGACAGTGCGGCCGACCAGATCGATGCTGATGCCGCCAGCGCCCGAAACGCAAGGGCGACCCATGCCGCGCGCCACCACGGCGGCGTGGCTGGTCATGCCGCCGCGCGCCGTCAGGATACCCCGGGCGGCGTGCATGCCGTGGATGTCTTCCGGGCTGGTTTCGGTGCGCACCAGGATCACCGAGTCACCCGCTCGCGCGCGGATTTCGGCGCTGTCGCTGTCCAGCACGACGATGCCGCTGGCGGCACCGGGGCTGGCCGGCAGGCCGCGGGCGATGATGTCACGCACGGCCTTGGGATCGAGCGTCGGGTGCAGCAACTGGTCCATGGCGCTGGCGTCCACGCGCTTCACGGCTTCGGCTTCGGTGATCAGGCCTTCGCCCACCATGTCCACTGCGATGCGCAGCGCGGCCTTGGCGGTGCGCTTGCCGCTGCGGGTCTGCAAAATATACAGGCGGTTGTCTTCCACCGTGAATTCAATGTCCTGCATGTCGCGGTAGTGCCGCTCCAGCAGGTCGAAGGTGCGGCCGAGTTCGGTGAACACCACCGGCATCGCCTCTTCCATCGAAGCCGCCTTGGCGCCGGCCTTTTCGCGCGCGGCCTTGGTCAGATACTGGGGCGTGCGGATGCCGGCCACCACGTCTTCACCCTGGGCGTTGATCAGATATTCGCCATACCAAGCGTGTTCGCCGGTGCTGGGATCGCGGGTGAAGGCCACGCCGGTGGCCGAGGTATCGCCCAGGTTGCCGAACACCATCGCCTGCACGTTGACCGCGGTGCCCCAGCTTTCGGGAATATCGTTCAGGCGGCGATAGGTGCGCGCCCGATCTGAACGCCACGAGCCGAACACCGCGCCGATCGCGCCCCAAAGTTGCTCGTGCGGGTCTTGCGGGAACGGGCGGCCCAGCGCCTGTTCGACAATGGCCATGTACCGCGCGACCAGCTTTTTCAGATCATCGGCATCCAGCCCGGTATCTTGGGTAACGCCCTTGTCTTCCTTGGCGATTTCCAGCGCGTCCTCAAAGGCATAGTGATCGAGTTCCAGCACCACATCGCCATACATCTGGATGAAACGGCGATAGCTGTCCCACGCAAACCGCGCGTTGCCCGACGCGGCGGCGAGGCCTTCCACGGTCTGATCGTTCAGGCCGAGGTTGAGCACCGTATCCATCATGCCCGGCATCGACACGCGCGCGCCGGAGCGAACGGAAACCAGCAGCGGGTTGGTGGCGTCGCCGAATTTCTTGGCCGTAACGCCTTCGATGAAGGCCAGGCTGTCCAGCACCTGTGCCTGCACATCATCGGGTAGACGGCCGCCGGCATCATAATAGGCGGCGCAAACGGAGGTGGCGATGGTCAGGCCCGGGGGCACGGCGAGGCCGATGCCGGCCATTTCCGCGAGGTTGGCGCCCTTGCCGCCCAGCAATTCCTTCTGCGTGGCATCGCCTTCAGCCGTGCCGCCACCGAACCGGAAAACTGATTTCATTGCGCCCACACTCCAAAATCCCCAGCGCGACCTTGATCCGCCATCGGCGACCCGCCCGCTCCCCGCAAGGGGGTGGGAATACCTAACCCTCGATCTTCGAAAAATCCGCGACGCCATGCACCGCATCGCGGAACCGCGCCAACAGGGCCAATCGCCGCGCCCGGATGCCCGGATCCGGATCATTGACCATCACATCGGTGAAGAACGCATCGACCGGCCCGCGCAAACTGGCCAGCGCCGCCATGGCGTCGGTGAAACGCTCATCGGCAACGGCCTGCTTGGCGGTGGGCAGCGCCGTGGCCAGCGCGGCGGCGAGCAGCGCTTCCGCCCCCTCGCCTTCGCCGCTGGCCGGTTCGCCGATGCCGTCCTTCTCGGCCGCCTTCAATATATTGGCCGCGCGCTTGTACCCGGCGAGCAGGTTGGTGCCGTCTTCGGTCTCCACGAACGCCTGCAACGCCTTCACGCGGGCAAGCAGACGGACAAGATCATCCTCACTGCCGAGGGCGAACACGGCGTCGATCAGATCGTGGCGAACGCCGGCTTCGCGTTGCTGGACTTTCAGGCGGTCGGCGAAGAAGTCCAGCAGCTTGGGTTG
>JAIXQM010000043.1 GCA_027485735.1 Sphingomonadales bacterium | reverse complement strand
GCGGCATTGCTGGATCAGGCTTTCGCCCATTGTCCAATATTCCCCACTGCTGCCTCCCGTAGGAGTCTGGGCCGTGTCTCAGTCCCAGTGTGGCTGATCATCCTCTCAGACCAGCTAAGGATCGTAGCCTTGGTGAGCCTTTACCTCACCAACTAGCTAATCCTACGCGGGCTCATCCCTAGGCGATAAATCTTTGGTCCGAAGACATCATACGGTATTAGCAGTAATTTCTCACTGTTATTCCGTACCTAAGGGCAGATTCCCACGCGTTACGCACCCGTGCGCCACTAACCCCGAAGGGTTCGTTCGACTTGCATGTGTTAGGCATGCCGCCAGCGTTCGTTCTGAGCCAGGATCAAACTCTCAAGTTCATGCAACCAGCTGCTACGGGGAAAACCGTTTGCAACTGACTGTTGTTCAGGAGCTTATTCTGTTCACAAGATCACTAACGTAACCGGCAAAAAGCCGGTGTGCTATGTGGTATTGAGACATATAAGCTTCGGTTTAACCACGGCACTCGGAACCTGAAATCCCGAACCGTGGACCGCCGCCCACATGTCCCTTCATTTTAACCTACGATGAGAAAGAGCGACACCGAACATTCCCCTGGCGAACCAGGTTCCTGACCGGTATCAATTTCGAGGTCGGCGGCGAACGCTTTGCCTTGATCCAGTGGACCGGGGCGGTGGGCTCGTCGTCGGCGACGGAGGCGGCTTATGGTCCGCTCGAAAGTCTCCGTCAACAACTTTTTTTCCGGCGCTTCCGAATTACTTCGGAAGCTTGAAATCCCCGGCACCGCAACGATTGTTTGCCCACTTTGTGGGTGGGTCAAGCTGACCGTCGCTGTTGTCTTGGCTGCCTGGGGAGCGTCGCTCGGAAGCGGCGTCCCCGTTGGCCGGGAGCGCTCCTCTATGGGCGACCCACCGGCCTTGCAAGCGCTATTTTGCGGGATCGTGTAATTTTCTGTCTCTTCCTTGGAAGAAGTGAACCTTATCCACAGGGCGCCTTTTGTGGCTTCCGTCCTGACATCAGGGCAAGCCCGGCAGAATCAGTCCACCCCGATGCCCGAAACCGGCAGAATCGCCTCTACAGTCGCCGCCTGGCAGCTCCAGGCCTTTTACAGAATCGGGTATTCCGCCGAATCAATCGATCAGACGTGCCCGCATCAGCTGGCGATATAGTGCTTCAACGATTCGGCTTCGGCCTCGGCGTCCTCGATTCGGCGCTTCACGAGATCACCGATCGAAACGAGACCCAGCAGCCGGTCACCCTCCAGCACGGGCAGATGGCGGAATCGGCGGTCGGTCATGATCGCCATGGCATCACACACGTTCATGCGCGCATCGGCCGTGATCACCGGCGCCGTCATGAGATCAGCGGCGGTGGCATCGTGCACGCCCTTCCCGTGCAGGTGCATGCAGCGGCAGATGTCACGCTCGCTCACCAGGCCGGCAATGACATCACCATCCATCACCAGCACAGCGCCGATGCGATGTTCATGAAGCAGGGCAACAATGTGAGTGATCGGCGAATCGCGGCCGACTGTGACAAGCGGCTTCTTGCCGACGAGAATCGAACCGAGCATGATTCGCCTCCCAATAAGGGCGCCGCATTGGCGCCGCGGGCGGTAATCATGCGCCCTTCACCACCGGAAGGCAAAGTACAATGAATGGCCCACGCCCCAACCCTTCCGATTCGGCTGCCCCCAGCGCTGCCTGGGTGCCGTTCTGGCGCCTGATGCGCATCGTGGCACTATGTGCGCTGCTGGCCGTCCTGGCCGCGCTGGGTTGGCTGCAGGCCACAGGTGCGCCACAGCGATGGGAATTGTGGCTGGCGGTGGCCGGCGGCGTAGGCGGCACTGTGTTGCTGTCAGGCGCGCTGATGGGCCTGGTGTTCGTCTCCAATCGCTCCGGCCACGACGACAGCGTGGGCCGGGGCGACTAGGGGCGGGCGTCAATCAGCTGATTCGGTTTCCGCTGCCGGCTTGCGGGTGCGGCGACGCACGGGCTTTTCAGTCGGAGCAGCTTCGGCGGCGACGGATTCGGCCGGAACCGGAGCTGCCGGGGCTTCCTCCGCATCGCGACGCACGCTCAGGCGACGGCCCTCGCCGCGCGAGACGGGGGGTGGCAGCGCCTGCAGAAACGATTCGCGGTCATCGACCGCCGGTGCATCAGTGGAATCCTGATCCCGCGGCTGCTCTGAGCGTTCCGGCCGGCGATCACGGCGATCACGCTGCCAATCACGGCGGTTGCCGTCGGCGCCACGATCTTCACGGGGACGATCTTCACGCGGGCGCTCGTCACGCGGACGGTCATCGCGGGGGCGATCATCACGAGGGCGATCATCACGGGGACGTTCGTCACGCGGACGATCATCGCGGGGCCGGTCGTCGCGGGTGCGGCCATCACGGTTGCGATCATCCCGGCGACCACGCTCACGGTCATCGCGGGAGCGATCATCACGGGGCCGGTCATCGCGGACGCGCTCATCTCGGCGTTGGTCGCCGTCATCACCGCGATCGTCGTCACCCTCGGCATTGCCGCTGTCACCGTCCACGCCGTCATCATCATAGCCATCACGGCCGTTGCGGCCTTCGGGCTGGCGATCACGATGATCGCCCAGAATGCGGAAATAATGTTCGGCATATTGCAGATAATATTCTGCCGTCACCCGGTCGCCGGCCTGTTGGGCATCACGCGCCAGGGCACGATATTTTTCCAGCAGCTGGGTAGCATTGCCGCGCTGGCGGTTATCAAGCCGGGCACCATAATTGTTGCCGCCAGCCATTTGTTGCGGGCGCGGACCGGTGTTGCCGCCTCCACGCCGCCGCCGCTGGTTGTTCCTGATCAAGATCGTTGTCCCCGTTGACTGGCCATATCGCGGCGGCTGTTGGGTGTAATCATGCCCTTCGCGCGGTTCGGACGCCGGGGGCCAACAGGCCCATCCGCGACCGGACCTGCCCTTTGCTGGCGTACCGGCTGATGCTGCGCGAGAGGCAGCCCGCTGCTTTCCTGCTGCGGCTACCTGAATGCGCCTTAGCCGGGCAAATCCCATCCGCCAAGGGAAAAACGACGCAGCCCCCTCAGCGTGCCACCTTGGGCGCCATGCCGGCCATCAACTGGAAGCAGGCTTCAGGGTCCTGCCGCTTCAGGCCGAGCAACTGCATTTCGGCCGCGCCGTCCCGGCCGACCGGGATTTCGGGCACATTGCCCGTGATCCCGGCGATGATCTGCGCGGCAGCTTCGTGGATGGAAATGCCGGCATCCACCGGATCCTCGCCATCACCTTTCTGGCTGCCATCACCGCGCAAGGCGTTCTTGCCGATGCCGGTGGCGACAAAGCCGGGGGTGAGCACGTGCACCTGCACACCATATTGGGCAATTTCGGCCCGCAGCGCGTCGGACCAGCCGACCAGCGCATGTTTGGCAGCACAATAACCGGTGCGCAGCGGCGAGCCGAC
Organism: Sphingomonadales bacterium; assembly: GCA_027485735.1. Lineage (GTDB taxonomy): Bacteria > Pseudomonadota > Alphaproteobacteria > Sphingomonadales > Sphingomonadaceae > Sandarakinorhabdus. The sequence goes on along the minus strand of JAIXQM010000043.1, from coordinate 4,673 downwards.
CTTGCCGGCGACCGAAGCGTTGTTGATGATTCGCCCCGAGCCGCGCTGCACCATGGCCGGCAGCACCAGCTGCGTCAGCCGCAGAGGCGCGAAGAAGTCCACCTCCATCAGAGTGCGGTAAACCGGGAACTCGGTATCGAGCGCCAGGCTGCGTTGCGAGATGCCGGCATTGTTCACCAGCCAGTCGACACCGCCGGTCACCGCCGCCACCCGCGCGGCAATGGCCGGCAGCGAATCAAGATCGGTCACTTCAAATGCTTCAACAATGCTGCCGGGGCATTGGGCGGCAACCTCTTCCAGCGCTGCCTGGTTGCGGCCCGACAGCACCAGCCGCGCGCCCTTTGCCGCCAGCGCCAGCGCCAGCCCCTTGCCGATCCCGGCCGAAGCCCCGGTGATCCAGATAGCCTTGCCTGCAACATCGCTCATTGGAAATAACTCCAGCCGGCGGCCGGCACGCCGATCAACATCGGGTGGGCCCACAAGATCAGGAACCACAACAGCAGCCCGCCCAGCACCGGCACCAGTCCGGGCCAGATCGCGCTCCATGGTTGGCGGCCGGCCACGATGGCCAGAAACGGAAAATGCGAGGTGCGCGCCATGTGAGCGGCATAGGCGGGGTTCTGCGCCTTCTTCTTGCCGTCCTGCATGGCCGTGCCGAACAGTGCCAGTACGGCCACACCGCTGGCCAGCACGATGGTGCGCGGATCAGCGGTCATCATGATGTGCACGCCGGCCCAGATCGCCATACTCCACATCATCGGGTGGCGAGTGATGCGCTGCAGGCCCTTGGGTTCCCCCTTCACGCCCGGCATCATCGCCGGGTTGGGCGCACTCACCGATCCCACGAAGAAGATGCAAGCCACCAGCATCGCCGCTAGCGCCGGGATGTAAGCGCCTGCCGGCGTATCCCACAGCCGTTCCTTGGGCGTCTCGCGCCACAACTGCACGGCGCTGCCAAAACTGGCCAGCGCCACCAGCGAATAGACGACGGCGAAGCCCTTCTCCCCCAGCCGCGCCACCAGCGGGCCACGCAGGGGATGCGACAGCAATTCATGGCTGACCACGAACAGGCCCACCAGCAGCGCCAGCAGCATCAGATCAGACACGCGACACCCCTCTTCCGGCCGGCGGTTCGCCGGCGCCTTTTCATTGCCGCCGCTTCAAGTCGCGGCTCATCGCGGATATTGCAACGGCAGATCAATGCGGCCAAGCGCTTTGTAACGCTGCGCCAATAAGGTCTGCCGGCTGGTCATCGGCTGGGCCGCTCCATCAATCCATACGGCAACTGGGGAGCTCATCAGTTCCAGCGGATCGCCATCCCACAGCACGATATCGGCCCGCTTGCCCACTTCCAGTGTGCCGGTATCGGCAAGGCCCAGCACCCGCGCCGGGTTGGCGGTGATGCTGGCCAGCGCCTGCGCCTTGGTGAGGCCCTTGCCGCCAGGCACTGTGCCCTGCCCCACCGCATTGCCGGCATAACCGGGCAGATTGACCGGCGTTGTGCCGCCCACCCCGCCCAATGGACCCAGCACCACCGTGACGCCAGCGGCCTGGAGATGGCCGGCATTGTTGCGCGATGCCGCCAGCCCTTCGAAATCGTCGGGCAGATCATACAGGCTGTGGGTGATCACTGGGACGCCAGCGCGGGCAATCTGCGCTGCCACCAGCCAGGCCTCGCGCGCGCCAACCAACACCGGGCGCAGCGCCGGGTAACGGCCCTTCAGCTTCAGCACCTCCAGTATGTCGGAGGCGCGTTCGACATGCACCATCAGCGATTGCGCACCGCTCAGCACCGGCAGCAGCGCCTCCACGTCGCGGCGTTTGACCAACGAGCCGCTGTCATCGCCGCCCACGCTCGCCGCCGGGTTGGCAGCCAGCCGTTTGGCGGCATCAAGCAGGTCGATCAGTTGGGCATAGGCCGCCGGACGCGAACCTCCAGCCAACCGCGCGCCAGCTTCGCCCAGCTCGACATATTGGAACGCCCGCGGCCGGGTGACGGTGGGTCCGTTGGCCGCCAGGCTGACGACAACCCCCTGACCGCCGAACACAGCATTGCCCGAATCGGGCACGGCGGCCGCGCGGGTGACGCCGGCCATGCGGTAAATGGCAAAATGCAGCGAGCCGGGGTTGATGGCGGCGGCCATATCGAGCGCAGCCGAATAGGGCGAGGTGCGTGCGCTGCCATCGCTGGTTTCGCGCACGCCGCCCACTTCGGTGAGGCCCAGATCGCTGGGGACGGCAACAATGCCCGGCGTGACGGGCTGACCCTTCGCGTCGATCACCGTCGCGCCGGCCGGTATGGCCAGACCAGCGCCGATGGCGGTGATACGGCCATTGTCGATGATGATGGTGGCGTTGCGGATCACCTCTTCACCGCGGGCGGTGTGGGCGGTGGCACCGGTGATGGCGATGGGGGCCGCAACGGCGGGCGCGGCGGCCAGGACCATGCTGAGCAGGACGCGCTTCATTTCACTTCTCCCGCACCGGGCTGGCCGAGCTCGAAATCGGCCGTGGGCCGGCGTTTGGGATCGCCCCAATCATACATCAACGCGCCATCGATCCACACATGGGTTGGCCGGGCATAGACGCTGAACGGCTCGGCCGACCACAGCACCACGTCAGCCGCCTTGCCGGCTTCCAGGCTGCCGGTGCGGTCTCCAATGCCCAGTCCCTTGGCCGGGTTGAGGCTCAGCCATGTCCAGGCCAGTTCCGGCGTGATGGTCAGCCCCAGCCGGCGGCCGGCGGCGATGGCCTTGGCGGCTTCCTGGTTCAGACGCTGGATGCCGTTTTCATCATCGCTGTGCACGATGGCGCAGGCCCCGGCGGCGTTCACCAGCGCGATATTCTCGCGGATGCCGTCATAGCTTTCCATCTTGAAGCCATACCAATCCGCCCACATCGCCGAGCAGATGCCTTCGGCCTTCAGCATGTCGGCGATCTTGTAGCTTTCAACGGCATGGTGAAAGGCCGTCACCTTGTAGCCGAACTCGCGGCTCATGCTGATCACATTGGCCATTTCATCGGCTCTGTAGCAGTGGTTCTGCACCAAGATCTCGCCGTTCAGCACGCCCATCAGCGTGTCCAGCGCCAGTTCGCGGCGCGGCGCGTCAGTTGGCTTGGCGGTGCCGGCTTCGGCGCGTTTGGTATAGTCATCCCAGCGCCGTTTATAGCCCACCGCATCCGACCAAAGCTGACGGGCATAGGCGATATTGCCCATGCGGGTGGCCGGCAACTGGTTGCGGCTGCCATAGACGCGCTTGGGATTCTCCCCACATGCCATCTTCAAACTGTAAGGCGCGCCCGGAAACTTCATTTCCTGCACGCTGCGGCCATAGACGGGTTTGAGCGTCACCCCGCGCCCGCCGAACAGATTGGCTGATCCCGGCAGCGCGTGCAGCGCCGTGATGCCGCCAGCCAGCGCCCGCGAAAAGCCGGGATCCTGCGGCCACACACTGTGTTCGGCCCACACTTCCGGGCGGGCCGGGCTGGTCGCCTCGTTGCCGTCGCTGTGCGCCTGCACGCCAGGGCTGGGATAGACGCCCAGGTGGCTGTGAATGTCGATGATGCCGGCGGTGACATATTTGCCCTGCGCCTCGATCAGCGTCGCGCCCACGGGCACGGCAACGCTGGTGCCGATCTCGGCAACCTTGCCGCCTTCCAGCCTTATCATGCCATTGTCGATGCGGCGCCCGGCGCCGTCATAGATGGTGGCCCCGCGAATCACCGTCACCTGGCCGGGATAGGGCCGGTACTGGCTTGGCCAGGGGTCCTTGCCCACGCGCACCACGTCGGGCGGGGAGGCGGGTACGTCCTTCGGCTTCTCCTTTGCGGCGGCGACAGAGGCCAGCGCCACACCGGCGATGCCCAACAACAAAATAGCCCGCATGTTCAATCAACTCCCCTGTTGGCCCCACGTTGGGCCAACAGGCACGCAAGCGCAAATTACCCTACCGCCACTATTTCACGCCGTGCATCAGGCGCTTGAGCAAGGGCGAGATCAGCAGCAGCACGCCGCCAATCGCCGCCGAAGCGAGGCCGATGGTTTCAAACACCCCGGCATAAGTATCGAGGCTGACCTTCAGGTTGGTCACCTGCCCGCCCACGGTTTCGACGCTGGCGACCTGCGCCACCAGGCCGCCCACATATTGCGCGCAGGCGATGGAGACGAACCACAGGCCCATCATCAACCCGACGATACGGGCGATGGAAAGCTTGGTGACCATCGACAGGCCAACCGGCGAGATCATCAGTTCGGCCATGGAGTGGATGAGATAGAGGCCCGCCAACCACCAGATACCCACTTTGAAATCATCGCCGGCAAATTGCGTGCCCCACACCAGGAACAGGAAGCCGCCGCCAACGCCGGCCAGCGCCATGCCGAACTTCACCGGAATGCCCGGTTCCAGCCCGCGCCGGCCCAGCGCCTGCCACAACAGACTGAACAGCGGCGCCAGCATGACGATGAAGATGGCGTTGAAGAACTGTGTCTGGCCCGGCGAGATTTCAAACAGGCCAAAGATCGACAGATCAGTGTTGCGCGCGGCAAACAGCGTCAGGCTGGAACCCGCCTGTTCGAACAACGTCCAGAACACGACGTTGAACACGATCAGGATGATGGCTGCCAGCATCATCTGCCATTCAGCGCGGTTGCCATAGACGATCGACCAGATCGG
>JAIXQM010000074.1 GCA_027485735.1 Sphingomonadales bacterium | reverse complement strand
TGCTGGTGACGGTGGAGAAATACCCCGATCTGAAATCCAACGAGCTGTTCCTGCAGCTGCAAAGCCAGCTGGAAGGCACCGAGAACCGCATCACCGTGGCGCGCCGCGATTACAATATGGCCGTGCAGGATTATAATACGGAAATCCGCACATTCCCGTCGCTGATCACCGCCAAGGTGGTTTATGGCGCGCAGCCGATTGCGCCGTTCAAGGCGACCACGGTGAATGCCGACAAGGCGCCCGAGGTGACGTTCTGAAACCCCGGTTCGGGGAGTGCGAGCAATGACGGCGCTGCGCCGGAGCTACCTGCCGGCCATCACCCTGCTGCTGGCGATGCTGTGGGCCTTGTTCACCGCGCTGCCCGCTGCGGCTGAACCGACCTTCCCGAAACTCACCGGCCGCGTCACCGATGCGGCAGGCGTGTTGCCGGCCGAGACCGCGGCAGCGCTGGAGGCCAAGCTGAAGGCGCTGGAAGACACGACCGGCACCCAGCTGGTGGTGGCGACCGTGCCCGATCTGCAGGGCTATGAGATCGACGAATATGGCTATCAGCTCGGCCGGGCGTGGGGAATCGGCCAGAAAGGCACCAACAACGGCGCCATCCTGCTGATCGCGCCGACCCAACGCAAATTGCGCATCGAGGTTGGCTATGGCCTGGAAGGCGTGCTGACCGATGCAGTGTCGAGCCGCATCATCCGGCAGGCGATTGTTCCGCGCTTCAAGGCCGGCGACATTGCCGGCGGCGTGGCAGCCGGTGCCGATGATCTGATCGCGCTGCTGCAACTGCCGCCGGAGGAACAGGCTGCCTTTGCAGCCCAGGCCAAGGCGGCCAGCGCCGACGCAGGCGACAGCCCCGGCTGGGGCGCGCTGGTCTGGCTGATCATCATCATCGTCTGGATCATCATCGCCTCGCGCCGCGGTTCGCGCGGGCGGCGCAGTGGCCCCGTGATCCTGTGGGGCCCCGGTATCGGCGGCAACTGGAGCGGTGGTGGCAGCTCAGGTGGCGGCGGCGGCTTTGGTGGCTTTTCGGGCGGCGGTGGCAGCTTCGGTGGCGGCGGCGCTTCGGGGGATTGGTGATGCTGTTCAACGACACCGATCGCGCCCGCATCGCTGCGGCCATCGCGCAGGCCGAAGCCAACACGGCCGGTGAGATCGTGGTGATCATCAACACCCGCCCGCACCGTTATGCCGCGACCATGCTGGCAACAGCGGTGCTGGCGGCCTTCACCCTGCCGTTCGTTGCGGTGCTGGCCGGTTGGACGCCGTCACTGCTGTTCCCCGATTGGGACACGATCGACGCCGCCACGCGGGAAACGCACGGCATCGAAGGCTTTGCCGCCGTGCAGGCGCTGGTGTTTGTCGTTACGCTGGCGCTGGTGGCCGGCCTGCGGCTGGACCGGGCGCTCACCCCGCGCGGCTTGCGGCGGGATCGGGTGCACCATGCCGCCATGATGCAGTTCCGGGCGCGCGGGTTGACCGCCACGCAAGGCCGCACCGGCGTGCTGCTCTATCTGGACGAGGCCGAACATGTGGCCGAGGTGATCGCCGATGAAGCGGTGTTCACCCGGGTGGCAGCCGACGAATGGGCCGAAACCATCGCGGCGCTGATCGCCGGCATTAAGGCCGGCCGCGCCGCCGATGGCCTGGTGACAGCAATCGGACGTGCCGGCGCCGTGCTGGCCGCGCATCTGCCGGTGCAGGCCGGCGATGTGAACGAACTGCCCGACGCGCTGATCGAGATCTGACGCGCCGGGCGGTGTTCCTCAGGCAGCAGCAGAGGGCCGGGCGGCCACGCGCTTGTGCCACGCCGGCAACCAGGTGAGGCCGTCGGGCAGTGGCTGGCCCACCTGCGCGCCAAATTCGATGAAGCCGAACAGCAGGATATCGGCCAGGGTGAAGCGATCACCGCAAACGAAATCGCCGCTCATCAGCGCATCCAGCCACTGGAGCTTCTTGGCCGCGATCGCCTTCAACTCCGCGCCGGCAGCTTGCGAAACGACCGGGAAGCGCGGTTCGAACATTGGCCGGCCTTCGGTGGCGCGGAAGCCGTTGGCCATCGTCTCGCAATAGCCCAGATCGATGATGCGCACCCATTTGCGGGTTTCGGCGCGTTCTTCGGCGGTGGTGCCGATGATGGCAGGCTTGGGGTGAATCTCTTCCAGATATTCGGCGATCACGGTGATTTCGCTGATGATGCGGCCATCGTCCAGCTCCAGCGCCGGTGTGCCGCCGGCGGGCACCTTCTTGATGTAATCGCCGCTGCGATTGGCACCGGTCATGATGTCGATGGTCTCGGTGGGCAGGCTGATGCCCTTTTCGGCCATGGCCATGCGCACCACGTGCGGGTTGGGGCCGATGCTGTCATAGAATTTCATGGCGTCTACTCCCTGCTGAATGTCACCTGCCGTGCAGTTCGGCAATGATGCGGGCTTGCGCAGCGCGGTCAATGGTCCAGCCGCGCGCGAGCCAGGCGGCGCCCACCGCGCTCACCACCGGTGGCACCAGGAACAGCATCACCAGGCCATCGATGGCGGATTGCGTGTTGGCTGCACCCAGCTTGGCGTCAAAGCCCACGGCGTCGAGCACGGCATAGGCCAAGCCCACCGGTATCGCGTAACCAAGCTTCTGCACCCCCACCAGCACGGCATAATAGAGCCCGGCATTGCTGCGCCCGGTGGCGAGCGTTTCGGCATCGGTGACATCGGCCAGCATGGCGCGCACCAGGAAGGGCGGTGCAACCGCCGGGATACCAGCCAGCAACATGCCTGCGGCCGCCACCCAGAAACCGGCATTGGGTGCCAGCACCAGGCCCATGTGCAGCACGGCATAGCTGCCGATCGCCCAGGCCACCGCCATGTGTTTCGAGGTGCGCCGGGCCACCCAGCCCCACAGCGGTGCGCCGATCAGGCCGGCGGCGAAATAGAACAGCAGCAGCAGGCGTGCATCGGCCTGGGAAAAGCCGCGTGCGGCTTCGAAGAAGAACACCAGCAGCGCACCGCCAAAACCGGCAGGCAGGGTGGCGAGCAGATCGATCAGCAGCAGTCGCTGCAACAAAGGCCGTTTCAATGCGGTCTTCACATCGCTCCAGCCATGTGGGGAGCCATGGAGGGGCGCACCATCGGGGACACCGGTGGACACCGCCAGCAACGCCGGCAGCATCAGTGCCAGCAGCACCCAGCCCATGGCGTGCACGCCCAGCGCCGTCGAAGGCTCCAGCCCCCAGCGCGGGCCCAGCGCATTGACCAGCGGCGGCACCGCCAGCAGGCCCATCAACGCGATCATGTTGGTGCCCTGCCACCAGCCGAAAATGCGGCTGCGTTCGTGATAATCGGTTGATAGTGCCTGGCCCCAGCTGGTGTGTGCCACGGCCGCTGCCGAATAGCCGGCGTACATCAGCAACAGGCCCAGAAAGGCGCGCAACGGTGACAGACCGGGTTCGGCAAAGAAGACCAGGGCCAGCCCGGCCATCATCACCAACCCGCCGATGACCATCCAAGGCCGAAAGCGGCCCCATTTCGTATCAGTGCGGTCGATCCCGTGGCCGAACACGATATCCAATGGCAGATCGATCCAGCGCACAGCAGAGAAGATGATGCCGGTCAGCGCCAGATCCAGCCCAAGCGTGCCGGCATAGTACGGCGGCAGATAGACAATCAACGGCAGACCGACGCCAGTGAGCGGCAGGCAGGGCGCGGCAAAGGCGGCCAGCGTCAGGCGTTTGAGTGGTGCGGCCATTGTCTCTCCCCAGCGCCTACAATGTGGCGCTGGGCAGGGCGGCGCAAGCCTGTGATTTCAGGCGGCAAGCCCCCGCCGCCGGGCGGCGAAAGCCTTGAGCGCATGATCAAGCCGCGCCAGCACTTCGCCGTGCAGCGCTGGGGTGGCTGCAGCAATGCCATGGATCACCGGTTGCGGCTGGTTGAAGGCCAATGCTGCGCCGTGGCGATCGGTCAGCACACCGCCGGCTTCGGCCAGGATCAGGCTGGCGGCGGCCACATCCCATTCGGCGATGCTGCGCCCTTCCAGCCACGCGTCGGCTTCATCAGTCGCCAGCATCGCCATGCGCAGCGCCAGGCTGTTGGGCTTGGCCACGGCCGTGCCGGGCCAGGGTGACGGCCAGAAGGCGGCGGTGAGATTGGGCTGGTCGATCGGCAGGCGCACACCTTCCAGGGTGGCGAGGCCCGACACCGCGAGGCGCTTGCCATTCAAGGTCGCGCCGCGCCCGACCCCGGCGGCATAGAGCCGATCCTGCGCCGGCGCGTTGAGCACCGCGGCAACCACGGTACCAGCTTCGACCAGCGCCACCGATACGGCCCAGCCCGTCCGCCCGCGCAGGAAATCGCGGGTGCCGTCGATGGGATCGATCACCCACACCCGGCGGCGTTCCAGCCGGGCCGCGCTGTCGGCGCTTTCTTCCGACAGCCAGCCATCATCCGGGCGGGCCGCTGTGATCACGCCCTTCAGATAATCATTCACCGCCATGTCGGCGGCACACACCGGGCTGCCATCGGCCTTGTCCCACCTGGCCGGAGATTTGCCGAAATGCGCCATGGCGATGCGCCCGGCATTGGCAGCGATCTCGGCCGCCAGCGCCAGATCAGCGTCGCGCGCTGACGGGCTGTGCGGGGTCAACTGCCCGCCACCATCATGCCATCGATGCGCAGCGTTGGCGCGTTGCTGGCATGACGAAATTCAAGATCATTGCCGGCGATCATCTTGGCAAACATGTCGAGCAGATTGCCGGCGATGGTGATTTCCGCCACGGGGCGGGTGATCTCGCCATTCTCGATCAGATAGCCGCTGGCCCCCCGGCTGTAATCGCCGGTCAGGCCGTTGACGCCCATGCCGATCAGTTCGGTGACGAGAATGCCCTGCTTGATATCGGCCATCAGTTCGGCCGAGGTGGCAGTGCCGCCTTCCAGGTGCAGGTTGGTGGTGCCGGCGCCCGGTGGCCCAGAGGTGCCGCGGCTGGCATGACCGGTGGGGGCGAGGCCCAACTGTTTGGCGCTGGCCACGTCCATCAGCCAGCCGGTCAGCACGCCCTGTTCGATGATGGCGGTGCGCTGTGCGGCCAAACCTTCGCCATCAAAGGCGCGGCTGCGCAAGCCCCGGCGGCGCAGCGGATCATCGATGATCGACAGGCCGGCGGGCAGGATGGCCTGGCCAAGCTTGTCTTTCAGGAAGCTGGTGCCGCGCGCGATGGCGCTGCCGGTGATGGCGCCCACAAGGTGCCCAAGCAGCGTTGACGAGACGCGCGGGTCGAACAGGATCGGCATCGGCCCACTGGCCAGCTTGATCGGGTGCAGGCGGCTGATGGCGCGCTGGCCGGCGCGGGTGCCGATAGCCGCGGCCGATTCAACATCAGCCAGATAGCGGGCCGCATGCCAGGCATAATCGCGCTGCATGTCGCTGCCGGTGCCGGCGACCACGCTGGCCGAAAGGCTGTGGCTGGTCGATTTCTTGCCGCCGCGGAAGCCCGTCGATGTGGCCAGTGCCATCACCACCGTGCCGGCTGCGGCGCCGGCGCCTTCGCTGTTGGTGATGCCTTCGATGGCGCGGGCAGCATCCTCGCATTCCAGCGCGCGTAACTTCAGGGCCGCGGCGCTGATCTCGGTGGGATCATCGACATCAAGTTCCGCAAACGGCCCGCGTGCCAGCCGGTCTTCGGGGGCCAGGCCGGCATAAGGGTCTTCGGGGGCCAGCCGCGCCATGGCAACGGCGCGCTCCGCCGCTTCGCGCAGGGCAGAAGGCGTCAGATCGGAAGAAGAGACGCTGGCCGAACGCTGGCCAACAAACACGCGGACACCGATTTCCTCGCCCTCGGCGCGGCCGATATCCTCCAGCTTGCCAAGGCGGACTGAAATGGAGGTGGCGCCATCGCCGACATACAGCGCGTCGGCGGCGTCGGCGCCCGCAGCGCGGGCGGCAGCAAGGGCGGCATCAAGGCGGGTGAGGGCATCATCAGGGGACAGCATGGCCCAGATGTAGGGTGGCTGGCCCCACCTGTCACGGCCCAATCACTGCGTCTCTTTGTCGAATTCGTGCAATGAGACGACGGCGCGCCATGAGACACTTCGATCAGTTCGATACAGGTGATGGGTGGGCCAGCCTGATGTCGGCAAACAACAGGGCGCGCGGGCCTGTTCCAACCCAGGGGCAGGCCCGCAGCTGCGTTCAGGCCAGACCCACAGACGCACAGGCCGCCGCCCACAGTGCACCAGCCAGCCGATTGGAACGGAACAGCAGCAGTGCGTTGGCCGGCGCGGTATCGGCCAGTTTCACCACCTGCCAGCCAAGTTGCACGGCCAGCGGCAGCAACGCCAGCACGGCCAGTACCTGCCCGGCGACAAGCCACAGGGCGGCTGCCCATAAGGTCAGCGCCAGCACATAAAAGCCCGCCACGCCGGCGCGGGCCTTTGGCCCGAGCGCGCGGGCGGAGGATTTGATGCCGGCCAGTGCATCATCCTCGATATCCTGCAGGGCATAGATGGTGTCGTATCCCAGCGTCCAGGCGATGCCGCCGGCCCACAGCAGCCACATTGCTGGCGCGTCGAGGGGTGCTATTGCGGCCCAGCCAACCAGTGCACCCCAGTTGAAGGTGAGGCCCAGCCAGGCCTGCGGCCACCAGGTGATGCGCTTCATGAAGGGATAGGCCGCCACCGGAATCAGGCTGGCCAGCGCGACGATCTGGGCCAGCCCGCGCAGTTGCAGCAGCACGACGAGGCCGATCAGCGACAGCGCCACCGCAAAGGCCAGCGCGGCCCTCACGGAGATACGGCCCGAGGCGACCGGGCGATCGCGGGTGCGCTCCACCTGGGCATCAAGGTCGCGGTCGATGATATCGTTCCACACGCAGCCGGCGCCGCGCATGGCGATGCTGCCAAGACCGAACCACAGCACCAGCCACGGCGCGCGCTGGAGTCCGCCGGCCAGCGCCAGCCCGGCGATGCACGGCCAGAACAACAGCCAGGTGCCCGCCGGCCGGTCGAGCCGGGCGAGGCGGGCATAGGCCTGCGCACCCGCCGGTAGCAGGTCGATCCAGCTCTTGACCGCGTCTGGCGTTGCGTTGGTGGGGGCAGGCGGCGTAACCACGGAGCCCATGAGCGAATTCGACCGCAGCTTGTCAACCACGCCGCGTCTGCATGTGCGCGATGCGCTCTGTGCAGGTGCGCTTATCACGCTGGATCAGCCGCAATCCCATTATCTCGGCAGCGTCATGCGCCGCCAGCCGGGGGACATGGTGCGGCTGTTCAACGGCCGCGACGGCGAATGGGCGGCGCGGGTGGCGAGCGTGGCGAAGAAAGCGGTCACATTGGCGGCCGAGCACCAAAGCGGCCGCCAAGAACAGGTGCCGGATTTGTGGCTGTGCGCCGCGCCCTTGAAAAAGGGACGCATCGACTGGCTGGTGGAAAAGGCTTGCGAATTGGGTGTGGCGCGGCTGCAGTTGGTGACGACGCAGCGCACCGTGGTGGACAAGCCCAACCTCGATCGGCTGGGCGCCCATCTGGTCGAGGCCGCCGAACAATCGGGGCGAACGGCGGTGCCGGAATTGCCCGCGCCAATGCCACTTGAACAATTGCTCAAGAACTGGCCCGGAGGCCGCTCTCTGATCTTTGCCGATGAATCCGGCGGCACGCTACTGGCAGAGGCGAAGGCGCCAGCACCGGCCGCCATCCTGATTGGCCCGGAAGGCGGCTTCACCGTTCAGGAGCGCGAGGCCATCCGCGCCCATCCAGCCGCAGTGCCGATCAGCCTCGGCCCACGTATATTGCGGGCCGATACGGCGGCGCTGGCGGCCATTGCCGTCTGGCAGGCGATCAACGGCTAGGGGTGACGCTGATGATGCGTTCCGCCTCCTGCAGCACGCGCGGGCGGCTCCAGACGAAGGGGACATAATTGCCTGTTGCCCAGCGCGCGAACAGATCGCGGTAGTGCGGGCTTGATGGATCGCCGGATTGGCCGGGCGTGTTGATCGCCATGCTGTTGTCCCACGCGCCCACGTCCATCACCACGCGCACCGACGCGCCGGAAACAACGCGAAAATCGGGGCCTGTTCCCATCGCCATGGGGGTGGAACCGCTGCCGCCGATCGGCACCGGGCCCACGCGGCGTTCGGCATCGCGGCCGGCGATCGGCAGGGAAGGTTGGAAATCGGCGCGGTGCAGCGCGCCCCAGCGCCAGGTGGCGGGATCGGGGCCGAGCAGGCGGGCGGTTTCGGCAAAGGCGAGCCCGAGCGAGCCAAGCAATATCTCCGCCCGCAGCGCGGCAGAATCGGGGCCGAGCAGCTTACCGTCTTCCAGTACCGGCAGGATGTTGCCGATGCTGGTGCGGCCGAAGTTGCGGCGGGCCGCTTCTGGCACGATGGCCTTCATCGCGCTTGCGGCCAAGTGGCGGGCGGCCCAAATTTCATAGAGGGCCGCTGCAGCCGAATCTGGTCCTTCATGGCCATTCCAGTTGCCGAGCAGGGCCAGCGCGCCACGCTCATTGGCGTCGCGGCCGGCAAGGCCCTGCAGCAGCGCCACGGCGCGGCGGGCCATGGGCGAAGTCGGGTCGTTCTGCAGTGCCATCGCATCGGTGAGGCCGAATTTCGGTTTCGATCCGATCACTTCGGAAATGCGGGTGATGCGGCTGCGGTCGGCCCATTCAAGGCCGAGCATGTGCGGATAGCCGGC
>JAIXQM010000014.1 GCA_027485735.1 Sphingomonadales bacterium | reverse complement strand
GCGAGCAATTCCTCGATCACCACCAGCCGGTCGAGCGCGCTCTTCTCGTGCCCGCCCACCGCCTTCGGCCATGTCATCGCCAGCCAACCGCGTTCGCCCAGCTTGCGACTGAAATCCGGGCTGTGGCCGTTCCAGCTGTGGGCGCGGACATCCGGGGGCAGGGCGGCGAGCTCCTCGGCCAGAAAATCCCGCACGTCGGCGCGCAAATCGGCACGCGCGGCGGTTTCGGCCACCACCGGAAAGCGGAAACGATCACCGGCCGTGGCCGGTTCGGCGAGACCGAGCAGCGGTTCATCCGTCGCCAGCCGCCACAGGCTGCCGCGCGCCAGCACGTCAGCGCCCAGCCGTGTGTGCCAATCATGTTCGCTGCCGGCCAAATCGCGGCGCTGCCACAGCGCACGGGTGAACAGCTGCAGGCGGTGTTCCGCCGTCACGCCGATGGCGCCGTGCAACTGGTGCGCCAGGGCCGCGACGATGCCCGCCGCTTCGCTGGCGCGGGCCTTGCCGGCGGCAACCAGCGCCCAGTTTTCACCCGCCAGCCCCAATCCTGCCAGCCCGACCGCCGCGCCGGCTGCAGCGGTTTCGGCCGCCATCTGCGCCAGGCTGTGCTGCACCGCCTGGTTCTTCGACAGCGGCTTGCCGAACTGCTGGCGCGTCTGGGTCCACTCCAGGGTCAGCGCCAGCACGGTTTCGGCGAGGCCGGCGATCTCGGCGGTGGCCAGCGCCGGCGCCCACAGCTCGGCCGGACACTCTGGGGCCGCGTCGATCATCGCTTCGGCCAGCGGCCACGGCGCGCCGGCCTTGCCGTGCGCGCGGGCGATGGCCAGCACGGTCGCCGCATCCAGCGCCAATCCGCCCGCCGCTTCACTGGCCAGCGCCAGCGGCAGGCCGGCGGCGGTGATGGCGTCCCAGCCGTCCGCTCGGCCGCCTGCACGCGCCGCGCGCAGGCGCGCGTCCGTCGCTTCATGCGCGAGCAGCCGGCTCGCTTGATCGATCAGCATATCATCCATGGCAGCAGCTTAGGCGCAGCTTTCGTCTCCGCACAGGCTGGAGTTTCCGCCAGCCATTGCAGCCCCGCGCGCCCTCGTCCACGATTGCGCCATGCTTTCGGTGCTCGACATGTTTCGCGTGGGCGTTGGCCCGTCCAGTTCGCACACGGTGGGGCCGATGCGCATTGCGCTGCGTTATGGCCAACGGCTGGCGCGGCGGCGCTGGCCTGAGGGTGCGCGGGTGGTGGTGACGCTGCAAGGCAGCCTCGCCTTCACTGGCCACGGCCACGGCACGCTGCGCGCGACGGCGCTGGGGCTGCTGGGCCATGCGCCTGAGACGTTCGACGCGGTGCAGGCCGAGCGCGATCTGGCTGCCCTGGAGCGGACGCGGGAGCTGAGTGGCCTCGCCTTCGATCCTGCCAGCGATATAAGCCTCGATTACGACACGCGCGATTTGCTCCACCCCAATGCCATGCGCCTCGCCGTGCTGGCCGGCGATGCAGTGCTGGCCGAAGAGGAGTGGTTCTCCACCGGTGGCGGCTTCATCGCCAGCCGGCGCCAGCTGGAACAGGCCGCCCCGGCTGATCGGGTGGCGACGGGTCGCGACGTGCCGCATCCCTTCGCCAGCGCCGCCGAGCTGTTGGCCATTGCCGAAGCGACGGGCCAGAGCCTGGAAACGATCGTGTTGGCCAATGAAGACGCCATCCGCCCGCGCGCCGAAACGCTGGCCGGGTTGGATCATGTTGCGGCCGTCATGCTGGCCTGCATTGATCGCGGGCTGACGACCGAAGGCATCTTGCCCGGCGGCCTGAAGGTTGAACGCCGCGCGCCGTCGCTGTGGCAGCAGTTGCAGCAGGGCCGCAGCGCCAATGAGCCGGAGCGATTGTTCGACTGGCTCAACGTCTATGCCATGGCGGTGAACGAGGAAAATGCCGCCGGTGGGCAGGTGGTGACCGCGCCCACCAATGGTGCGGCCGGCATCCTGCCTGCCGTGATGAAGCATTATTGCGAAGGGGCGGAACAACGCCGGCGCTTCCTCGCCACTGCCGGCGCCATTGGCCTGCTCTACAAGCAGCGCGCGTCGATCTCCGGGGCGGAAATGGGCTGCCAGGGCGAAGTGGGTGTCGCCTGCTCGATGGCGGCGGCGGGGCTGGCCGCCGTTTGGAACGCCTCGCCCACGCAAGTCGCCAATGCGGCCGAGATCGGCATGGAGCATAATCTGGGCCTGACCTGTGATCCCGTCGGCGGGCTGGTGCAGATCCCCTGCATCGAGCGCAACGCCATCGGCGCCGTGAAGGCCGCCAACGCTGCCCGGCTGGCGCTGCACCGGGCGGGTTTGAGCCGCGTGAGTCTTGATCAGGTGATCGAGACGATGCGCCAGACCGGCATCGACATGAGCCACAAGTACAAGGAAACCAGCCAGGGTGGCCTGGCCGTCAACGTGGTGGAGTGCTGAAATGACCGTGACACTGAACGTGGCGGACCACATCGCCACCATCACCTTCAACCGCCCGGAAAAGCGCAATGCGCTGAGCCAGGCGATGCTGGCCGAACTGGAGCGGATTGCCGACAGTCTGCGCGGCGCCGGCGATGTGCGTGCGGTGGTGCTGCGCGGCGAGGGGACGGATTTTTCGGTGGGGGCCGATATCGGGGAAATGGAAGGCCGCATGGCGGCGCCGGCGCCCCTGGCCGAAGCCCGCCGCGCGGCGCAACTGGGCGCGCGGGTGATGCGGGCAATAGCAGGCATTGATCAGCCAACTATTGTGGCGCTGAAGGGCGTGGCCACTGGCGGCGCCACCTGCATCGCCACCGCCTGCGATTTCCGGGTGGCGGCGGCGGGTTCGCGGCTGGGCTATGGTGAAGTGAAGATCGGCATCAACCTGATGTGGAACGCGTTGGGGCCGCTGATCGAACTGGTCGGCCCGGCCCGCGCCAAGCGCATGGTGATGACCGGCGCGCTGTTCGATGCCGAAACGCTGGAGCGTTGGGGCCTGATCGATGAAGTCGTGCCGGCCGGCAGTGAGGATGCGCGTGCGCTGGCCCTGGCTGCCGACTATGCCGCGCTGCCGCCGCTGGCCGTGCAGATGATCAAACGCAGCATCAACGCCGTTTCGGGCGCACTCCACGCCGCCGTGCTGCACGCCGATGCCGATCAATGGCTGCTGGCGACGCAAGGCGCGGATTTTGCCGAGGCGCTGGCGGCGTTCCGCGAGAAGCGGCCCGGAAACTTCACGGGAAACTGACGCTCAAGGTAATTGCCACGCCTCCCTCGCCGCCCGATGATGAGCCATCACGGGGAGAAGTTCATGCTCATCATCCGCCTGCTCTGCATCGTCATCTTTGCCAGCCTGTCCGTCTACACCGCGCCGGTGCTGCTGGCGGAACCGAACCTGTTCCCCGCCTTCTTTAGCGCCATTTCCGGCGGCGGCTGGCAGGGGCAGTTCAACCTCGATTTCATGTTCATGCTCGCCCTGTCCGGCCTCTATATCGGCTGGCGGCACCGCGGCACGCCGGCCGGATTGGCGCTGGCCGTTGTTGCCTTTCTGGGCGGAGCGATGTTCCTGTCGGTCTATCTGTTCGTGCAGAGTTTCCGCTGCAACGGCGACGTGCGCAAACTGCTGGTGGGTTGACGGAATCGCCCGCGCCGCCAATCTGGCGCGGTGACGATATTCGCGCTCCACAGCCCCGAAGCCAGCCTGGTCCTTGAACAGTCAGGCGATGCGCTGCTGTGGCGGCACTTGGGTTTGCCGGTCGAGACCACCGGCCTGCCGCCACTCGCCAGCACGCGCGGCGCGGCGACCTTCAGCCTGGATGAAGATGTGCCCTTTGCCACCGCGCCCGGCCTCGGCTGGTTCGGGCCGCTGGCGGTGACCGTTAGCGGCCGAGTGCTGCGCTGGGTGGTGACCGACATCGTGGCCGATCCGCAGTCGCTGCGGGTGACACTCACCGATGGCGATACCGGTCTGCTGCTCGAACAATGTTTCCACTTGGCGCCAGGCGGCGGCTTGGAGATCAGCGTTGCGCTGGGCAACGATGGCCCGGTGCCGGTTGCGGTCGATCATCTGGCCAGTGCGCTTCTGCCGCTGCCCGCTGGGCTCGACCGCATTCTCAGTTGGCGCGGCCGCCATGGCGCTGAATTTGTGGAGTGCGTGGAACCGCTGCCCGCCCACCAGTGGCGGCGGGAGGGCCGGCGCGGATTGCCCGGCCATGGCGGCCCGCCCGGCCTGTATCTGCTGGGTCAGGGAGCCGGCTGGGATCAGGGCCTCGTGCTGGCGGCGCAACTGGCCTGGTCAGGCGGTGCCGCGTTGGCGGTGGAGCGCGATGACGAGGGCCGACATTTCCTGTCGGCGGGCATGGCAAATGGCCTCACCCTGCAACCCGGTGAACGTTTCGAAGCCCCTTGGCTGCTGCTGGCGATCAGCGGGCAGGGCCGTAACGGCGCGATGCAGCAGATGCACGGGCTTGTGCGCGCACGGCTGGACTGGCCCTCAGGCACAATGCGGCCACGCCCGGTGCACTTGAACAGCTGGGAAGCCTGCTATTTCCGGCACGACGAAGCCCGCATTCTTGATCTCGCCCGCGCTGCTGCCGCCATCGGAGCGGAGCGCTTCATCCTTGATGATGGCTGGTTCCTGGGCCGCAATCATGATCGTGCTGGCCTGGGCGACTGGGTGGCCGATCCGGCGAAATATCCCGATGGGTTGAAACCGCTAGCAGAGGGCGTCAACGCGCTGGGGCTGGAATTCGGCTTGTGGGTCGAACCGGAAATGGTCAATCCCGACAGTGATTTGTACCGCGCGCACCCGGATTGGGCGCTGCATGTGCCGGGCGCACCGCAGCCCACTGCGCGCAACCAGCTGGTGCTGAACCTGTCGCTGCCGGCGGTGGAGGATTATCTCTTCAGCAGCCTTGATCGCCTAATCAGCAACGTGCCGATTGCCTACCTGAAATGGGATCACAACCGCGATCTGGCGCCCGCTGGCTGGTTGGCCCAGGTGCAGGGGCTCTACCGCCTGCTTGCCCGACTGCGGGCAGCGCATCCCCACGTGGAGATCGAAAGCTGTGCCGGTGGCGGCGGGCGCATCGATGCCGGCATCGCCGCCTTCACCCACCGCTTCTGGACCAGCGACAATCTTGATGCCGTCTCCCGCGCCACCATCCAACGCGGGTTCCAGGCGTTCTTCCCGCCCGAATTGATGGGCGCCCACGTGGGCGCCAGTCCAGCCCATGCCACCGGCCGCCGCCAGACGTTGGGTTTCCGCGCCGGCGTGGCGCTGCCCGGCCATTTCGGGGTGGAGCTGGACCCTGACAAGCTGCCCGAAACCGAGCGCGCCGAACTGGCCGGCTGGATTGCCTTCCACAAGCAGTGGCGACACCTGCTGCACGGCCAGACACTGGTGATGGGGGAAGGGCCGGACGGGCTGCTGTGGCAGGCCAGCGGCGATAGTAATGAGTGGGTGCTGTTCGTCACCCGTATCGCTCCGCCGCTGGATCGCCGGCCGCAGCCACTGACGCTGCCGTTCCTGGCCGGTGCTGGGCCTGTCCACGCCCGCCTACTGGCCCGTGCCGGCACGCTGCCGCACAAGGGTTTTGGCGAACCGGAATTGCTGGCCGCGCTCTCAGGCGATGGCGTCACTTTCCCGGCCAATTGGCTGGCTCACGCCGGACTGCCGCTGCCGCCGCTGCTGGCGGAAAGCGTGGCGGTCTTCCACCTGAAAGCCTGATTGTTCAGCCGTTTCGCCGCGCCAGATATTGCCAGAGGATGCCGCGCTGAATCTCGTTGGTGCCGGCATAGATCGAGCCGGCGCGGTCGTTCAGATATTTGGGAAAGGCTTTCGCCGCCCACGCCGGGCCAACACCCAGGCCATCGGCGGGCGCCGTAAAGCCCGGCACCGGGCCGCCGGGCAGGGTGAGATGCGGCTGATAGGCTTCCACCCAGGGCAGGGCGGCTTCCACCTCCAGCTCGGTCAGGCGCTGGCTGAGTTCGGTGCCCAGGATTTTTAGCGCGCTGGCCATCGGGCCGGGGGCGGCGCCGTTGGACAGGCCGGCGTTGAACTGTAGTTCCAGCGCATCCAGCGCCTCGATCTCGGTGCGCAAGGCGGCGATCCGCCCCGGCATGGTCTGGCCGGTCTCGGCCAGATGCACCACCAGCGTATCGACCCGCTTCACCAAAGACGGCGCATAGGCATGGCCGCCGCGCTCGAACTCCATGAGGTACTTGGCCACCGTCCAGCCATCGTCGATGCGGCCGACCACATTGGCCACCGGCACCCGCACCTCATCGAAGATCACTTCGTTCTGCACATGCTCGCCCGAAAGTGAGACGATGGGGCGCACGGACACGCCCGGCGTCTTCATGTCGATCAGCAGGAAGGTGATGCCGAGCTGCGGCTTCTCCAGCCTTGTGGTGCGCACCAGGCAGAAGATCCAGTCCGCATAATGGGCGTGGGTCGTCCAGATCTTGCGGCCGGTGCAGACGAAGTGATCGCCGTCGCGTTCGGCCTTCATCTGCAGCGAGGCGAGGTCCGATCCGCTGTTCGGTTCCGAATAACCCTGGCACCAGAATTCATCGCCGGCCAGCATCGGCGGCAGGAAGCGCCGCTTCTGTTCCTCCGTCCCGTAATGCAGCAGCACCGGCCCGCACATGCCCAACCCCATCGGGGAGAGTGGCGGCGCACCGGCTTCGGTGGTTTCGCGCGCGAAGATATAACGGCGGGCCACGCTCCAGTCGCAGCCGCCAGCCTCGACGGGCCACGATGGTGCGACCCAGCCGCGCGCATGGAGTTTCTTTTGCCAGGCCAGCGCCACATCGGGCGGCGCGTAAACGCTGGTCATGCCGGCAGCGGCCATGTTCAATTCGGGCGTCAGTTCGGCGGCGAGGAAGGCCCGCACCTCGTCACGGAAAGCCAGATCGTCTGCGCTCCAGGCCAGTTGCATCGCCGTTCTCCCTTGCGCTCACCTTGGCGCGAGTGGGCATGGGGCGAAACCGGCGCTTTGGGGAGGCGCGTCAGAAGGCGGCCGGCTTCTCCGCATCCTTCAAGGTCACGCCCAGCCGCGCGGCGACGGCCGGCGCGATGGCGCGCATATCGATCACGCCCAGATCGCGGCCAGCGCTGATGCCGGGGCCGTTGGAAATCAGGCTGGCGCGCATCGCCGGCACATCGGGGAAATAGCCGTGCATGCCCTTGGTTGCGGTGGGTTCACCCTGAACGCCATCCAGCTTGCCGCCCATCAGCCAGCCTGGCTGGCAGTTCACCCAGAAGGCGGCGTCTGCCGTGCCGCCTGCGGCAGCGATGGCGGCGTCATCCAGCACGCGGTCGATGCCGGCGGCGGGATCGGCCGCCACGTCCTTCAGCACAGCCGCCACCCGCGCCTTCAGCGCGGCATCGTCGGGCCGGGCCAGCCGGATCGCGGCGCTGCCGCCGGCCATCCACGGTATCGCATCCCAACTGGCGATGGCGCTGCCGTCGGCGCTCAGCCGGATCAGCCCGGCCTTGATGAACGGTATGAACAAATTGGTGGTGCGCGCCGTGGGTGCAAAGCCGTGATCGGAAACCACCACCACGGTGGTTTGCGGATCGATGGCGCGGGCGGCGGCCACCAGCTGGCCCACGGCGACATCGATGCGCACCAGCACGGCGCGGGCAGCGGGTGAATCCGGCCCGGCTTCATGCTGCTCATGATCAAAACCAGTCAGGTAGACGGTGGTGAAATCCGGCTTCAGCCGGCGCATCAGGGCGATGGCATGCTTGGTGCGGCCTTCGTCACTGGCGATGGTTTCGTCTTTGCCGGTGGG
>JAIXQM010000065.1 GCA_027485735.1 Sphingomonadales bacterium | reverse complement strand
TGATCGACGGGCGGCGACGCTCCGCCGGCCACAGGCGGTGGGCAACGCCCAGCAATTGATCCCCCAGCGCCCGCGCGTGGCGGGCAGTAACAACGCCGGATATCTGCGCCACAGGCCGGCTGATCTCGCCGCCCAGCCGCAGCGTGGCGAGCAGCGCCCCCAGTTCCGGCGCGATATCGGGCGCGCCGGGGGCAAGTCCGCGCCCGGGATGCATGCTCACTTCCACGCCCAGCGTGCGGGTGAGTTCGTCTTCCACCGCCAGGATCAGCGGTTCGAACGGTGTGTCATCGCCGTCATCGGGCGCCGCCTCGACCGGGCGCGGTCGCCAATCGTCGACGAAATTGTCCTGCGCCGGCGCTTCGGTGCGGATCAGCAGATTGGTCATTGCACCACCAGCGAGGTGAAGAACACCTCCTCCACGCCACCGGGTTCGCCCTTGGATTTCAAGGCGCTGTTGATCACGCCCTTTAGCCGCGCACGCAGCTCGTCCTTGGCCTTGGCGCTTTCAATATCGGGTTCGCGCACTTCGCCCAGCGCCGCCAACACCGCCGAAACCAGCGCCGGCTTGTGCTTTTCGATCGACTCCACCGCTTCCGGCCCACCAAAGGTGGACAGCGAAATTTTCACCTGCAAATAGCGGCCAGAATCGGCCAGGTTCGACGTGAAGGCATTATCCACCTCGACATATTCCAGCGGCCCTTCCGGCACCGGATCATGCGGTGCCGCCGCCGGGGTGTGCGCGCCGCCGCCCGCGATGAGGCCGGGCGCGAACTTGAGCACGGCGATCGCCGCGCCAGCGCCGCCAGCGGCGGCCCCCAGCACGCAGGCCAGCAGCGGCACCAGCAGCGCCGGCAGGCCCTTCTTTTTCTTGGGCGCGTCTTTCACTTTGGCATCGGCTTCGGCCATGGCGGGATCCTCAGGCAAAACGGTCTATGGTGGCGGTTGGGCGGGCGACAGGCCGAGCCGCGAGGCGGCGGGTGGCATTGATGGGGGCATCACCATCGCGGCGGGCAGATTGGCGCTGGCGATCACGCTGGCCGCCCCCCAGATCGGCGCGCTGGCCGTTGACCGACAGGCCCGCCAGCGCGACGCCGGCCGCCGCCAGATCCTGGCTCAAGCGCGGCGCATCGGCGCCAATCAGCGCGGCGGCGGCGGGCTGGGCCTGCATCACCACCTGCAACTGGTCCGGCCCACCGCTCAGGCGGACGGCGACATCGCCCAGCCGGTCGCTGGAAACGGTGAGGGCAGGATTGGTTTCGGCCGCCGCGAGGGAGGGATTGGGGGAGGCGGCGGCCGAAGCTGGTGACGTTGCCGGCGCGGCCAGGGATGGCGGCGACGCGGCAAGGGTGAGTGTTGGCATGGTGAGCGCCGGCTGCGCCCGTTCGGCCAGCACGGGCTGTTCATCGAAACCTGCGCGCCGTGGCCGTTCGGCCCTGACCGGCGGCTGCACAACCGGCGTGCGCGACCTTGCAGGCGGCGACACGTCTGCCCGGACTGTGGCCACGACCGGGGTCGAAACCGGATCGGGGGCTGGCGCGGTGGCCTTATCGGTTGTGGGGGCATTGACCGGAACGGCCGGCGCCGGAGCGGGGCCGGCGGCGGGCGGCAACGGCGTGGATGTTGGTGGGGAAACGGACAGCGTCGACGCCGGGCCCGAAGGCACCTCGGCCAGGGCGCTGATCGTCACGGTCGGCGGAAGCACTGTATCAAACCAGGCCGCCGGAACGCGCGCCGGATCAAGCCAGGCGGGCGGCAGTTGGGTGGGATCATACCACAAGGGGGCCGGCCGGGTCGGATCGCTCCACGGCGGCGGCGGATTGGCCGGATCGAACCAGGGCGGGGCCACATGCGGATCATACCAGGGCGGCTGATCGGCGGTGGGAAACGGGATCGGCTGGCCGGTGACGTTGCGGAGAATGAAATCAGCCGGCGGACCGACAGGCGGAGGCGCCGACGGCACGCCATTCTGCCAGCCCCGCACCCGTCCCGAATCGGCGGCCGGTGCCAATCCGGCAAGGCGCGGGCTGGCGGCAGCACGCAGCGGCCACGGGCCAGTGAGCCCGAAGTTCAAGGCAGCTACACCGCGACCAAGCATGTCGCCGGCCGCGGCTCCGGATTCGGGCGCAGGTTCGGGCGCAACGCCGGGCAAGGCGGCGCGCGGGGGAACAAATTCGGTCGGCAGATTGGCCAGTTCCGGCACCAGCACCAGCGCCCAGGCCTGCTCGATGGCCGACGATTCCGGGTGGGCTGGTTCGGCTTCAGCCTCGGCGGACACATTATCCACCGGGCCGGCAGCAATCGGCAGCGCGCCGGCACTTGCCGCCAACAGGCCGGCAAAGCCCGGCAGCGCTGGGCCAGCAACCGGCAGCATTTCCGGCAGGTCCGCCGGCACCACCACATCAAGCGGCAGCACGGCTTGCGGACTGGGCAGGTTCAGCATGGATCCTCCTGTTCGGCACGGCGGGCCAGCGCGGCATCGACAGCGGCGCGGGCGGCGGCCAGCTTCTGGCTGGCTTCATTCCGGGTGGTGGCAGACCGGTCGCGGCGTTGGGCGATCTCCACGGCGATATCCTGCACCTGGGCATCAATCCGGGCCCGAGCCGATCGCACGGCGGCGCTGGCCACGCCCTCGCCCTGCCCGCCCACCAGCGATCGCACCCGTTCCAACAGCGCGGCATCGGCGGCGGCCTGGCCTTGCGCCCGGGCCAGATCGGCCAGCGCCAGCCGTTCGCGGATACGGCGCACGCGGATCAGGCGATCGAGCACGCTCATGGCTCGGGCACCAGTTCCATCAGCGTGGCAATATTGTCATGCCAATCAGTGGCTTGGCCGCGATCCTGCGCCATGAAGGCCGCCAGCACCGGCTGCAGCGCCAACGCCAGATCCAGCTCCGCGTCCTGGCCAGCGGCATAGGCGCCCATCAACACCAGATCGCGATTTTCCTCGATCAGCGCCACCATCCGCCGGAAGCGCTGCGCCGCCCGGTTATGGGCCTCGCTCACCACGTCGATCATCACCCGGCTGGCCGAACTGACCAGATCGATGGCCGGAAACTGCCCGCGCCCGGCCAGCCGGCGGGACAGCAGCACGTGGCCATCCATCACCCCGCGCGCCGCATCCACCACTGGATCGGCCCGATCATCGCTTTCGGCCAGCACGGTGGCGACCAGGGTGATGCTGCCGCCCGTTCGCCTCTCGCCGCCGGCGCGTTCGGCCAGATCGGCAATCAGTTGCAGGGCGGAGGGCGGATAACCCCTTGATCCGCTTGGCTCTCCGCGTGCCATCGCCACTTCGCGCGCGCCGTGGACCACGCGGCTCAGGCTGTCGAGGATGAGCAGCACCTGGCGCCCTTGTGCGCGGAACCATTCGGCAATGGCAAAAGCGCGTTGCGCCCCGCGCAGCCGGCACAACATCGCGTCTGACGCCGGCACGGCCACCGTGACAGTGCGGGCGCGGGCCGGGCCGGCCAATTCGGTATCGATGAAGTCACTGATTTCACGGCTACGTTCGCCGATCAGCGCCATCACCACCACATCGGCCTGCGCCCAACGGGTGATCTGGCCGAGCAGCACGGATTTGCCGACGCCGGTGCCAGCCATGATGCCGATGCGCTGGCCCACGCCAAAGCTGAGCAGCGCATCAATGGCGCGCACACCGGTGGGCAACGGTTGCGTCACCCGCGCCCGCGCCTGCGGCAACAAGGGCGGCGGCGCGGCCGGCATATACGCTACAGCCATGATCGGCCCCAGCCCGTCGAGCGGCTGGCCCAGTCCGTCGATCACCCGGCCCAGCAGGGCCTCCCCCACCGCCACGTCGCCACCGGCCGCTTCCGGCAGCACCAGCGCGCCCGGCGCGATGCCGGCCAGCGGAGACAGGCCCATCAACAACGCACGGCCATCGCGGAAACCAATGATTTCAAACGCCAATCCGGCCGCGCCTAACGCGACGCGGTTGCCGATGGCGCCGCGTACGCCCACCGCTTCGATGATATTGCCATCCGCCGCCACCACGCAGCCACCCTTGCGAATGGGCAGCGGTGGCAGCGTCATGGCGGCGATCTGGCGGGCAAGGCTGGCAGTCACGCTCATGCCAACGCCTTCACGATGCGGTCCAGACGTTCGGCGATCCCGGCCTCGATACGATAATCGGGGGCGGCCAGCACGACATGGGCAGAGGGCAGCGCCGGATCGGCCGCCGTGGTCAGGCCCGGTGGCAGTTCCGGCGCCAGCAGCACCAGCGTTTCGGGATGGGCAACCAAGGTGGGCAGCGCGCCATCGCCCACTTCCGCCAGCGCGGCTTCGACCAGCGGCGCCAGCACACGCCGCCCGCCTTTCAGTTCGGCCATCAGCACTGTTCGGGCAATATTTTCAATCAGTTCAGTCAACAGAGGCCGCAGCGCCGCTTCGTCGATCGCCGTGGCGCTGCGGGCGGCGGCGGCGGCGGCGGCCAGGGCTGCGCGCAACGGGGCCAGATCGGCATCTGCAGCCGCCCGGCCAGCAGCTTTACCTTCGGCAAAGCCCTCTGCATGGCCTTCAGCGCGGGCGTCAGCCAGCAATATCGCCACGTCTACCGCTTCGCGCGGTGGCGCCGCTTCGGCCGGCATCAGGCTGGAGAGCAGCCGCGCCAGCCCCGGTGCGCCGGCCCGCAGATCGGGCGAGACGCCGGCCAGCAAGGCGGCAAGGCGGGG
>JAIXQM010000032.1 GCA_027485735.1 Sphingomonadales bacterium | reverse complement strand
GGCGTTGGCCAGAAGATTGCCGTGCAATCGGGCGGCGGCGCGCGGGCGACGGATTACACCGTCACTCTGCTGAATTCCAATGTGAACAACGCCTTCGCCATACCCGGCGGCTATGTCTACATCACCCGGCAACTGCTGGCGCTGATGAACGATGAAGCCGAACTGGCCTTCGTGATGGGCCATGAAGTGGCGCACGTCGCCGCCCGCCATGGCCAGAAGCGTCAGAATCGTGCGGCACTGTCAAACATATTGGCTGGTGTGGCCGGGGCGCTCACCGGCTCTGATCTGATCGGGCGCGGGGCCGGGCTGGTCGCCGGGCTGACCACGCTGGGCTACAGCCGCGATCAGGAACGCGAGGCGGACAGCCTGGGGGTGCGTTATCTGACCACTGCCGGTTATGATCCCAATGCCGCCACCGACAGCCTGGCGGCGCTGGGCGCGCAGACGGCGCTGGAGGCGCGGCTGAAGGGCCAGGGCGGCGCCGAACCATCGAAATGGCTTTCCACCCACCCGCCCAGCGGCGAACGCGTGGCGCGGATGCGCACCGAAGCGCAGGCCATTCGCACCTCCAGTCGCGCGCTCAACCGCGATGCGTTCCTCAATGCCATCGATGGCATGATCTATGATGATGATCCGGCCGAAGGCGTGGTGGTGGGCAGCGGTTTCCGCCACGGCGGGCTGGCGCTGGCACTGGATGCGCCGCGTGGTTTTGCGATCAGCAATTCGTCGCAGGCCGTCACCGGCAGCGGGCCGGGCAATCTGCGCTTTGATCTGCGCGCCGCCGATGCGCGCAACGCTGATATGAACAGCATCGCCGGCGCCCGCTGGCAGCAACTGGGGGTTTCGGCCCAGCCGATGCGTGCCACACGGATCAACGGGGTGGAGGCGCTGGAAGGCAGCATCCGCGCCGGATCGCAGGCCGGCCCGGTGGAAGCGACACTCACGGTGTACCGCTGGTCGCCGCAGCTGACGCTCACGCTGGTCAGCATCGCGCCGCAGGGCCAGCTGGGGGGCGTGGCGCCGGTGGCGGCCAGCGTGCGCCGGCTGAGCCCGCAGGACATCGCCAGCATCCGCAGCCGCCGCGTGCAGGTGGTGCGGGTTGGCGCCAACGACACGCTGCAGAGCCTGGCCAACCGCATGGCCTATGATGACGACAAGATGGCGCGCTTCCTCACGCTCAACCAGCTGGGCGCCAATGCCCGGTTGAAGGTCGGCGACCGTGTGAAGCTGGTGACGTTGCGTTGATGAAGATCGTCCATGTGGTTGCCGCCGCCTTGGTGGATGGCGATGGCCGGGTGCTGCTCGCTCGGCGCCCGGAAGGGAAATCGCTGGCCGGCCTGTGGGAATTTCCCGGCGGCAAGCTGGAGCCGGGAGAATCGCCGGAGACCGCCCTTGTGCGCGAGCTGGATGAGGAACTGGGCATCGTGGCCGAAGAGTTGGCGCCCTTCACCTTTGTCAGCTTTGGCTATCCTGATTTCCATCTGGTGATGCTGCTGTATTGGTGCCGGCGCTGGCGGGGGCAGCCGCACGGCCGCGACGGCCAGGCGCTGCGCTGGGAGCGTCCGGGGGACATGGCCGCACTGCCAATGCCGCCCGCCGATGTGCCGCTGGTCGAGGCGTTGGTCGCAGCAATCGGCGCCTGAGCCCGCCGCTATGGTTGCACCTGTGTGACAGGGCGGCTATGGCCGGCCAAACCCGTCAGCGAGGGCGCGCGCGACATGAAGATTCTGGCCGGCAACGGCAATCCCGAACTGGCCCAGGCGATTGCCGCCTACCTGGAAATCCCGCTCACCAGCGCGTCGGTGCGTCGCTTTGCCGATGAAGAGATCTTCGTTGAAATTCATGAAAATGTGCGCGGCGAAGATGTGTTCGTGGTCCAGTCGACAGCGGCGCCTGCCAATGACAATCTGATGGAATTGCTGATCTGCATCGACGCGCTGCGACGCGCGTCGGCGCGGCGGATCACGGCGGTGGTGCCCTATTTCGGTTACGCCCGCCAGGATCGCAAATCGGGCTCTCGCACGCCGATTTCGGCCAAGCTGGTGGCCAATCTCATCACCATGGCGGGCGCTGATCGCGTGCTGTGCCTTGATCTGCATGCCGGCCAGATTCAGGGTTTCTTCGATATCCCCACCGACAATCTGTTTGCTGCCCCGGTCATGGCGGCCGACATCACGGCGCGCATGGGCATGGAAGATCTGATGGTCGTCTCGCCCGACGTGGGCGGCGTGGTGCGCGCCCGGGCCCTGGCCAAGCGGCTGGGTAACGCGCCGCTGGCCATCGTCGACAAGCGCCGCGAACGGCCCGGCGAATCGGAAGTGATGAACATCATTGGTGATGTGCGCGGCCGCCGCTGCATCCTGGTGGATGACATCGTCGATTCGGCCGGCACGCTGTGCAACGCGGCCGCCGCCCTGCTCGAATCCGGCGCCAAGAGCGTGACCGCCTATGTGAGCCACGGCGTGCTTTCGGGTGGCGCGGTTGCGCGCGTCGATGGTTCGGCGCTGGCGGAACTGGTCGTCACCGATTCGATTGCGGCGACTGCGGCGGTGAAGGCCGCGCAGAAGGTGCGGCGCATCACCATCGCGCCGCTGCTGGCCGAAGCCATGCGGCGGACGGCGGAAGAAAGCTCGGTCAGCAGCCTGTTTGATTGAGGGCCGCCGCCCGAGCGCTCAATCGCCTGTCGAGCGATTGATCACCGTGCCATCGGGTTTGTAGACTTTCTCCGGGGTCACATATTCGCCCTTGGCCGTGCAGATGCCGCCCGGATCCTGCGCGCGCATCTTGGCGCAGAATTCCGTATCGGGCTTGGGCTGGGCCTGGGCATAGGCTGGCGCAAGCGCCAAGGGGCTCACGGCAATAGCCAAGGCAGCAAGAGCGGCGGAGATGATCGAGCGGTTCATGAGGCGGTGATACACCGCAATGGCTTGCGCCGCCATGAACAACCGCACTAATCCGGTGCGGTGTCGCCCCCGCCCCCCCCTCCGCCGCAAGCGCGGCTGCTGCTCGACAGCGCTGCGCTGATCGCCAACTGGCAGGATTTCGCCCGTGCCGTGGGTGGTGCCGCTTGCGGTGCGGCGATCAAGGCCGATGGCTATGGCCTGGGCGCGCGTGAGACACTGGTGCGGCTGGCCGCGGTCGGCTGCCGGCATTTTTATGTGGCGCACTGGCAGGAAGTGCCACCGTTGCTGCCGTTGCCCGATGGCATCATCCTCTCGGTTCTTCATGGCGTTACGGCGGACGAGCTTCCGGCTGCGCTCGCCTTGCCAGCTCGGCCAGTGCTGGTGACGGCCGCACAGGTCGCGCTGTGGCGGCAGACCGGTCGGCCATGCGAAGCGATGGTGGACAGCGGCATGAACCGGCTCGGCCTTGCCCCGGCGGAAACGGCGGACGTGCTGGCCGGGATGGAGGTGGCGGTGCTGCACAGCCATCTCGCCTGTGCCGACAATCCGGCGCACCCGCTGAACGAGGCCCAGCGTGCCTGTTTTGCCGAGGCGTCGGCGCGCGTGCCAGCGGGCGCCTATGCCCTGGCCAACAGTGCCGGCATCGCGCTTGGCTCGGCGTTCCATCTCGATCTGGTGCGTCCCGGCATCGGCCTGTTCGGCGGCGGGTTGATGCCGGATGGCCGCGTGTCCCGCACAGTGGGTCGAATGCAGGCCCGCATCCTCCAGCTGCGCGACGTGCCGGCCGGCGGCTCGGTGGGCTATGCGGCCGCGTTCGTGGCCAGCCGGCCCAGCCGCATCGCCACGGTGGCCTTGGGCTACGCCGATGGTTATGCGCGCGGCCTGTCGGGCGTGGCCTGGGCGAGTGCGGCTGGTGTGCGCTGCTCGGCAGCGGGCCGCGTTTCCATGGATCTGGCCGCGTTTGACGTAACCGACGCGCCGGCGCTGGCTGAGGGTGACTGGCTGGATATCCCCTTCGATCCCGAAACCGCGGCCAGCCTGTCGGGCCGCACCAGCTATGAACTGTTGGTGGCGCTGGGCCAGCGTTTCGAACGGGTGTGGGCATGATCGCCGCGCTGGTCGCCATCGGTGCGCCGGTGCTGGCGGCGCTGGCGAGCATCGGCCGGCTGACGCGCTTTGCCGTCACCGCACTCAGCCGGCTGCTGCAACCGCCGTGGTATCCAGCCCAGTTGGCGCAGCAGATGCTGGTGATCGGCTGGCTGTCGTTGCCGGTGGTTGGCCTCACCGCGATTTTCACGGGTTCCGCGCTGGCGCAACAGATCTTCATCGGTGGCAGCCGCTTCAACGCGGCCTCTACAGTGCCGGCCGTCACCGTGATCGGTGTGGTGCGTGAACTTGGCCCGGTGCTGGGCGGGCTGATGGTGGCCGGCCGTGTCGCCAGCGCCATGGCGGCCGAACTGGGTACGATGCGGGTGACGGAGCAGATCGACGCGCTGGTGACGTTGCGCACCGATCCGTTCCGCTGGCTGGTCGCCCCGCGCATTCTTGCCGCCGTGCTGGTGATGCCGTTCCTGGTGCTGGTGTCGAACGCGCTGGGCGTGATGGGCGGCTGGCTGCTGGCGACGCAGCGGCTGGGCTTCAACAGCGCGCAATATCTGGCCACCACGCAGCGGTATCTTGAGGTGGATGACGTCGTCTCGTCGCTGGTGAAGGCCGGCGTGTTCGGATTTTTTATCGCGCTGATGGGCTGTTACCACGGTTATCACAGCGGCGGCGGCGCGGCCGGCGTTGGGCGAGCAACCACCAATGCCGTCGTTTCCAGCTTTATCCTGATCCTGCTGTCCAACCTGATTATCACCGTGATCGTGTTCGGATCATGATTCCACGGATTGAACTGACCGGCGTGTCCAAGCGCTTTGGCAGCCGCCAGGTGCTTGATGGCCTGGATGTGGCTGTGATGCCGGGCGAAAGCCTGGTGATCATCGGCGGTTCCGGCACCGGCAAATCGGTAACGCTGAAGTGCATATTGGGCCTGATCCCGATCGATGGTGGATCGATCAAGGTGGACGGGCAGGAAGTCGCCGGGCTGAAGGGCGCCGCACTTGATGCCCACCGCACCCGTTTCGGCATGTTGTTCCAGGGCGGCGCGCTGTTCGATTCGCTGCCCGTGTGGCGCAATATCAGCTTTGCGCTGTCGGGCACTCCAGCCGATCGCCGGTCGGCGGCCATCGACAATCTGGCCCGGGTGGGCCTGGCAGCGGAGGTGGCCGATCTCAAGCCGGCCGAGCTTTCCGGCGGGATGCAGAAACGTGTCGCCCTGGCCCGCGCCATCGCGGCGCGCCCCCCGATCATCTTCTTCGATGAGCCGACGGCGGGGCTGGACCCGATCACGGCGGCGGTGATCAACCGGCTGATCCGCACTTTGGTTACGGATTTGAAAATCACCGCAATTACCATTACGCACGACATGGCGAGTGTGCGTTTGATCGCCGATAGGGTTGCCATGTTGCACGCAGGGAAGATCATCTGGAACGGGCCGTTGGCTGGCCTTGATGCCTGCGACAATGCCTACGTGCGCCAGTTCATCACCGGCAGTGCCGATGGCCCCATCCAGATGCCGGGTGCCCGGCCTTGAGCCGCCCGAATCAACCCGTTACCACCGGCTCCACCGAGCTGGCGGCCTTGCTGGTGCGGGTCGCCGATGGCGATGCCGCGGCCTTCCAGGCATTTTATGATCGCACCAGTACAAAACTCTTTGGAGTGATCCTGCGTATCTTGATCGAACGGCAGGAATCCGAAGACGTGTTGCAGGAAGTGTATCTCAGCGTGTGGCGAAAGGCGGCGACCTTTGATGCGTCGAAAGCCAGCCCGATCACGTGGGCAGCCACCATCGCGCGCAACCGCGCCATCGATCGGCTGCGCGCCCGCCCGCCGCGCGCCCATGTCCCGATGGAGTCCGCCTTTGATCCGGTCGATGATGGACCGGCGCAGGATGCCGGGCTGATCCATGATCAGGATGCACGGCGCATCGCGGCGGCGCTGGCCACGCTGGAGCCGCGCCATGCCGCCGCCATCCGCGCCTGCTATTTTGATGGCGTTACCTATGATGAGCTGGCAGCGCGCGAACAGGTGCCGGTGGGCACGTTGAAAAGCTGGGTGCGGCGCGGCCTGATCCGCCTGCGCGACCTGCTGGAAGGAAGCCAGGCATGAGCCAGCAGCCCCAGCCCAGCGGCCTTGATGGCCTGACCGAACTGGAAGCGCTGGCCATGGACCATGCGCTGGGTGGCGGCAGCCGCGCCGAGCGCAAGGCGGCCGAACTGCGCCTGTTGAGCGATCCCGAATTCCGCGCGGCGGTTGAACGCTGGCAAACGCTGCTGGCGCCGCTGGATGACGTGACGCCGGGTGTTGCCCCGCCGCCATC
>JAIXQM010000103.1 GCA_027485735.1 Sphingomonadales bacterium | reverse complement strand
TCACTAGCACGGTCTTGCCGGCAAACGCGCCCACACGCACTCTCCCCGTCTTACAGGGAGATTTCAGACATGGCGCTTCTATCCGGCAAGGTCGCGATTGTGACAGGCGGCGGCCGCGGCTTAGGCCGTTGCCACGCGCTGGCGCTGGCCGCCCACGGTGCAGCCGTGGTGGTCAACGATCTGGGCGGGTCCGTAACCGGGGGCTCCCCTGATCAAAAACAGGGGGACGCGGCGGACGATGTGGTGGCCGAAATCATCGCAATGGGCGGCCGCGCGGTGGCCAATCGCGCCAGCGTTGCCGATTGGGCCGGCGCAGAATCGATCATCGCCGATGCCGTGGCCGCGTTTGGCGGGCTGGATATCGTGGTCAACAACGCCGGGATCAACCGCCCGGCCAGCATCATCGAGCTGACCGAGGCCGACTATGACCTTGAAACCAATGTGCACCTGAAAGGCACCACCGCCGTCTGCCACCACGCCGCCAAGTTCTGGGCGCGTGAAGGCCGCAAGGAAGGCCGCGCGATCATCAACACCACTTCGCCGGTGGGTGTGCACCCCATGATCAATGGCGGACCCTATTGCGCCGCCAAGGCCGGCATTGCCGCGCTCACCGTGGTGGCGGCGCAGGAACTGGCCAAGCTGGGCGTGCGCGCCAACGCCATCGCGCCGGCTGCCCGCACCCGCATGGTGATGGCCAGCCCGACGGTGGACGAGTTGATGCCCAAATCCGACGGCTTTGATCGCCACCTGCCCGATCATGTCTCGCCGCTGGTCGTTTATCTTGCCAGCAGCCTCAACCGCTTCACGGGGCGCATCTTCGGCGTCGAAGGGCCGGACGTGGCGCTCTACCAGCCGTGGAGCGCCGACTGGCTGGCCACAGGCGACGGCCATTGGGACGTGCCGGCGCTGGCCGAGGCGCTGGCCGCCCTGCCCGAACAGGCCCCGATCCGCGCCTTCTATCCCGGTGGCCGCATCGACACGGTGATTCCGCCAAACCGCACACTGAAGGCCCTGCGCGGGTGACGCCCATCGTCAGCGTCTTCGCCGCCTCCCCCGATCGCGGGCGCGGGCTGGCGCGGGACATGGCGGTGCGCTGGGCGCTGGCCGAAGTGGGGCAAGATCACGAGCTGCGGCTGCTGTCATTCGCCGATCTGAAGACAGCGGAACACAAGGCGCGCCAGCCCTTCGGGCAGATCCCCACCTATGAAACCGATGGCCTGACCCTGTTCGAATCCGGCGGCATCGTGCTGCACATCGCCGAAACCCACTCAGGCCTGCTGCCCACCAATCCGGCCGTCCGTGCCCGCAGCATTGCCTGGATGTTTGCTGCCGTCAGCACCATCGAGCCGGTGATCGTCGAGCGCGAGGTGGCGGTGCTGCTGGAAGCCGACAAGCCGTGGACGCACGAGCGGCTGCCGATGCTGGAAGCACGGCTGCGCCAGCGGCTGGACGATCTGGCCGCCTGGCTGAGCGGCAGGGACTGGCTGGAAGGCGATTTCAGCGCCGGCGACATCATGATGGTCTGCGTGCTGCGCCGGCCGGCTAGCGCCATGCTGCTCAGCGATTATCCAGTGTTGGCGGCCTACGTCGCCCGCTCCGAAGCGCGTCCCGCCTTCCAGACAGCCTTTGCCGACCAGAAGGCCCGTTCCGACGCCGCACACGGCTGAGGTGGCGCTGCGCGGCTGGCAAAATTCCGCATTGCGCTGCTGCCCGCAGCCGGCAACAGTCGCCACACTCAAGCTCAAGGCCCTGCCCGATGTTCCTCACCTTCCTCGAAGAATTGCGCGCCGCGAAAATCCCGGCCTCCATGAAGGAGCATCTGATGATGCTGGAGGCGCTGCAGGGCGACGTCATCGATTATTCGATCATCGATTTCTATTATCTGGCCCGCGCCACCTATGTGAAGGACGAAGGCCTGCTCGACCGGTTCGATCAGGTGTTCGCCAAGGTGTTCAAGGGGATAGAGCCGACGCTGGAATCCGAAACCGAGATTCCGGAAGACTGGCTGCGCGCCCTGGCCGAAATGAACTTGAGCGAGGAAGAGCGCGCCGAGCTGGAGAAAATGGGTTGGGACAAGCTGATGGAAACCCTCCAGAAGCGGCTGGAGGAACAGAAAAAGCGCCACGAAGGCGGCAACAAGTGGATCGGCACCGCGGGGAAATCCCCCTTTGGCGCGCAGGGCGACAATCCCGAAGGCGTGCGCATCGGCCAGAAGGACGGGCGCAAGCAAAGCGCCGTGAAGGTTTGGGACAAGCGCGAGTTCAAGAATCTCGATTCAACCGTTGAACTGGGCACCCGTAACATCAAGGTGGCCCTGCGCCGTCTGCGCCGCTTTGCCCGCGAAGGCGCGGCGGACGAGCTTGATCTTGATTCCACCATCCGCGGCACCGCAAAGCAGGGCTGGCTCGATATCGTCATGCGCCCGGAACGGCACAATGCGGTGAAATTGCTGCTGATGCTGGATATCGGCGGCTCGATGGATCCACACATCAAGCTGTGCGAGGAGCTGTTTTCGGCAGCAAAATCCGAATTCAAGCACATGGAATTCTTCTATTTCCACAACTGCCCCTATGAAGCAGTGTGGAAAGACAACAAGCGCCGCTGGACCGAGCGGACGCCGATGATGGAGATCCTCCACAAATTCCCGCACGATTACAAACTGGTGTTCGTTGGTGACGCCTCGATGAGCCCGTACGAAATCACCTATGCCGGCGGCAGCACTGAACATTGGAACGAGGAACCCGGCGAGGCCTGGCTGCGCCGGATGACCGACGTCTATCATTCATCGATCTGGCTGAATCCGATCCCGGAGAAACATTGGGAAAACGGCCAGTCGATCCGCATGATCAAGGACATCATGCACGACCGCATGTATCCACTCACCCTGGAAGGGCTTGATCGCGGCATGCGGGAATTGAGCCGGAAGAAATAAGGGGCCGGCACAGCGCCGGCCCCTCAAAATCTCACTTGCCGCCAGCGGTTTCCAGCGCCTGCAGTTTCTTTGCCTGGCTGCCAACATAGCCGCGCACGGCTTCCACCTGGGCCGGGGTGTACCAGCGGCTGAAGGCGATCATCCCATTGGCCTTCAGTGCGCCGTCGTGAACAACGGCCTTCCACGCCGCTGCATCGGTGAGCACGCCCGAACGCCGCAAATCAGGCAGAATGCCGGACGCATGGGCATCGGGGCCATGGCAGAAGGCGCAGTTGGCGCTGTAGATCTTGCCGCCTTCAGCCACCTGTTCCGGCGTGAAGGCGTCGCTGGGCGGGTTGGCCGCCGCAAACACTGGCTCGGTCGCCTTGGGCAATGCACCCCTGCCGCCCAGCTTGAACACCAGCAGACGGCCATTGCGGGCATCGCGCGGATCGTCAAAGGCGGCGGTCAACGGGAAGGCGCCGCCATAGCCGACCATGATCGCCACATATTGCTGGCCCTTCACGCTGTAGCTCACGGCCGGCGCGATGATGCCGGTCTGCGCCTTGAAGTTCCACAGCTTGGTGCCTGTGCTGGCGTTGAACGCCTGGAAATCGCCGGCGCCGTTGCCCTGGAACACCAGATTGCCCGCCGTCGCCAGCGTGCCGCCATTCCACGGGCCATCATAGGTGATTTCCCACGCCGGCTTCTGCGCCACCGGATCCCAAGCGATCAGCTTGCCTTTCAGCGATGCCTTGATCGCCTTGAACTGGGCCCGATCATCGGGAACCGTACCGGGATCGATGGCGATGCCCAGGTTCCAGGCGCCTTCGCGTCGTTCAAAGCCTTCCTGATTCTGATAGAATTGCGGCATTTCCTGCGCCGGCAGATAGACCAGACCAGTGCGCGGGCTGTAGCTCATCGGGTGCCAGTTGTGGGCGCCCAGCGGCGACGGCATCACCAGCGCGCCGGCCTTGCGATAACGCGCTTCCGGCACTTCGATCGGGCGGCCGGTCTTCATGTCAACGCCGGTGGTCCAGGTTTGCGTGGCAAAGCCCTTGGCCGAAATCAGCTGACCATTGGCGCGGTCGATCACATAGAAAAAGCCATTCTTCGGCGCCTGCATCAGCACCTTGCGCGGTTTGCCTTCGATCATCAGCGTTGAAAGCATGATCGGCTGGGTGGCGGTATAATCCCAGGTTTCAGCGGGCGTGCCCTGATAGTGCCAGAGATATTCGCCAGTATCCGGCTTCAGCGCCAGCACCGACGACAGGAAGAGATTGTCGCCCTTGCCGTCCGACCGGATCTCGTGGTTCCACGGGCTGCCGTTGCCAACACCGATATAGAGCTGATCAAGTTCCTGATCATAGACGATGGCATCCCAGGCCGTGCCGCCGCCGCCACCCTTCCAATATTCGCCCGACCAGGTCGGCGCGACCTTGCCGGCCATGATGCTGTCTGACACTTCGCCATCCGGGCCATTGGCCGGGTTGCCGGGCACCGTGAAGAAACGCCACTTCTTCTTGCCGGTCATCGCGTCATAGGCGGTCACATAACCGCGCACGCCGAGTTCGCCGCCGCCGTTGCCGATCACCACCAGCCCCTTCATCACGCGCGGTGCGCCGGTGATGGTGTAAGGCTTGGCGCTGTCGGTAAATGTCTGCGTGGACCATTTCACCTTGCCGGTGTTGGCATCCAGCGCGATCAGCCGTCCATCCAGGGCGGCGACATACACCAGCCCGCCCCACACCGCGACACCGCGGTTGACGACATCGCAGCAGGCGCTGTGCCCGCGCGCCTTGTCCACCTTGGGATCATAATGCCACTTCACCTTGCCGGTAACGGCATCCAGCGCCATCACGTTTGACCAGCTGGTGGTGGTGTACATGGTGCCATCCACCACGATCGGCGTGGCTTCCTGGCCGCGATTGGTGGGCAGATCGGCGTACCAGGCGAGGCCAAGTTGCTTCACGTTATCGGCATTGATCTGGTTGAGATCGGCAAAGCGCTGTTCGGCATAGGTGCCGCCGTGCGTCATCCAGTTACCCGGCTCACTACGGGCATTCATCAGCCGCTGTGCATCCACACCGCGCACGCCTGTGCCCGGTCCGCCAGACACAACCGCGACCGCGCCTGCCAAAGCCCAAATACTGGCCCCAGCCGTCAGCAACAGCGCACGCTTCATTTCATTCTCCCCATCTTCTGTCTTGGCGGCAGACTATCCGCCCCCAGAGGGGATGCAAGCTGGATTTCCTCGCAGGGCCGTCGTCGCGGCCGGAAGCGTCAGTTCGAAGTCGACGGCGGCGTTGGCCGGGCGGTTGCCGGGACAGACGGCTTGGCCTTTTTGGCCGGCGCCGGCGCAGACGCCTCCCCCTCTTGCATGCGCTTGGCGTTTTCCGCCACTTCGCGCGCGTGCTTGGCCTTCATCTGCTGCAGATACACCACATCGGCATGGCGTTGCGCCAACGCCGGAGTTGAAAGGGCGGCAGCAGCCAGAGTGGTTGCGATCAGACAGACACGCATGGCTCGTTCCATCGTTGCGAACATTACGCCATCGTAATTAATGCAAACCGGTGCGTTTTTCAAGTCAAACGGCCGCAATCCATCCAAAAATCACACAAAACGGGCCAGAAAATGCCGATTCCTCTCCAGGAACCGGGTTAAAGGCGCCAATCGGTGCTTTATCGGTCCCTGCTCAGCCCGGCAGCTGCGGTGGCGGAAAGGCGGCAATGAAGGCGTTGAACGCCACCACGAAGGCGGCGATGATCATCAGCAGCGCCTTGGTGCGGTTGCCGCCCGGTTGCCGCGACAGCCACAGGCCACCGATCAGCAACGCCATGGCCGCCACCAACGCCAAACCGGAAAGCGGATTCACGCCAGCACCTTGGCAACGGCGGCCTGCCATTGTGCCCGCCGCGCACTGCGGGTGGCGCCATCGGTGGCCGGGTGGAAGCGCACATCCGCCGCGGCCATTGCGGCTGCCGCTGCGCCAAGATCGGCAAAAATCCCGGCCCCCACCCCGGCCAGCATCGCTGCGCCCATCGCCGTGGTTTCAATAACGCGCGGTCGTTCCACCACCACGCCCAGGCTGTCGGCCAGATCCTGGCACAGCCAGTTGTTGGCGACCATGCCGCCATCCACCCGCAGCATCGCGGCCGGCACACCATCGGCGGCGAGTGCATCAACCAGATCGGCGGTCTGCTGGCCCTGCGCTTCCAGCGCGGCGCGCACCACGTGCGCCCGGGTGGTGCCGCCCGACAGCCCGCAGATCACCCCGCGCGCATCCGG
>JAIXQM010000052.1 GCA_027485735.1 Sphingomonadales bacterium | reverse complement strand
GCCACCACCAGGCCGACCAGAAACAGCAGCAGCCCGATAATGCCCAGCGCGTTGACGCCAATGGCTTCGCCCTGATGCGCCACGGCATGCCAGCGCAAGCGGCGGCGGCCGATCAGCGTCAAGGCCAGCACCACCAAAGTCTGTCCCAGAAAGGCGAGGAAGCCGCCGGCATTGTCGGCCTGGTGCACCACGGCCCGGCCGATCTGCTCCAGCCGGGCCAGCACCGGATTGCCCCTGTCGGCCCGGCGCTTCACAGGCGGCGGCGGTACGGTGAGGGCGCGGATCAGCCGATCGATATCGGGAGCAGCGCCTTGCACCTGGGCCGTGTGGCCCGCGTCGTTCCAGCGGTTGATCAGGCTGTTGATGGCCCAGGCACCCGCGGTATCGATGGCTGTTGCCGCCGAAAGATCGACAGAAAGCCCCGGCGCGCGCGGCGGCACTGCAGCCAGTTCATCGGCCAGCGTGGCCACATCGTCAATGGTCAGCCGGCCGGACAGCACCACGCGGGCGCCACCGTCGCCTGTGTCCTGCCAGCTGATACTGCTGCCATAATGGCCGCCACTGCCCATGGCCGGTAAACTGGGCTATGCGAGGGCAAATGCCAAGGGGAACAAATACCTCCGTGCCGAACGAAGTCGCCGTTTACGATCTGGACCGGACGCTGACCGATACTGGCAGTTGGACGCACTTCATTGCGTACTGGCTGCGGAATGAAGCGCCGTGGCGCGTGATTTTTCTGCCGTTGGTGGCGCTGGGTGCGCTGGCCTATGGTGTCAGGCTGATTTCGCGCAGCGGCATCAAGAGCTGGGCGCACCGCTGGTTGATCGGGGAACGGGTGGCGGAAAGCCGTATGGCGGCAGCGGCGGCGTGTTTCGCCGAAACCTTTGTGGCAGCACATGCATTGCTGGGCGCGCGCGCCGCGTTGGGCAATGATGCCGCCCTTGGCCGCAGGCTGGTGATCGCATCGGCCAGCCACAGTTTTTATGTGCGCGCCATTGCCGCCAAGCTGGGCGTGGCCGATGTGGTGGCAACCGAAGCGGTGCGGCGCGGCGGCTGGCTGACCAGCCGGCTGGCGGGCGAAAATTGCTATGGCGCTGCCAAACGGCGGGCACTGGAAGCGTGGCTGGCACGCGAAGGTCTGGAGGGTGCAGTGGTGCATTTCACCAGCGATCATCACAGCGACGTGCCCTGTTTCGAACTTGCTCTGGAAAGCGGCGGCACTGTGATGTGTGCCCACCCATCGGCAAAGCTGGCGGCGATCGCGGTGGAGCGTGACTGGCCCACCGCACAGTGGGGCCGGATCAGGGGCAGCCTGCTGGAACGGGCATGAAAAAAGCCGGCCCCGGATGATCCGGAGCCGGCCCTTTCAAGCGCTGGCCTGGTGTCAGGCGGCAGCCGTCACACCGCGACGGCGGCGCATGGTGGCCCCAGTCAGGCCAAAGCCCATGATCAGCAACGCCCAACTGGCCGGTTCCGGCACCGCGGTCGTTGCGATGAAATCGGTGTGGATGTAAACCGGCACATAGCCGGAGAATTCACCCCAACCCGCGTTCAGGCCGCCACCAAAGTCACCGAAGTTGGCGCCGAAGGTGAGGCCATAGGAGTTGATCGTGGCGAGCTTGCCATCGACGAAGCCCGGGCCGCCCGAATCGCCGCCGGCAATGCCGACTTCGCGCGCACCAACACCGGTGTTGTCGAAGAAGGTGTTGCCGAGCGGGCCGAGACCGATTGCGTTGGCGATACGGCGCGATTGATCCTGCGCCCGCAGACCGTTGTCGAAGTCAGAAATGAAGCTGAATTCAACGTCTGCAGTGCCGAAGAAATTCTCGGTTCCGCCGGCGAAGCGATAGCTGGAGAAGAAGCCCTGGAAGCGCGCATCGCCCCAGGCATAGTCATAGATATTGTCGCCTTCGCGCAGGAAACCGGTGCGGGCACCGAACGGCGGCGTGTTGCCGTTGTCGCCACCAGTCGTCGAACGTGTGCCATAGCCGGCGACGTTGAACTGCGTCCCGGTCAGATCGTTCGTGGTGAAGAGATCATAACGCTGGGCCGAAGCCGGCGCTTCCTTGTTGATGCGCAGGATGGCGATGTCGTTTTGGTCGATCACTTCGCCGGTATATTCCGGGTGAACGAAATAGGCGGTGACGCTGCGGGTTTCGCTGGCACCGGGGTTGACCGCCCGCTCATCGGGATTGCCGTTATAGAAGTGGACCGTGGTCTTCACCGGGTTGGCGGTGCCGGCGCCGCCGCTGACGCAGTGGGCGGCGGTGGCGATGGAGCGGCCATCGGCCATCACGCTGCCCGAGCAGATGAAGCGATCACCGTTGGAATATTCCATGATCAGGGCGACCGTGCCGCTCTTGTTGGCGGACGGCTTGTAGATCGGGTTGCCACCGCCGATAGTGTTGCTTGGGGCGAGCACATCCGAAGTCGCCGTTTGGCCGATGACGCGGCTGACAGCCGACCAGCTCATGCCATTCTTGCTGCCGCTGGCCA
Organism: Sphingomonadales bacterium; assembly: GCA_027485735.1. GTDB lineage: Bacteria > Pseudomonadota > Alphaproteobacteria > Sphingomonadales > Sphingomonadaceae > Sandarakinorhabdus. The sequence goes on along the minus strand of JAIXQM010000052.1, from coordinate 6,099 downwards.
TCTTGACTGGCTGGATAGCGCTCAACTGTTTGGCGGCGTTGGCCGAAAGCCCGGCGACGTTGGGCGCCGGTTCAAAAGCTTCGATGGCAAGCGCCGGTGACGCAACGATCATCGCTGTGGCGATGACGGAAAACTGGAAACGCATCACAAAATACCCCCTTGAATCAGCACCACCACGGCACAGACTGAGGGATACTACGGATGCGTTACCGGAATATCAACGAAAAATTTACTTCAAATTAAGTTCTCTGACTGCAGCTGCTAGCTGCGCAGTTTCCACAAGGTAAACACCGCTATCCCGCACCAGATGATGTTGAGCACCATCGACGGCATGGCGCCGTGCCAGGCGGTGTTGATCACGAAGCCGGCCGCGCCAACGAGGTTCAGCCACTGGAACAGCGGCGATTTTCCATCAAGGCGGCCAGCGCTGGCCAGCGCGTAGGCCGCCAGCACCAGCACCGCCCCGATCCAGCCTGCCGTCTCGATGGCAACTGTCTGCCAACTCATGCTGCGGCGAGGTTTCGCAACACGTAAGGCAGGATGCCGCCAGCGTAATAATATTCCAGCTCCTGCTCGGTATCGATCCGGCACAGCGCCTGGAACTCGCCGGTGCTGCCATCGGGCCGGGTGAAGCGCACCGCCAGCATCTGGCGCGGTTTCAGGTTGGCCATGCCGGTGATCTCGAACACTTCCTCGCCAGTGAGGCCGATCGACTTGCGGTCTGTGCCGGCGGCGAATTCCAGCGCCAGCACGCCCATGCCGACCAGGTTGGAACGGTGGATGCGCTCAAAGCTTTCGGCGATCACGGCGCGCACGCCGAGTAGCGTGGTGCCCTTGGCCGCCCAGTCGCGGCTGGAGCCGGTGCCATATTCCTTGCCGGCGACGACCACCAGCGGCGTGCCCTCGGCCTTGTAGGCCATGGCAGCGTCATAGATGGCCAATTGCTCGCCCGACGGGATGTGGCGCGTCACGCCGCCTTCAACGCCCGGCACCATTTCGTTGCGGATGCGGATATTGGCGAAGGTGCCACGCATCATCACTTCATGATTGCCGCGGCGGGCGCCGTAGCTGTTGAACTCCGCCTTGGTCACCTGGCGCTCGGTCAGATAGCGGCCGGCCGGGCTCGATTCCTTGATGCTGCCGGCCGGGCTGATGTGATCGGTGGTGATGCTGTCCCCGAACACGGCCAGCGCACGGGCGCCGATGATGTCGGCCACCGGAGCCGGCGTCATCGTCATGCCGTCGAAATAGGGCGGGTTCTGCACGTAGGTGGAGCTGGTGTTCCAGCGATAAGTGGCGCCGCCCTCGACCTTGATCGCCTGCCAGCGCTCATCGCCATCGAACACGTTGGCATAGCGCGCGGCGAACATCTCGGGCGTCACGTTGGCCATCACCATGCCGGCAACTTCGGCGTTGGTGGGCCAGATGTCCTTCAGATACACCGGGCCGTTGGTGCCTTCACCGATCGGTTCCTTGGTCAGATCCTTGCGCATCGTGCCGGCCAGCGCATAGGCAACGACCAGCGGCGGCGAGGCAAGGTAATTGGCCTTCACGTCCGGCGACACGCGGCCTTCGAAGTTGCGGTTACCCGACAGCACTGAGCAGGCAACGATGTCGTTGCTGTTGATCGCGTCCGAAATCGGCTCCGGCAGCGGGCCGCTATTGCCGATGCAGGTGGTGCAGCCATAACCGACGAGGTTGAAGCCCAGCGCGTCCATGTCCGCCGTCAGGCCGGACTTGTCGAAATAATCGGTGACGACCTTCGATCCGGGGGCAAAGCTGGTCTTCACCCAGGGCTGGTTCTTCAAGCCGAGCGCGCGCGCCTTGCGGGCAACGAGGCCGGCGGCAACCAGCACGGCGGGGTTTGACGTGTTGGTGCAACTGGTGATGGCGGCGATCACCACGTCACCATGGCCGATGTCGTAATTGGCGCCGGCAACAGGCACACGCTGGCCCATCTTCTCAGCCTTGCCGTAACCGCCGGCCAGTTCCTTTTCGTAAGCCGGCTTGGCATCCGACAGCAGCACCTTGTCCTGCGGACGGCGCGGGCCGGCGAGGCTGGGCATGACGGTGCCGAGATCGAGTTCCAGCGTGTCGGTGAAGACGGGATCGGGCGTATCGGCTTCGCGCCACAGGCCCTGCGCCTTCGCATAGGCTTCGACCAGCGCCACGGTGTCGGCATCGCGGCCGGACAGCACCAGATAATCGATGGTCTTGGTATCGACCGGGAAGAAGCCGCAGGTGGCGCCATATTCCGGCGCCATGTTGGCCAGCGTGGCGCGATCGGCGAGGGTGAGCGCATCGAGGCCGGGGCCATAATATTCGACGAAGCGGCCCACCACGCCCTTCTTGCGCAGCATCTGGGTGGCGGTGAGCACCAGATCGGTGGCGGTCACGCCTTCGGCCAGGTTGCCGGTGAGCTTGAAGCCGACGACTTCGGGGATAAGCATGGAAACCGGCTGGCCCAGCATGGCGGCTTCGGCTTCGATGCCGCCCACGCCCCAGCCCAGCACGCCCAGGCCGTTGATCATCGTGGTGTGGCTGTCCGTGCCCACGCACGTATCCGGATAGGCGACCATGGCGCCCGAAGTGTCTTCGCTGCTCCAGACCGTCTTGGCGAGATATTCCAGGTTCACCTGGTGGCAGATGCCGGTGCCGGGCGGCACCGCGCGGAAATTCTTCAGCGCGCCGCTGCCCCAGCGCAGGAACTCATAGCGTTCCAGGTTGCGGGCGTATTCTAGCGCCATATTGTCTTCAAACGCCTTGGGGTTGCCGAATTCATCGACCATCACGCTGTGATCGATCACCAGATCGACCGGCACCAGCGGGTTGATCTTCATCGGATCGCCGCCGAGCTTGGTGATGGCATCGCGCATGGCGGCCAGATCGACGACGCACGGCACGCCGGTGAAATCCTGCATCAGCACGCGGGCCGGGCGATAGTTGATCTCGTGGTTCGACGTGCGGGTGGCCTGCCAATCGACCACGGCCTTCACGTCGGCGGTGGTCACCGTGCTGCCATCTTCAAAACGCAGCAGATTTTCCAGCAGCACCTTCATCGAATAGGGCAGGCGCGAGATGTCGCCCAGCTGCGCCGCGGCGGCCTCCAGGCTGTAATAGGCATATTCCTTGCCCGCGGCCTTCAGCGTGCGGCGGGTGTTCAGACTGTCCTGGCCGATGGCGGTCACTGCGCCTCTCCCTTTGTATGTGCTTTGACAAGATGTCGCACGGTCTAGCCCATATGGTGCAGCGCGAAAAGCCTGTGCGCCGGGGAATTCGTGTCAAAATCCAGACCGGTTGCGCCGGTAAAAATCTGTCACCATAAGGGGCCATGGCTTCGCCCGAAATTGATGCCCTCACCAACGCGTTGGCGCGCCTGCCCGGTCTGGGGCCGCGATCGGCCCGGCGAGCGGTGCTGCACCTCATCAAACGGCGCGAGGTGGCGCTGTTCCCGTTGCTCGAAGCCTTGCAGGCGGTTGCGGCCAATCTGGTGGTGTGCGGGGTGTGCGGCAACGTTGAAACCAGCGATCCGTGCGCCATTTGCCGCGATCCGCGCCGCGATCCGTCGCTGCTCTGCGTGGTGGCGGACGTGGCTGATCTGTGGGCGCTCGATGGCCGCCACCTGTTTTCCGGCCGCTACCATGTGCTGGGTGGGCGCTTGTCCGCACTCGACGGGGTGGGGCCGGAGGATCTGGCCATCCCGTCGCTTGTGGCGCGTGCCGGTGACGGCGTGGTGAAGGAGGTGGTGCTTGCCCTGTCGGCCACAATGGAGGGGCAGGCAACCATGCACTATGTCGCCGAGGCACTGGCCTCCACCGGCGTGAAGGTCAGCCAGCTGGCGCAAGGCCTGCCGATGGGTGGCGAACTTGATTGGCTGGACGAGGGCACATTGGCGCTGGCGCTGAACGCGCGGCGGCCGGTGGGGTAGAAGATCCGTAATCCTGTCATGCTGGCGCAGGCCAGCATCCATCGTCCTGCCGGGCATCAGTCTCGTGATTGAGCCCGTTCCGTGCAGTGGATGCTGGCCTTCGCCAGCATGACAGATAATTTCGGGGTGAACTTGTGTTTACAGCTTCACCAGCATCTTGCCGGTGTTCTTGCCTTCGAACAGGCCGATGAAGGCTTCCGGCGCCTTTTCGATGCCCTCCAGTACCGTTTCCTGCCACTTCAGCTTGCCGGCGCGAATCCACGGGCCCATTTCGGCGAGGAAATCACCGCGCTGGCCGGCAAATTCCATCACGATGAAGCCGCGCATCGTCAGCGATTTGCCCACCACCTGGATGATGTTGCGCGGGCCGGGCGTTGGCTCGGTGTCGTTGTAGGCGGAAATCATGCCACACTCGATCAGCCGCGCGAACGGGCGGGCGACTTCAATGGCGACTTCCAGATGCTCGCCGCCAACATTGTCGAAATAGATGTCGATGCCCTTCGGCGCAGCGGCCTGCACGGCGGCCAGCAGATTGCCGCAGGTGCGATAGTTGATGACATGATCGATGCCGAGGCTCTTCAGCCATGCGCACTTGTCGTCACTGCCGGCGCTGGCGACCACGGTGCAGCCCTTCAGCTTGGCAACCTGCGCGACGATGCTGCCCACGGCACCGGCGGCACCGGAGACAAACACCACGTCACCGGACTTGGGCTTGCCGATCTGGGTTAGGCCGGCCCAGGCGGTGAGGCCGGGCATGCCGAGCACGCCCAGGAAGCTTTCCATCGGAATGCCACCCGGCACGTCGAGCTTTTCCAGTGCTGCAGCCGGGGCAACGAACGCCTCGCGCCAGCCGAACATGGAAGAGACGATGTCGCCCTTCCTCAGCCCTTCCGCGTTGCTTTCCACCACCACGCCGATGGCACCACCCTGCAGCGCCTCGCCGATCTGGAACGGCGGCACATAACTCGGCCGGTCATACATGCGGCCCCGCATGTAGGGGTCGACAGACATATACTTGTTCTGCACCAGCACTTCGCCGGCACCAGGAGCAGCCAATTCGCGGTTTGCGAGTGCAAAATTTTCGGCGGCGGGCATGCCGACCGGGCGGCTGGCAAGGCAGATTTCGCGGGAAATGGTCATGAGGGGATTCTCCTGTGGTTGGAGACACCCTAGCGGCTTTGCGCAACCCCTGCACCTCTTGGCTGCGGGAGGGGTAACATGGCATTCGACCGCGCTTGCAGGGCGGACGCCAAAGAATTACATTACCGTAATGACACGAGCAGTCCTGCCACTTGTCCTTCTGGCTTTTGCCCTTTCCGGCTGCGCGGCCCGCGTTGGCAATGATGGGCCACCCGGGCCTCAGGGACCGGCAGGGCCGCCGGGACTGGCTGGGCCCGCCGGTGCGACGGGGCCGGTCGGCCCGCCCGGGTCGCGCGGCGCGCAACTGGCGCGACCGTTGATCGTGAACGATGCAGACGCTGGCACGATAAGCCTTGGCGACGATATTGATGTCGTCATTGCGGTGCGGGTCGAAAATCTGTCCATCCGGCTGCCGCGCGCAAATCAGCTGGCGGGCCGCCTGCTGACGGTTCGGGCGGCTGGACGCGGTGGCATCCGGCTCATGGCGGCGACGGGTGACATTATCGAACTGGCCCCCGCGTTCGAGGTGCCCAGCGGCGAAATGGTCACCTTGATGGCGGATGGCGGCCAGCGCTGGTTCGTGATCTCCACCAGCGATCTGGATTGAGTACTCAGATCTCGACCTGCGAGCCAAGCTCCACCACGCGATTGGTGGGCAGCTTGAAGAAGTCCATCGCGCTTTCGGCGTTGCGCATCATCCAGCTGAACAGATGCTCGCGCCAGATCGCCATGCCGGGCTTGTCGCTTGCCAGCAGGGTCTGGCGGGACAGGAAGAAGCTGGTTTCCATCATCTTCAGCTTGGGCCCGCAATTTTCGACCTTTTTCAGCACGGCTGGAATGTCGATTTCCTGCATGAAGCCATAGCGAACGAGGATGCGGTAGAAGCCGCCGCCCAGATCCTTCACGCCGATGCGATCCTCGTCCGACACATAGGGCACTTCGTCGATCACGACCGTCAGGATCATGATGCGTTCGTGCAGGATCTTGTTGTGCTTCAGATTGTGCAGCAGCGCCTGCGGCACGCCCACCGG